>NZ_JBFUJK010000014.1:0-222980 GCF_056401395.1 Arthrobacter sp. P4_F11
ACGACGACGGCGGCGCGGCCCACCACGGTGGGCGGCGCCGCCGCCGGACAAACAGGCCAGTCAAACACTGCCGACGAACCCCTATCGGAACGAGCCGGCTATTTCTTCAGTGACTGGGCGATCTGGGCCATGACCGTGTTGTCTGCCAGGGTGGTCGCGTCGCCAACTTCGCGGCCTTCGGCGACGTCCTTGAGCAGGCGGCGCATGATTTTGCCGGACCGGGTTTTGGGCAGTTCCGGGACCACGAGGATGATCTTGGGCTTGGCGATCGGGCCGATTTCCCTGGCCACGTGGTTGCGGAGTTCCTGGACGGTCGCGTCGCCGGAGTCCGTGGCGTCGGCGCGGAGGATTACGAAGGCGACGACGGCCTGGCCGGTGGTCTCGTCCGCGGCTCCGACGACGGCGGCTTCCGCGACCGCGGGGTGGGAGACGAGGGCGGACTCGATTTCGGCGGTGGAGAGGCGGTGGCCGGAAATATTCATCACGTCATCGACCCGGCCCAGCAGCCAGAAGTCGCCGTCCTCGTCCTTCTTGGCGCCGTCGCCGGCGAAGTACATGGTTTCGAAGCGGGACCAGTACGTTTCCTTGAACCGCTCCGGGTCGCCCCAGATCCCGCGCAGCATCGCAGGCCACGGTTCRCGGATCACCAGGAAGCCGCCGTGGCCGTTGGGTACGGATTCGCCGAGTTCGTCCACGACGTCCRCGGCGATGCCCGGCAGCGCGACCTGGGCCGAGCCGGGCTTGGTGGCCGTGACGCCGGGCAGCGGGGCGATCATCTGCGCCCCGGTCTCGGTCTGCCACCAGGTGTCCACGATCGGCGCGGGGTTCTGCTTGCGTTCGCCGTTCTTGCCGGCGTTGGCGCCGATGACCTCGCGGTACCACATCCAGGCTTCGGGGTTGATGGGTTCGCCGACGGAACCGAGGACCCGGATCGAGGAGAGGTCGGACTTGGCCGGGATGTCCTTGCCCCACTTCATGAAGGTGCGGATCGCGGTGGGGGCGGTGTAGAGGATGGAGACCTTGTACTTCTCCACGATTTCCCACCAGCGGCCCTGGTGCGGGGAATCCGGGGTGCCCTCATACATGACCTGGGTGGCGCCGTTGATCAGCGGGGCATAGGCGACATAGGAATGCCCGGTGATCCAGCCGACGTCGGCGGTGCACCAGTAGACGTCGGTCTCCGGGTGGAGGTCAAAGACCGCCTTGTGCGTGTAGGCGCCCTGGGTGAGGTAGCCGCCGGTGGTGTGCAGGATGCCCTTGGGCTTGCCCGTCGTGCCGGAGGTGTAAAGGATGAAGAGCGGGTGTTCGGAGTCGTGCCCGACGGCGGTATGCTCGGCGGACGCGGCGCCGACGGTGTCCGCCCACCAGTGGTCCCGGCCCTCGTGCCAGTCCACGGCCTGGCCGTTGCGCTTGACCACCACGACGTTCTGCACGGTGTGTCCGGTGCCGTCACCCTCGTGGGACAACGCGTCGTCGACGGCGGGCTTGAGCGCGCTGGGCTTGCCGCGGCGGTACGTGCCGTCGGCCGTGACCACGAGCTTGGCCTCGGCGTCGTCGATCCGGGAGCGCAGGGCTTCGGCGGAGAAGCCGCCGAAGACCACGGAGTGGATCGCGCCGATCCGGGCGCAGGCCAGCAGGGTGATGACGGCCTCGGGAATCATGGGCAGGTACACGGCCACCCGGTCGCCCTTGGCCACGCCGAGGGACTCGAACGCGTTCGCGGCCTTCTTCACCTCCTCGGTCAGTTGCGCGTAGGTATAGGTGCGGGTGTCGCCGGGCTCGCCCTCGAAGTAGATGGCCACCCGGTCCCCGTTGCCGGCCTCGACGTGCCGGTCCAGGGCGTTGTAGGCCGCGTTGACCTCGCCGCCGACGAACCACTTAGCGAACGGCGGGTCGGACCAGTCCAGCGCCTGGGTGAAGTCCCTGGACCAGCTCAGCAGCTCCCGGGCCTGCTTCGCCCAGAAGGCGGGACGGTCGGCGTCGGCCTCGGCGTAATCGGCGGCGGTGACCACTGCGTTCGCGGCGAACTCGGCGGACGGCGCGAAACGGCGGTTCTCCTGCGACAGGTTTTCGAAGGCATCGCCCTGGGGCATCTGCGTGGCCATGGAGCCGGGTGTCTGCTGGGACATGGTGAACCTCATCATTCATCGATCCGGGCTGCGCGGCCGTGCCCGTCACCGTCGCGCCGGGCCGCTTGCGCGACGTCGGGCGGCGGCAGACGGCGGCAGTGCCGCTAGCGCTGTCTGGCATCAACACTAATACTTGGGTCCGACCAAACGTGCGCCCCGTCACAAACAGCTCCGTGAGCGGTGTTCGTTAAGCGCCGAGTGGTCTGTCCCGGGCGCCGGACGGCGGGCCGGGGCAAGCGTCCGGGATTCGGAAATCTGGGGAATTCTGCTGCGTCCGCCCTCGGCTTGTCAGCTAGTGATCGGCCATTCACTTGGCTAGGCTGAGATGAAGTTGTGACATCCGATGGAGGCGACCGGACCGCTTGCGGTCCTGTCCTTGCCTGCCGTTAGACGGCGCTGTCCAGGGTGCCGCCATGCTAAGGAGATACGGAATGAACGAGCAAGACAACGGGCAGCTCCGGGCGCCCGCCCAGAACCAGGGTGGAACGGCGCAGCCGGGGCCCGCCGGGTTCGGGGACGCGCCACGCTTCACGGTGGACAAAAAGACCGGGAAGAAGAACGAAGCCGTCCTCGGCCCGTTCACCATCCGTGACCTCACCGTTTTCGGCTCCACGCTGCTTCTTTTCATCGCCTCACTGATTCCGATGTTTGCCTTCGCCTATAACCTCTGGAACCTGGGCAGCCTCTTCTTCCTGGGCCTGGGCATCGTTCTGCCGCTCATTGTCACCGCGTTGTTTGTGGCCCGCCGCCTCAGCCCGTCGACCAAGATCCGGATCGGATCCCTGTCGATCGACCAGTTCGCGTCCGTTGTAGCGTCCTTCACGCTGGCCTTCTTTTTCCTCGCCGCCGCCGGGGCGTTCGTGCCGAGCATGTTGATCGCGCTCCTGGGCGCTTTGGGGCTCTTCGCCGCCACGGTGCTGGGCCGCTGGATCCCGTTCTTTGCCGGCGACTTCCTGGGCCGGGAGGACGCGTCTGCCCACGTGGTTGCCCGCGAAGCTGTTGTCCCGGTGCGAAAGCCCCGGGCACCGAAGGCGCCGAAGCAACCGAAGCAACCGAAGGAATCCAAATTGACCAAGGACGCTGCGGGTGCGGGTGCAGCCGGGGCGGGCGGCTCTCTGGCGGCCGCATCCGGCCCGGTTGCGTCCGGCCCGGTCAATTCCGGGGAGGCTGCTTCCGGCGCGGCCGCGGGGTGGGCCAAGCGTCCGGCCACCGGCAGCCAGGCGGCCACGCCGGCGGCAACCACACCTGCCGGGACCCCTGGCGGGGCATCTTCGGCGGGTGCGGCGTCCGCGGCAGCCCCCAGCGCTGCGGCCGGTGCACCGGAGACCCAGATCTCGGGCGTTGTGCCGGCCGCCGGCGCGGCTGCGCCGGCATCTACGGATTCATCGACGGCCCCGACGCAGGCCCCGGCTCCGGAGTCTGCTCCGCCCGCCGCGGACAAGACCCGGACCGCCGGCGTCCCTGCCGCCGGTGCCGGTGCCGGTGCCGCCGCTGGTGCCGCTGCCGCTGGTGCCGCTGCACAGTCCGCTCCCGCCGCGGAACAGACCCAGGCCGCCGGCGTGCCGGCCGCCACCGGCGGCAGTGCCCCCACTACAGTCAACCCCCAGGTCCGGCCGCAGGAACAGGCCCGGCCGCAGGAACCCATCGGCGCGACCGTTGATCCCGCCAGCCGGCCCGCGGAGGACGATGTCCACCCCGTGCACGAGGCCTTCTGGTTCGCCGTCGCGCAGCCCCGCACCGCCGTCGATGTGCGCACCGGTGCCCCGGCGTTCGTCATTGAACCCGGCGGCTGGGTCCTTGCCCTGGAGGACCGCGGCAACGAGTTCCTGGTCCAGCACACCGACGGCCGGCTCGGCGTTTTGCGGGACCTCAGCAACATCGAACGCGGTTAGTCCGCCGCCGTGACCACGGAATCCGGCAGCGCGGTACCCGGCACCCCGATCCCGGGGAGCGCCAAGCCGGGTGCGCCGCGGGCGTCGGGGGAGTCAATGCTGGCGCTCAAGCGCCGCGCGCGCCGGATCAACCGGGAACTCGCGGAGCAGTACCCCTACGCCCACGCGGAGCTGGACTTCCGCACGCCGTTCGAACTCGTGATAGCCACCGTGCTGTCCGCGCAGACCACGGACGTGCTGGTCAACCAGATCACGCCCCTGCTGTTCGCGCGCTACCCGGATGCGCGGCGGATGGCGGAGGCGGATCCGGCCGAGCTGGAGGCCATTATCAAGCCCACCGGCTTCTTTCGCGCCAAGGCCAGAAATCTCCTGGCGCTGTGCACCCGGCTGGTGGACGAGTACGACGGCGAGGTGCCGGGCCGGCTCGCGGACCTGGTGACGCTGCCCGGCGTCGGGCGGAAAACCGCGAACGTCGTGCTGGGCAATGCCTTCGGCATTCCGGGCATCACGGTGGACACCCACTTCGGCCGGCTGGCCCGGCGCTTAGGCTGGACCGAGTCGGATGATCCGGTCCGGATCGAGTCGGACGTCGCTGAGCTGTTCGAGCCGAAGGACTGGACCATGCTCTCGCACCGCGTCGTCTTTCACGGCCGCCGCGTCTGCCATTCCCGCAAGCCGGCGTGCGGCGCCTGCGCGGTGGCCAATTGGTGCCCCAGCTACGGCATGGGGGAAACCGACCCGGAGAAGGCAAAAAAACTGCTGAAGTACGAACTCGCCCCGGGCCAGGAACAACTGTTGGCCCGGCTGCTGGCCGAGACGCACCGCGCCGCGGAAATCCGGATGGAATCGCAGAGGAAACAGCCGTGACCGCGCGCCAGGACCTCGTCGACCTCGTTGCCGCGGTGGAGGCGGGCACGGCGCCGGCCCCGGATCCGCGGTGGCGGGAACTCGCCGTCGAACCCGGGGAGCGGGTCCGTAGGGCAGCGGTGCTGATGCTCTTTGGTGCGCTGGACAACGTCCCCGCGGTGTCGGAGAAGTTGCTGGCTCCGGCCGATTTGGACGTGCTGCTCCTGCAGCGGGCCCAAACGCTGGAGGACCATCCCGGGCAGGTGGCGTTTCCCGGCGGCGGCATCGATCCGGGTGAGTCCGTGGTGGACGCGGCCCTCCGCGAGGCGGAGGAGGAGACTGGCCTGAACCCTGCGGGGGTGGACGTACTCGGCGTAATGCCTGAACTGGCCCTGCCCCGGGGCAATTTCCTGGTGACACCGGTCCTGGCCTGGTGGGCTGCCCAGTCGCCGGTCCGGGTGGTCGACTACGGTGAATCCGCGCAGGTGTTCCGGGTCCCGGTCAGGGACCTGCTGGACCCGGACAACAGGGTGATGGCCACGGTCAGCCGGGCCGGCCAGACATTCCAGAGCCCAGCCTTCACCGTCAACGGCGTCGTGGTGTGGGGTTTTACCGGGATGATCCTGAACCAGCTTTTTGAACAGCTGGGCTGGGCCGTGCCCTGGGACCGCGCGCGGCTCTACGGGATTGATGTGTGAAGCCGGCACGGCGCCGACCTGCCGGCCGGTCCGCTCGCTGGCAGCCACCGGGCTGCCTGCCCGGCAGCAACGGGGTTGCGGCCACCTAGCCGGCAGCCACCGGGCTGCCCGCCAAGGGAGCCATCGCCCGTCCTCCCGACCTGCTGGTGGCGACCCGCCGGTGAGCACCGGAACGATCCACAACCAGGCCGGTCGCGGCATTCTCGCGCACGGCGTTGATGCCCGCCGCCGCGCTCTTGATGGAGCTGAAGAGCGGGGACACGGCCACTACTGTGCCATCCGCTGCCGTCAGCCTGAAGAAATATGCCTTGTCGCCAGCCTGCGCGATCTCAAAAATGCCAGCCAAACCGCTGCCTCCCCAATTTCCTTGCGTCGTTGCAATAGCCGGCGGATCGTACGGGAATTTCGCCGGCCTTTCCGAGGGTAGCCCGGTGACGGAGCGCACACAACGCTACCGACGGGTACGTTACAGGCGGTGACTTCGGTCGTTCATTTGGCGTTGTCGTACGAGTCCACGACGGCCACGCTGACCGGAAATTCGACCGGAATCCGGCCGAACAAAAGCTCCTTGGCGGCAGTAGCGGAGTCCTCGATCGCCTTGATGCAATCTGGGACTGCGATTTCGGGGCAGTGCACCATCACCTCGTCGTGGAGGAAGAACACCAGTTCGCCGGCGGCTGCGCCTTCCGCCCGTATGGCGCGAAGCCTCCGTCGCAGTTCCGCGAGCCAGCATGCCGCCCAGTCAGCGGCCGAGCCCTGGACCACAAAGTTCCGGGTGAAGCGGCCGCGCGAGCGTGCGATCGAGTCCGCCCGGCGCTGTTCTTCCGCGGTGGTGGAGTGCTGGCTCTGCAGCCAGCGCTCCGACGGCGGCGGGCTGCTCCGGCCTAGGCGCGAAGTCACGGTCCTGCCGGCTTCGCCGTCGCGGGCAGCCTGTTCGACGAAGCCCACGGCGCGGGGGTAGGTGCGGGCCAGCTGGGGCATCAGCCGGCCGGACTCGCCCGTGGTCGCCCCGTAGATGGCCCCAAGGAGGGCCACCTTCGCCTTCGCCCGGTCGCCGCCGAAGCCTTGGGCGGCAATGCCGGCATAAAGGTCCTTGTCCCGGGCGGCCTCGGCCATTTTGGAATCCTGGGCCAGCGCCACGAGCACACGCGGTTCCAGCTGCGAGGCGTCGGCAACGATCAGTTTGTGGCCGGGATCGGCGTGGACCGCGCCGCGGACCTGGCGCGGGATTTGCAGCGCCCCGCCGCCCCGCGACGCCCACCGGCCCGAGACCACGCCGCCCACCACGTACTCAGGCTGGAACCTGCCGTCCTTCACCCAGGTATCAAGCCACGCCCAGCCGTTTGCCGCGTGGAGACGGGCCAGTTTCTTGTAGGCCAGCAGCGGCACGATCACGGGGTGGCTGGATTCTTTCAGCTCCCATTGGCGGGTGGTTTTCACTTCGATGCCGTTGCGGTGCAGGGCGCGCATGAGCTCCTGCGGGGAGTCCGGATTCAGCGCCGGCGACTTCAGCAGCAGCCTCAGTTCGGCCGTGAGCGATTCGAGTTTGGCCGGCCGCTGGCCGGGAGCCGGGCGACGTCCGAGGTGCTCCGCGAGAATCTGCTCGTGCAGTTCCTCCCGCCACGGGACGCCGGTGTGCTGCATTTCGGCGGCGATCATGGCTCCGGCGGATTCGGCCGCGAGCAGCAGCTGGAGCCGTTGGCGCCGGCCGGGGTCAGTGACGACGACCGTGCCGGAGGCGGTTCCGGGCGCAGGTCCCGCCTGGCGAAGGGCCTCCTGCTGCGCGGCGTACTCGGCCCGGAGAGCCTCAAGGGATTGGCCGGGTCGGTGGCCGGAGGCCGGGGCATCAAACAGGGCCCCCTGTTCCGGCGGCGGGGCAGGAGGCTGCAGTCCCCGCGATGGCTGGTGCAGCTCGTCGTCCTGGGTCAGCTTCTCCGCCGCCTGCGCGTAGCCGGTGTGGGCGGTGAACTCCGAGTGGGCCAGGATCGAACCGCACAAGGTGAGGTCGTAGCAGCGCTCGAGTTCCACCCCGGCGCGCAGCAACGCGGGATACCAGTCCTGCGTACGGTGCCAGATCCAGCGCGGGTGCCGTTCCTCAAGCTCGCGCACTAATCCGGCGAGGTCGCCGGGCCTGACCACGCGGGGTTCCGGATTGGAGGGTTCGGGGGCGCCATCGGCCGTGAGGTGCTGCAGTGCCGCGCCGTCGGCGTGGGCAGCGAGCAGCAGATACATAGGATCAATTCTGCCCTGCTCCGGGACGTGGTCCGTGCTCGGTCCCCGGCCGCGGTGCAGGAAAGACGCCGGACTTGTTCACATAGCCCACGACGGCGGTTCCGTTGCGGTCCCGGCCCGGGCACAGTGGCAGCATGAACAGGCACCAGCACCATGGTCCAGGCTCACCGCCACCGCGGGCGCATGAGCCCTGGACCCCCGGGGATTCCGCGGAAATCCTGCTGGTAACCGGCGCCGATGTGCTGCGCAGCGAGGTGGAACGCATCGTCGCAGCAGCCGGGGGCCAGCTGCGGACGGTGCAGGACGTTGCCGAGGCCGCGCCGTTCTGGGACGCCGCGGCCGCCGTGTTGGTGGGCAGCGACATCCGCGGGTTGCCGTCCCGGCGGAGGACCCCTGCCGTGATGCTCGGCCTCGAAGGTGACGGAGAAGGGTTATGGCATCTGGCCGCCGCCATCGGGGCCGAACGCGTCGCGGTGTTGCCGGACGCGGCCGCCTGGCTGGCGGAATACCTGAGCCGGTCCCGCGCCCCGGAAGCCGGCGGACTGGTGCTGGGTCTCACCGGCGGCTGCGGCGGTGCCGGGGCCACGACCGCCGCCATCTGGATCGCGCAGGCCGCCGCCGGGGCCGGGATCCGGGTTCTGCTGATCGACGGCGACCCCCGGGGCGGGGGCCTGGAACTGGCGCTGGCCGCCGAGGAAACCCACGGGCTCCGCTGGCCGGATCTGGCCGGGGTGAGCGGCAGTATCGACCCCGCCCAGCTGGAGGAGTCGCTGCCGGTCGCCGGTGGATTCTCCTTCCTGTCGTGGCCGGGAACCCGTGACAAAGCCGCCGGGGTGGACGCCACCACCGTGGCCGCGGTTCTTGACGCCGCGCGCCGCGGCTGCGAATTGGTGGTGCTGGATATCGGCCGGGAACGGGATGCTTTGCGGGCCTTCGCCGGCGAATGCGACCGGATCATCGTCGTGGCGCCCGCCCGGCTCCGGGCCGCCGTCGCCACGGCCTGGCTGCTGCAGGAGCTTCCACCCGTGGACACCGCGCTCGTGGTCCGGGCCAGTCGCGGCGCCGCCTTGGATGCGCCGCTGATCGCCGGCTCCGTGGGGCTTGTCCTTCAGGGCATCATGCCGGACATCAAGGATCTGGCCGGGGCAACGGAACTCGGCCGCCTTCTCGAAACCGGCCGGCACCGCGCCGTCCGCCGGTTCGCGGCCGGACTCCTTGAGCTGAACGGCGGAGACGACTCATGAGTGCCCACGCGGCTGAAGAACCGGCCGGACCGGAACGTCCGGCCCGGCGGGCACCGGGCCGCCGCCGCTCGCAGGGACTTCTCGACCAGACGCTGCTGGAGTCCGTGCGCGAGTCCGTCATGGCCGATGCCTCCCCGGTGACCCCCTCAAGGGTCGCGGCTGCGGTCCAGGCGAGCGGGCGGCTGCTCGGCACGGCAGGCGCCCTGGCCGCAGTGGAGAGCATCAGCGCGGAATTGAACGGCCTGGGCCCCCTGCAACCGCTCACCCGTGATCCCGCCGTGACAGACATCTTTGTCAACGGGCCGGACTCGGTCTGGTTGGACCGCGGCCGCGGTCTGGAAAAGGCTCCGGTCGTCTTTTCCGGGGAACCGCAGATCCGGGCCCTCGCCGCGAGGCTGGTGGCGGCCGGTGGCCGCCGCCTGGATGACGGTTCGCCGTGCGTCGATGTCCGGCTCGACGGCGGCTACCGGGTGCACGCGGTGCTGCCGCCCATTTCCACGGCCGGGACGCTCCTGAGCGTGCGGATCCGCCGGGCCGCGGTCTTCTCCATGCCCGAGCTGAAGCGCGCCGGCATGTTCGGGGCCGGGACGCCCGGGAGCCTGGTCCAGTCCGTGCTCGAACGCATGGTGGCGGCCAGGCTGAGCTTCCTCATCAGCGGGGCCACCGGTTCGGGGAAGACCACGTTACTGGCGACGCTGCTGGGATTGTGCCACCCCGGGGAGAGACTCGTCCTGATTGAGGACGCCGCAGAACTGAATCCTGTCCACCCGCACGTCGTCTCGCTGGAATCCCGGCACGGAAACCTGGAAGGAGGTGGCGCCGTCGACTTGGGCGAACTGGTCCGCCAGGCCCTCAGGATGCGGCCGGACCGGCTGGTGGTGGGCGAATGCCGCGGCGCCGAGGTCCGCGAGCTGCTCTCGGCGATGAACACCGGACACACCGGAGGCGGCGGGACCATCCACGCCAATGATGCGGCGGCTGTGCCTGCCCGACTGGCGGCCCTCGGCGCGCTCGCCGGCATGGGCCAGGAGGCTGTACGGCTGCAGGTCGCCAGCGCGATCGACGTCGTCGTGCACGTCGAGCGGACCGAATCGGGCCGCCAGGTGGCGAGCGTTGGAATCATGGAGGTCCAAGACTCGGGCCTGGTAGTCGCCGCCGCACTGGAGATCCAACAGGGCCAGCTCCGCTTCGGCGGAGCCTGGCCGCTGCTGGCGCGCCGTCTCGGCCTGGATCCCGGGTTGGCCGGGGCGGACCCCTCCGGACTGCAGGCGGCCCCGCTGGAAGGACGGCCGCCGGGTTCCGGCCGCGAATCCCTCCAGCCCTGGACGCGGCGATGACGGTCTTCCTCCTCGTCGTTTTGGTCCTGGCCGTGTGGCTGGCCTTTCCCACCCCGCGCGCGGCCGGCCATCGTACCCGCAGGGCCTTGCACGCCGCGGGCACGCGAGCTCCCGCGGCCTACGGGTCGCCGGGATCCCGCCCAGGACGAGCCGTCGGGGGCATGACCCGTTGGCACGGCGGTGGATCCGCCGATGCCGGGGCCGTCCCCATGACAGTCCTGGTCCAGCAGTTGGCCGCGCTGTTGAAGGGAGGGCGCATCCCCGCCCGGCTGTGGGATGAACTGTGGGCCCTGTACGGTGGTGACGCCGCGCGGGACGGGCCGGCGGCCCAGGCGGCAGTTCACAGCGCCGGCCAGCCCCGCAGCGCAAACGGAGCCGGAACGGTCCTCGGCCCGGAGTCCCGCAGGATCCTCGCAGCCGCGCGTGCCGCCGCCCGGCGCGGGTCCTCGGTGGCCGCGGCCATCCGGCGCGAGGTCTCCGCGGTTTCCGCCGGTGCGGGCGCCGTCATCACGGTCACCAGGGGTGCCGTCGGCATCCGGGCCCGCCGCGACGTGCGCGTGTGGGGCGAGCTCGCCGCATGTTTTGACACTGCTGAAGCCAGCGGTTGCCCCCTGGCCGATGTCCTCGCGCGCTTTGCCGCCCACCTTGAAACGGAGGACGACGCCGAGGCGGCGCGGCAGACGGCCTTGGCGGGGCCCCGCGCAACCGTTCGTCTGCTGACCTGGCTGCCCCTGTCGGGCCTGGGTCTCGGCCTGTTGCTCGGCGTGGACCCGGTAGCGACACTGCTGGGAAATCCTTGGGGCCTGTCGGCGTTGGGCGCGGGCGTGGCGCTGACCGCCGTCGGCCGGTTGTGGTCCACAAGGCTCGTCCGCGCCGCGGCGGAAGCACCAACGTGACGCCGCGGTCGTCGCCGTGAGGCCCGAACTTGCCGGATTCGTGATGGCAGCGAGCCTTGCCGGGGCAGCCGCAGTCGCCCTCGCCCGTCCGGCCCGTGTCCGCCGGCGGCTCCGGCGCCAGCTTCGGGCGCCTGCTGGCGGGGCCGCCCGGCGCCCGACGGTCCAGGACGCCGGCCGGCACGGACGTCACGGCCTCCCGGGCCTGCGGGACACCGCCATGATGCTGGAACTGATCGGCGCCATGCTGGATGCGGGAGCCGGACTTGGCCGGTCCCTCGACCTCGTGGCCGCCCTCATGCCACCGGAACTCGGGCGGCAGCTTCGGCCGGTTGTGTCAGCCCTCGCAATCGGTGCGGACTGGGCCACGGCATGGCGCAGCTCCGGCGCCCGGGCGCCCCAACTTCAGGCCCTGCACGACGCTCTTTCCTTCGCCGCGCTTACCGGCGCCCCCTCCTCAGCGCTCCTCTATGCGCAGGCGGCCCGGCTTCGCCGCGAACGCAACAGGGCCGCCGAGCAGCGCGCGGCCGCGCTGGGGGTGAAGCTCGTGGTGCCGCTGGGCCTGTGCTCCCTGCCGGCTTTCGTCTGCCTCGGCGTCGTGCCCGTGCTTCTGGGGCTGCTTCCGACGTGATGCCGGCAGCCCGCGGATCACCGGTTCGTTGGCCGCCCGGAAAGGGCCAGAGACTTCTCCTCCACAGGCCGCCACGACGGCATCTTCGGGCACGTTTTCCACTTAGCTGCCATCGGGGCTTATGGCGCGACGTGCAAGCCGGGAGAGTCGAATCAGCCGGCGATCACGCCGGTGTCCCGTGGAAGGAAAGCAGATGTCAACAAATCAGGACACTCCCGCTGCACGTCGCATTGAAGCAGGGGAGGGCGGCGTTGCGGAGGTCTATGAGATCTACCCCGGCGCCAGCTCGGTTGTTCCCGTTCAACCGCGGGGACGTACAGGGCCGCCGGCCTCGCAGGCGGGAATGGCTACCGCTGAATATGCCATCGCAACCCTGGCCGCCGTGGGCTTCGCCGGGGTCCTCGTGTTCATCATGCGCAGCGATGAGGTCCGCGGGTTCCTCCTGAACCTCATCCGGACGGCGCTCACGTTGCCATGAACGGACTCTGGCGCGCCCGGGGGAGCGGCGGCCGGGTGGACCCGCCGCCGACGGCGGAGTGCCGCGGAGCCGTCACGGCTGAGTTCGCCGTCGCACTGCCCTCGGTCGTCCTCCTGCTCTCCGTGCTGCTCGCGGGTTCGGCGGCCGGTGTGATGCAGCTCCGCGTTGAGGAAGCGGCCCGCGGCGGTGCCCGGGCGGTGGCGAGGGGAGCCGCGGCCGGCGAAGTCGGTGAGATTGTCCGCCGTCTCGCCGGCGACACGGCGGACTCCGAGGTGACGCATGACGGCGAGTGGCACCGGGTCACCGTTTCCTGCCGTGTCCCCGGGGCCGTTGGCTCCCTGGTTCCCTGGGCCCTCAGCGCCAGCGCGTGGGCGCGTGCGGAGGCCCCCGGCGCGGCACAACGGCCCGGCCTGGACGAGCCCGGACTGAAAGGCGTCTCCCGTTCCCTATGGCGGGGCGGCACATGATGTCGCCTGCACCTGCACCTGCACCTGCACCTGTCCGTGCCCGGGCCCGCGGGCCGCGACCCCGGAGCCCCGATCCCGCCCACGCCCAGCACCGGTGTACGTCTTTTGAGCTGGGATCGGGGACCGTCCTGGCCCTTGGACTCGGGCTGGTGGTCATCATGGCGTTGGCCCTGCTGCTGCTTTTGGCCGAATCGGCCGTTGCGGCATCGAGGGCTGCGGCGGCCGCCGATCTGGCAGCGCTGGCTGCGGCGGATGCCGCGCGGGGCATCACGTCCGGCAAGCCCTGCGCTGTGGCTCGAGAGGTCGCGCTGAAGAACAACGCCACACTGGCTGCCTGTGCCGAAGGACCGGACGACACCGTTCAGGTGCGCACCGAGTTCAGCGCCGGACCGTTCCTCGGGGCGGCCACGGGACTGGCCAGGGCCGGACCGCCCCCTGCGGCCGGGAACGGGCCAGCACCGTGAAAGATGCACCAACTCCGGCGGTCGCCAGAAGCCGCGCATCCGTCTGCGGCCTGGCGTGCAGCCCTGGCGCCGCCCGGCTCGCACGAACGTGCAGCCCTGCCGCCCCGCCCACGAACCTGACGGCCGCCGCCCACGAACCGGCCGCTGAGACGTGGTCAGGCGCGGAGCGGCTGGGCGGGCTGATCGTCCGGGGTCCCGGCCGCGGCGGCCGTTGTGCCGGGATTGCCGGCATGCATGAGTTCGGTGGCGTCTTGGAGCAGCACATCGATCAGTGTGACGGCAGCGTCCTTGTCGAGCGGGTTGTTCTTGTTGCCGCACTTGGGTGACTGGACGCAGGAGGGGCAGCCGGACTCGCATTCGCAGGCCTTGATGGCGTCGCGCGTGGCGGTCAGCCACAACCTCGCCTTGTCGTAGCCGCGTTCGGCGAAGCCGGCCCCGCCGGGATGGCCGTCGTAGACAAAGATGGTGGGCACTCCGGTGTCGGCGTGGATGGCCGTGGACACTCCGCCGATGTCCCAGCGGTCGCTGGAGGCCACCAGCGGAAGGAGACCGATGGCCGCGTGCTCGGCAGCGTGCAGCGCTCCGGGGAACTGTGCCTCGATCAGCCCCGCGCCGGTCAGCGAGCGGTTGTCCACGACAAACCAGACCGCCTTGGTAAACAGGTCCCTGGCGCCCAATTCCAAGGGTTCTTCGCCGAGGATCTCGTTCGAAATTAACGCCTTGCGCTGGAAGGAGACCACCTGGGTTGTCACTTTCACATCGCCGAAATGCACGGCCACATCGCCCCATTGGGTGGTGCGTTGCGTTTCGAGGACCTCGATCTGGGTCACGTCCCGGGCGGTCGTGTAGTAGTCCGGGTTCGCCCGCCGCACCACCACACAGTGGTCGTCCTCATTCAGGTCTTCGACCACGTAGCTGTCGCCCTGGTGGACATAGATGGCTCCTGTATGGGCCTGGTAATGGGTCTGCGGCGAATCCATGGTGCCGAGCAAGGAGCCCGTCTCCGCGTCCACTATGCTCACCGGACCTCCGCCGTCGGCCCGGAGGTTCACCATGGCTGCGGCATTTTGCGGATGGGTCCAAAACCATCCTGCCGGCCGTTTGCGCAGGTATCCCTGCAGGACCAGGCGGTCCAGCAGCTTCTCCGCGGTGGCACCGAAGAGCTCCAGTTCGGCGAACCCGAGGGGCAGTTCCGCGGCGGCGGCGCACAGGTGCGGGCCCAGAACGTATGGATTGGAGGGATCGAAGACCGTGGCCTCCACCGACACGTCGAAAATCGCCTCGGGGTGGTTCACCAAGTAAGTGTCCAGCGGGTCGTCGCTGGCCACGAAGGCCGCGATCGCGTCCTGGCCAGCGCGGCCCGCGCGGCCGATCTGCTGGAACAACGACGCGCGGGTGCCCGGCCAGCCTGCGACCAGGACTGCATCGAGACCGGAAATGTCAATGCCCAGCTCCAGCGCGGACGTGCTCGAGACGCCCAACAGTTCACCGGAGCGCAGCGCCTTTTCCAGGGCCCGCCGCTCCTCCGGCAGGTAGCCCGAGCGGTACGCGGCCACACGCTGCGGCAGGCTGGGATCCACCTCGTCGAGGAGGCGTTTGGCGATGGAGGAAATCGACTCTGCCCCGCGCCTGGACTTGATGAACGCAATGGTCCTGGTCCGGGAGGACACCAGGTTGGCCAGCAGATCGGCGGTCTCGGCGACTGCCGTCCGGCGCTCCTTGGCGCCGTTTTCGCCCCGGAGTTCGGTCAGTGCCGGCTCCCAAAACGCCACCGTGGTGGACCCGTGGGGCGAGCTGTCTTCGGAAACGGCCTGCACGGGTGCGCCGATCAGCCGGCCGAAGGACTGGCCGGGTTCAGACGCCGTGGCGGACGCCGCGATGAACACCGGTCCGGGATGCGAGCCGCCCGGGCTGTAGTAGGCACAGATCCGACGCAGCCGGCGCATGAGGTTTGCCACATGCGAGCCGAAGACGCCGCGGTAGCTGTGGGCTTCGTCCACGATCACGTAGCGGAGGCGCCGGAAGAACCTGGCCCACCAGGCATGGTTCGGGAGAATGCCGAAGTGCAGCATGTCCGGGTTGGCGAGGATGAAGTTCGCGTGGTCCCGGATCCAGCGCCGGGACGCGGGATCGGTGTCGCCGTCGTAGGTTTCGGCCCGGACTGTGGGGAGCTTGAGTGCCCGGATCGCTGCCAACTGGTCGGCGGCGAGCGCCTTGGTCGGGGACAGGTAGAGGGTCACAGCCCCGTCGTCGTGGATTTTCCCGGGATCGGACAGGACCCTGAGCTCGGAACGGTGGATCGCGTCCAGGGCCGGCAGCTGATACGCCAGGGACTTGCCGGACGCGGTGCCGGTGGCGATGACCACGTTCTCTCCGCCGTGGGCCAGTTCGGCGGCCCGGACCTGGTGAAGGTAGGGCTCGTGGATGCCGAGGGAACCGTAGGCTGCCACGAGATCGGGGTGGGACCACTGCGGCCACGGCGCATTGACGGCCTGGCGGGCGGGGATCGTCCGCACATGACGCAGCTGTTCCGGGTCCGGACCTCGGCCCAGCAACGGAATCAAGGACTCATGCGGGTTCACTCACATATTCTTTCATCCGCCCTCAAATCGCCCCCGCCCCGCCCCCAGCCCGGCCCCCAACCCGGCGCGCAGCCAGGCGCGCAGTCCGGCAGGCGCGGCGGCTTCAGCGCGGCTGGCTACCGCCCGGCACACATTTTGCCCCGGGCGCACGCCCCCGGAATGCAGACGCTCGCGGTGCCTCAGCCCACGGACAGGTCGGCCCCTTCGTCGGACGTCGACAACATCAGGACGTGGCACACCTCGCGCCAGCCGAGGTGCGAATAGAGTTTTTGGCCGTCCAGCGAGGCGAGCAACAGCCCGGAGTCGACGTCGTGTTCAAACGCCTGGGCTGCCAGGGCCTTCATGATGAAGCTGCCCAGCCCCCGCCGCTGGTAGGCCTCTGACGTCACGATGTTGTCGAAGATGGCGGTATGCCCCACCACAAACACGCGTCCGCTCGCGGCGACGTCCTCGCCGGCGCTGACCACCGCGTGGTGGACGCCGTCGGTCCGCGACGTCTCGAGCTTGAGGTCGTCGTCCGAAAGCCAGGGGTCCTCCGAATCCTGGGTCTCCATGTCCACGATCATCATGGTTTGGGAGGCCGAGGTGACATGCAGCCCGTTCCGCTGCCCCAGCATGGTGTATCGGGCCGCATCGTTGGTGAGGATGGTGAGGACCCGGGCCGGCGCTTCGGCCGTCTTTGCCGCCAGCGCCTCGAACTCCGCGTCGGACGGATCGTAGGCGAAGTACTCCCATTCGTGGGTGGTGTCACCGCGAAAGGCCGCGGGGAACCTGCCCTCCCTGCGCGTCTCATATCCGCGGCAGCCGGCCCATCCGGCAACCCAGATTTCCAGCAGGTGAGTGGTGTCTTCAACCATGGCGTCAAGACTCATGTGATGAGCGTATTCCAGCAGTGCCACAAGCAACAGGGGCCGGGTCGGGGGAAGCCGCTTGCTTATCCAATTGTGACTGTCGCCCGGCCGTCCGCCCCAGCAAGTACCCTTAAAAGCGTGGCTTTGAACAGGATTGTGCTCTTTTACGGTTTCACCCCCCTGCCTGACCCGGACGCCGTCCGGCTCTGGCAGCGCGCCCTGTGCGAAAAACTCGGACTAACCGGCCGCATCATCCTTTCCAAGGACGGCATCAACGCCACGGTCGGCGGAGAACTGAACGCCGTGAAGCAGTACGTCAAAACCACGCGCGAGTACAAGGGCTTCCAGGGCATCGACGTGAAGTGGTCCGATGGCGGCGCGGCGGACTTCCCGCGGCTCAGCGTTAAGGTGCGGGACGAAATCGTTTCCTTCGGCGCCCCGGGCGAACTCAAAGTCGACGCCGGCGGAGTGGTGGGCGGCGGAACCCACCTCAAACCCGAGGAACTCCACGAACTCATTGAAGCCAAGAAGCAACAGGGCGACGAAGTCGTGTTCTTCGACGGCCGGAACGGGTTCGAGGCCCAGATCGGCAAGTTCAAGGACGCCGTCGTTCCCGATGTCGCCACCACCCACGACTTCATCAAGGAACTCGACTCCGGCAAATACGACGCCCTCAAGGACAAGCCGGTTGTCACCTACTGCACCGGCGGCATCCGCTGCGAGGTGCTGTCGAGCCTCATGGTGAACCGCGGGTTCAAGGAGGTCTACCAGCTCGACGGCGGCATTGTCCGCTACGGCGAGGCCTTCAAGGACCAGGGCCTGTGGGAGGGCTCCCTGTATGTGTTCGACAAGCGCATGCACGTTGAGTTCAGCGGGGATGCCAAGACGATCGGCGAGTGCGTCCGCTGCTCGGCACCTACGAGCAAGTTCGAAAACTGCTCGAATCCGTCCTGCCGGACCCTGACGCTCTATTGCGCCGGGTGCGCCGCGAGCCCTGACACCCTGCGGTGCCCCGAGGGCTGTGCCGCCTGAGGCACGAACCGGGACATTTGGCCGGCGGGGAACCCTCAGATGCGGCTCACCCGGTACGCAAAGTTTGCCGGTGCGTTCGCATCCACATTGATGGAGAGCGACGCCTCTGCGGCCAGTTGCACCACGTTCACCCTGGACGTCCCGCACCGGAGACTCAGGTCCACGAGTTCGTTTTCACCGTTCTCGATGGAAAAGGACACGCGGCGGGTGCTCCGGCAGGCGAGGGTCAGGGCGTAAGTACCCTTGGGCAGCTGGGCTGTGGTCTCTTTGCGCTCCTCGTCGGCCTCCAGCGTCCCAAAACCCGTCTGGAAGACCTGTCCCTCGGCGTCGGGCAGTACGGTGTGGACCCAGTTATCCAGTTCCTCGCCCGTCACCGGCTCGTTGAGATGGGGGTCCTGGGGCAGGGCGGCGTCAGTGGTCGGCGGGGCGGCAGCCGAGGTCGATTCATCGTCCCAGTGGTCGGCGCTGTATTCATAGGCGCAACCGGACAGGACCGTGCCGAGAAATACCGCAACTGAAAGCACCACGGCGGCCGCCGGGGTGCGCCGTCGCGGCACCTTGCTCGCCGGCACAGTTGGCATACTTTGAGATTAGGGCGGCCCGGAATCAAACGCCAGAGGCCAAAGGTCCGGGTCGGACAGGCCTTTAAGGGGCGCCGGGCAGGTCGCCGCGGACCGGGCTGCGGCGGGTGCTACTCGGACGACGCCAGGTGGTACGCGTAGAGAAGCGGGGCATCCACACTGGACGTGCTGAGCGTGACCTTGCCCGCGGCGGGCACCTTGATGCGGGCGGTTTCGCGGCTGCCGTTGCAGGCGGCTCCGGCTTCGGCGAGCTGGCTGCCGTCCAGGCTGACGGCGAAGAACGCCTTCCCGCCGCCGTCGCAGGTCATGGTCAAGGTGTAGGTGCCGGCAGGCACGCCGGACGCGGTCCGGACGATCGGATCCCGGTTCAGGATTTTGCCGGCATCCTCCAGCACTGTTCCCGGGGCGGAGGGCAGCGCGGTGGCCTGCCACGCCGGGACATCGGCGCCCTCAATCGAACCGGCCGGGGAACATGCCGCTGCAGCCAGTACGACGACGGCGGCGGCCACGCCGCTGAGCGTCCGCCGGGCCAGACGGGCAGCCGGGACGTGGGAGGAAGGGAAAACCATGCCTCAAACTTACCGTCTCGCAGGCTCCCCGCCGGCCGCGCCGACGTCCCGGACACCCTCTCCCTGCGGGCCCTTGACTTTGACGACGCGTCAAAGTTTAGAGTCGAAGCGACGGCCGGAAGCGATGGCCGGCAGCGGCCGGTCGGCACGGTCACAGCGGAGGTCCAGGGAACGCGGGCCCCCAAGGAGCAGAAGGAGAAGGGTGGCGGCATGGACTGGTCCGTTCAGCAGATCGCGAAGTTGGCCGGCACCACCGGCCGGACTTTGCGTCACTACGACGACATTGGCCTGCTCAGGCCGAGCCGCACCGGCAACAACGGCTACCGGTACTACGGCCAGGAATCCCTGGTCCGTCTGCAGCGGATCCTGCTCCTGCGCGACCTGGGGCTCGGGCTGCCGGCGATCGCGGACGTGCTCGGCAACGAGGCGGACGCGGAGCATGCACTTGGCCGGCACCTGGCGTGGCTGCTGCAGGAACAGGACAGGCTGGGGCGGCAGATTGCCGCGGTCCGTCACACCATTGAGGCATTGCAAACGGGCGGAAAGATCATGGCGGAGGAAATGTTCGACGGTTTCGACCACACCAAGTACCAGGAGGAAGTCCAGCAGCGGTGGGGCAAGGACGCCTATGCAAAGTCCGACGCCTGGTGGCGCAGCATGGGGGCCGGGGAGAAGGCTGCCTGGACGGAACAGTCCCGGCAGCTCGGTGCCGACTGGACGGCTGCTGCGGCGTCGGGAGTCCCGGCGGACAGCGCGCAGGCGCAGGACCCGGCCCGGCGCCACGTCGAATGGCTCAGGGGAATCCCCGGCACACCGGCGTCACCCGCAGCGGGCGGCAGTTCGGCGGCACGTGGCGGCATCAAGGGGTACGTGACGGGGCTCGGCGAGATGTACGTGGCCGATCCCAGGTTCGCCGCCAACTACGGCGGTGCCGACGGCGCCGCCTTCGTCCGGGACGCGCTGAAGATCTATGCCGGGAACGAGCTCTAGCCGGACCCGCACGCCCCAGCCCCAGCCCCGGCGCTGACGGGGGCCAACCCAGGCCCACGCCCGTGCCCGGCCACCGGACTAAACTTGTCCGGTGACTTCCTCAGCGCAAGGCCCCGCCGCACCCTCTCGTTCAACGCAGGCTCCCGCAGCCCCGTTCACGGCCGGCAACACCCCGGACGCTCCGCGCAGCGACCTCCTCGGCCTGCTCGAGGCCCTGGCCTCGGACCTGCGTGCGATTGGCTACACCGTGGACGGGGTTGCGGAGCTGCTCGGCGAGGCCGCGCACTCGGCCCTGGGCCGGGACCAGCTCATCCCGGCCCTGATCGTCACCGGGCGTTCCCTCGGGGAGCCGGCAACGGCGGCGCTCGCCGGCGTCGTGCGTCTCTGGCTTCTGTCTGAACCGCAGCCCGCGGCGACGCTCGACGCCGCCCTCCCCGGCATCCGTACCAAGGGGCTAATGGAACTTGGGCTCGTGGAGCCTGCGGGCGGGGACCTGGTCCAGGCCAGGGTGGACCTCAGGCCGTACGGCTGGGACCCGACCGTGGGGGAAGACGGGACCAGCGCCGGCGGAGCAGACCTCTGGGTGGCCAGCGACCTCGCAGCCCACCAGCGCGCCGGCGTTCTTCGTCACGACCACGTCCTGGGGATTGGGCAGGCCTCCACCACCCTGGTCCAGGTCACCGCCCGCCGCCATGTTGCCAGGGCCCTCGACCTCGGCACCGGCTGCGGCATCCAGACCTTCCACCTGCTGCACCACGCCGAGCACGTGACCGCCACGGACATCTCCGAACGCGCCTTGGCGTTTACCCGGTTCAACCTGCTGCTCAACGCCGCCGAACTGCACCTGGACCCGGCCGACCTGGACGCCCGCGTCAGCCTGAGACTCGGATCCCTGCTGGACCCCGTCGCGGGGCAGGAGTTCGAACTGGTGGTCTCCAACCCGCCCTTCGTCATCACCCCCCGCAGCCTGGGCGAGACCGCCACGGACCAGTTCACGTACCGCGACGGCGGCCTGCCGGGGGACGAGATTGTATCCTCGCTGGTCCATGCGCTGCCCTCGGTCCTTGCCCCGGGCGGAACGGCCCAGCTTCTCGGCAACTGGGAGATCACGGCCGGCGCCGGCTGGGCCGACCGGCCCCAGGGATGGGCCGGCCCGGCCACCGACGTCTGGTTCATCCAGCGCGAGCAGGTGGGCCCCGAACAGTACGCCGAGACCTGGCTGCAGGACGCCTCGGAAAGCCGCGACCGCCGGCTCTACGAGGACTCGTACGCGGCCTACCTGGACGACTTCGCCTCGCGCAATGTGACCGGAATCGGCTTCGGAATGATCTGGCTGCGGAGGCCTGCCGACGGCGCCGGGCGGGTACTGTCTCGCTTCGAGGAGATCACCTACCCGATCGAACAGCCGGTAGGGCCACACCTGGGCGCCGCCGTCGAGCGTGCCGACTGGCTGGCCGGCCATGATCTGGCCGCCGCCCACCTGCTGGTCGCGGAGGACGTCACCGAAGAACGGCACCAGCGCCCCGGTGCGGAACACCCCGGCGTCATCCTGCTGCGGCAGGGTGCCGGGCTGCGCCGCACCAACCTGCTCAGTACCGAACTGGCGGGCCTGGTCTCAGCGTGCGACGGCGACCTGTCCGTCGGGCAGATCATCGGCGCCCTCGAGGCGCTGCTGGGCGGCTACGAGGGGTTTGACAGCGCGGAGTTCCGCGCCGGCCTGCTCGAGGAAGCCGGGAACCTCGTCCGCGACGGCTTCCTGCTGCCTGCCTGATAGCGGCGCGGCCGCGCCCGCCAACGGCGGTTCCGCCGCGGCCCCGGCCGGCAACGCCGCGTCCGCCGCTGCCCCGGCCGCCGACTTGGCCGCCGCAGGAGTGTTGGCGGCGGAGTCCTCCCGGCCGAACCGCGGCAGGACGTACGCCGTGAGGGCGAGGGCCACCAGGGCGCCGACGGCGCCGGTGAGCACGAAGCTGACGCGGACCGGCACCAGGGCGCCCAGGAGGCCGCCCAGGGCCAGCGCGCCAATGGAGACGGCACGCGTCATCCCGCCGACAATCGCCATCGCCTGGCCACGCCCGCTTTCCGGAATCCGCAGAATCGCGATGGCCCCGAAACAGGCGTTCAGCACCCCGCAGGCCACCCCCGTCCCCGTGTAGGCCGCAAAAAGCAGTTCCACGCTCGGGACCATCCCGGTGAGAACCAGGCACGCCGAGGCTCCGGTCATGGCGGCCAGCAGCACGCGCAGCCGGACCCGCGGCGTCCTGATCCTGCCGGCCATCCCGGCCCCGGCCGCCATGCCGAGGCCGAAGGCTGCGGACAGGAGGCCGTACTGGATTTCGGTGGCGCCAAGTTCGTCGCGGGCCAGGAACACCTCGAGCACGTTGGTGGCCTCGCCGACGACGATGAAGAACATCGCCCCCAGCACCAGGGCCCAGACCAGGCTGTCCCGGCGGATCAGGCGCAGCCCGTCCAGCAGCGCGGGCTTCGCCTGGCCGGCACGTTCGGCCGCCGTGCCGCGGCGGGTGCGGATCAGCAGCGCGCCCAGCCCCATGGCGACGTAGCAGCCGCTGGCCACGGTGAACACCAGCCCGGTCCCGCCCCAGCCGCTGAGCAGGCCGCCCGCGGCGGGACCTGCCATCCCCGCGATCATGAGGGTCGCCTGCATGGTCCCCATGGCCCGGGGCGTGCGGTCCTCTCCGACGATCCGCGGCAGAAGGGCCTGCCAGGTGGGGCTGGCCACGGACTGGGCCGCGTCGAGCAGGAACGTCATGGCAAACAGCACGGGCAGATAGTTCTCCAGGTACTGCATGCCAAGCCCCATGCCGGCGACGGCGGCGGCGCTGACCGCCGAACTCGCCGTCGCCAGCGTGCGCGAATCCATGGTGTCGGCGAGCCGGCCCGCCCACGGGGCCAGGAGGACCAGCGGCAGCGCTGAGCACAGCAGGTACGCGGCCACGAGCCAGGGCCCGGCGACAGGAGTTTCGCCGGCGGCGGCCGCGTTCTGCAGATGCAGCATCACGCTGACGACGACGGCGCCCATCCCCGCCGTCGCCACGAACCGGGCGGTGCCGGCAATCAGGAAGTCGCGGTTGCGCCACAGGGGCGGCACGCCGGTTGCGGGTGCCGGCAATTTATGAAGTGTATGTTTCATAAAAAGGAAACTAGTCCGGCGGCAAAACAAATGTCAAGCATTTCTTTCATAGTTTGGCGGGGCTGGATACACTGGAGGAGTGAACGCAGAAACCCCGCCGGCGGAGTCAATGGCTCCGCCGGCCACCAGGCGCCGGCACCGTCCGGAGAAGCAAGTGGAAATCACCGACCCGAAGGCGATCCGTGCCTTGGCCCACGCCGCCCGGCTGGAGGTCATTTCCGAACTGTATTCCACGCAGGTGAGCCGGACGGCCACCGAGCTTGCCGCGCAGACCGGGCTGACCCCCAGTGCCATGAGCTACCACCTGCGGGCACTGCAGAAGTGGGGCATCGTGATTCCCGCCGCCACCGCGGGGGATGCCCGGGAGCGGCGCTGGCAGGCGGCCGGCACAGATTTCACCATCCACTCGCTGGGGGGAGTGGCCAGCCCCGAACTCGCCGTCCTGGACCTCGAGCTCGACGCCTACCGCCGCCGGGTCCGTGCCTACGCCACGGCCCGCAACGCCCGGCGCGAGAGCGGCGACACCGCCGACGGGCCGTCCTCGGTGGTGCTGGCCAGCAATCTGCTGTACCTGACGCCGGACCAGCGCGCCGAACTGACGCGGCGGATCTTCGACCTGCTGCGGGACTACGAACTCGAGGATCCGGACCACCTGCCCGAAGGTGCCGAACGTATGGCAACGATGTGGTCGATGATTCCGGACGACCGCGGCCCGGCGGCCGCCAAACCCGCCGCCGCAAAGCCCGCCCCCGTCAAGCCCGCCGCCGGCAAGGACTGAGCCCGCCGCCGGGAAGGCCTGCACCGGTCGCGGGCACGGCGCTGAACCGCATCCGGGGCGCCCTCGGGGGCCGGCCGGCACGTGGCCTTATTGCGGCCGGAAGCCGCGTCCGCCGGGCCGTCATTTCCGGCCGGATGCGCGGGATTCTGCAAAATATGGTGAACTAGGCGGGTATGGGCGCATCTGCCCGAGCCACCTTTTTCTGTAGGAGCACCGTGCCAAGCAAGGCCAAAACCGGCAAGAAACTCGTGATTGTGGAGTCTCCCGCCAAGAGCAAGACCATCGCCAAGTACCTCGGCGAAGGCTTCATAGTGGAGGCCTCCATTGGTCACATCCGCGACCTCCCGCAGCCCTCGGAGCTCCCCGCGGAACTGAAGAAGACCCCGCTGGGCAAGTTCGCCGTCGACATCGACAACGACTTCAAGCCCTACTACGTGGTGTCCTCGGACAAGAAAAAGAAGGTCGCCGAGCTCAAGGCGCAGCTCAAAGACGCCGACGCTCTCTATCTCGCAACCGATGGGGACCGCGAGGGCGAGGCCATCGCGTGGCACCTGCTGGAAGTGCTCAAGCCCAAGGTTCCCGTTTACCGGATGACCTTCGGTGAAATCACCAAGGAAGCCATCCACCGGGCCATGGACAACCTGCGCGATGTCGACCAGGACCTGGTCGACGCCCAGGAGACCCGGCGCGTCCTGGACCGGCTCTACGGCTATGAGATCTCCCCGGTGCTGTGGCGCAAGGTGGCCCGCGGCCTCTCCGCCGGCCGCGTGCAGTCCGTCGTCACCCGCATGGTGGTGGACCGCGAACGCGAGCGGATGGCCTTCAAGGCCGCCTCCTACTGGGACCTCACCGGCCAGTTCGGCGCCGGTTCCGGTTCCTTCAAGGCCAAACTCGCCGCCGTCGACGGTGCCAAGGTCGCCAGCGGCCGGGACTTCAACGACAACGGCGAGCTCACCTCCCGCAACGCCGTCCACCTCAACGAGGAACTCGCCACCTCGCTCGCGGCGGGGCTGCAGGACGCCGACTTCCGCGTCCGCTCCGTCGACACCAAGCCGTACACCCGCCGCCCGGCAGCGCCGTTCACCACCTCCACCCTGCAGCAGGAGGCCGGCCGCAAACTGCGGTTCTCCTCGAAGAGCACGATGCAGGTGGCCCAGCGGCTCTACGAAAACGGTTACATCACCTATATGCGTACGGACTCGTCCGCGCTGAGCAACGAGGCCGTCACGGCCGCCCGGCGCCAGGCCTCCGAGCTGTATGGCCCCGAGTACGTGCCGCAGTCGCCGCGGGTCTACAGCGGCAAGGCAGCGAACGCGCAGGAAGCCCACGAGGCCATCCGTCCCGCCGGCGACTCCTTCCGCACCCCGGCCCAGGTGGCCCAGCAGCTCTCCGGTGACGAATTCCGCCTGTACGAGCTCATCTGGAAGCGCACGGTCGCCTCGCAGATGGCTGACGCCAAGGGCTCCACCGCCACGATCCGCCTCGGCGCCGTCACCGTTGGCGACCCGGCCGACCGCCGCGACGCCGAATTCTCGGCGTCGGGCACCGTCATCACCTTCCCCGGCTTCCTCGCCGCCTACGAAGAAGGCAAGGACGAAAGCCGCGGCGACGACGAGTCCGAGGAAGCACGCCGGCTGCCCAACGTGGCCAAGGACGACGCGCTCACTGCCAGCGACATTGTCGCCGTCGGCCACGAGACCTCGCCGCCGCCGCGCTACACCGAAGCCTCGCTGACTGCGGAGCTGGAAAAGAAGGGCATCGGCCGCCCGTCGACCTATGCCTCCACCATCTCCACGATCCAGGACCGCGGCTACGTCCGGAAGCAGGGCTCTGCGCTGGTCCCGAGCTGGATCGCGTTCTCCGTGATCCGGCTCCTCGAACAGCACTTCCACGACTACGTGGACTACGAGTTCACGGCCGACATGGAAGCGGACCTGGACAAGATCGCCAACGGCCAGGCGGCCGGACCCGCGTGGCTCAAGCACTTCTACTTCGGTGAGGACTCCGAGCCCGGCCTGCTGAGCATCGTGAACAACCTCGGCGAGATCGATGCCCGCGAGATCAACTCCATCCCCATCACGGACGCGATCACCCTCCGGGTCGGCAAGTTCGGCCCGTACCTGGAAAGCTCCACCGCGACGGTGGATCCCGAGACCGGCGAGGTGGTTGAGGCGGCCCGCGCCAACGTCCCCGAGGACCTGGCCCCGGACGAGCTCACGGCCGCCAAAGCCGTTGAACTCATGGAGACCGCTGCCCCGGAGGAGCGCGTCCTGGGCGCGGACCCGCACACCGGGCACACGATCGTGGCCAAGAACGGCCGCTACGGCGCCTACGTCACCGAGATCATCCCGGAGATGACCGAGGAACAGGTGGCCAACCAGCCCCTTGAGTATTACAAGAACGGCAAGCCCAAGCCGCCGAAGAAGCCCGTTAAGGCCAAGCCGCGCACCGGGTCCCTGTTCGCGTCCATGAGCGTCGACAGCATCACGCTGGACGAGGCGCTGCAGCTCATGAGCCTGCCCCGCGTGCTTGGCCAGGACGCCGACGGCAACCCGATCACGGTGCAGAACGGCCGGTTCGGCCCGTACCTGAAAAAGGGCACGGACTCCCGCTCCATCGGCTCCGAAGAGGAGATCTTCACGATCACCCTCGAGGCGGCGCTGGAGATCTACTCGCAGCCCAAGCAGCGCGGCGCCCGTGCCGCCGTGCCGCCGCTGGCCGAATTCGGACCGGACCCGGTCTCGGAGAAGAACATCGTGGTGAAGGAAGGCCGGTTCGGCCCGTACATCACCGACGGCATCACCAACATCACCGTGCCGCGCACCACCTCGATCGAGGAGCTGACCCGGGAACGCGCCGTCGAACTCCTCGCGGAGAAACGGGCCAAGGGCCCGGTCAAGCGCACGACGACGGCCCGGAAGGCGCCCGCGCGGAAGGCCCCGGCCAAGAAGTAGGCAGCACGCCGAAATCGCCGGAAACCCGCCGATTCGCCGGAAATTACCGGCGAATCCGCAGGTTTCCGGCGATTTCGCGTTTGCGGACCGGCCGTGGACGTGATCGAGTAGGAATATGACTGAACAGCCCGCACACCTGGACAACCAGCCGCTGAACGAACTCGAGGAGCAGCTCGCCCGGGGGGAGCAGCCGGACGCCAACCCGGTGGACGTGATCCTGGCCTTCCTCAACAACGAGGTCTATGTGGTCAGCTCCGACGCCCTTGAGGGCCCCGACTCGCAGGTGGAGCCGCTGGTCCTCGCCAATTCCTCCGGCAAGCCCGTCCTGGCCGTTTTCTCGCACCCGAGCCGCGTCACCGAGCAGTATCTCGCCGCCGCCCCGAACGTGCTGGGCACGCAGGGCGCCGCGATCATCGGCAACCTCGGCGCAGAGCTCGGCATGGTGATCAACCCCGGTGCCGCCTACGGCTTTGAAATCGACCCGGAGGGCGTGGCCAACATCCGCCGCGACTTCAAGCCAACGGACGAGCCCGCGGACGGCACTGCCGACCCGGCTTAGGCCCGTAACCGGCCAGACTGCGACGGCGGTATTCTTCGCGAATACCGCTGTCGCAGCTAGGCCGTCCGCTCCGTGGGGGGAATAATGGCAGCATGCGTCTAGGCGTCCTCGACATCGGGTCCAACACTGTCCATCTCCTGCTGGTCGACGCCCATCCCGGCGCCCGCCCGGTGCCCTACGCCTCGCATAAGCGGCGGCTCTCGCTCGTGCAGTACCTCGACGACGACGGAAACATCGACGACGACGGGCAGCATGAACTGGTCGAGTTCGTCCTCGAGGCGTGGGAATTCGCGGCCAAACACAAAGCCGACGACCTTCTCGCGTTCTGCACCTCGGCCATCCGCGAGGCCACCAACGGCGCTGACGTCCTGGCCCGCGTCAAACATGAAACCACCGTCACCCTCCGGGAGCTTACGGGCAGCGAAGAGGCGTCCATGACCTTCTTCGCCGTCCGGCGCTGGTACGGCTGGGGTGCCGGGCCCATCCTGAACCTGGACATCGGCGGCGGCTCCTTCGAGATGGCCCTCGGACAGGACGAGCTGCCCGAGCTGGCGATGTCCGTTCCGCTCGGTGCCAGCCGGCTGACGCGCGACTGGCTGCCCGAGGACCCGCCCTCGGCCAAGAGCATCAAGGAGCTGCGCCGCTACATCCGCTCCACGCTCAAACCCGCGGTGCGCAAATTCGAGAAGCTGGGCCCGCCCAACCTCGTCGCGGGCACGTCCAAAACTTTCCGGTCCCTCGCCAGGATTGCCGGGGCCGCCCCCAGCGGCGCCGGGCCCTACGTCAAGCGGGAGCTGCTGGCCCTCGACCTCGGGCTCTGGGCGCAGCGGATCTCGGCCATGGAGATAGGGGACAGGCTCCACCTGCCCGGCGTCTCCGAGGCCCGCGCGCCGCAGGTCCTCGCCGGCGCCCTCGTCGCGGAAGCGGCACTGGAAATGTTCAAGTTCGACAGCATGGTGACCTGCCCGTGGGCCCTGCGTGAGGGACTCATCCTCCGCCGCCTGGACCAGCTGGTGTTTGAGGGGCCGATCGATCCCGCGCCGCATGTGGCGGAGCAACCGCCGGCGCGGCTCCTATCGCCGGAAAAGGCTCTCTGAGACGGCTTGGGCCAGTGGCGGATGTCGCGACGGTGTCGATCCGGAGCGTCCTCGATCGTGTAATTGCTGAGAGGCCGGCACGGAGCCGGCTGATTCGACAAGGAGGCACCCGAAATGACGCAGTACCTGCTCAGCATTTACCAGCCGGACGGCCCCGCCCCGGACCCTGAGTTCCTCGAACCCATCATGCGTGACCTGGCGGCCCTGAACCATGAAATGCAGGCGGCGGGGGCCTGGGTGTTCGCCGCGGGTCTCCACCCGGCGGAGTCCGCGACAGTCCTGCGGCCCAACGGGGGCGAGATCCTGGTGACCGACGGGCCGTTCACCGAAGGCAAGGAGCACCTCGGCGGATTCACCGTGATCGAGGCCGAGGATCTGGACGCGGCCCTTGGCTGGGCAAGGAAGCTGGCCGGCGCCACCACACTTCCCGTTGAAGTCCGTCCGTTCCAGCACTAGCCGCCGGGTCGGGGGTGCTGGTGTGGGTGACCGCCGTGGACATGAGGCAGCGACCGAGGCGGACATCGCCCGGGTGTTCCGGCGCGAGTACGGCCGCGCCGTAGCCGTTCTGACGCGGACGTTCGGGAACATCGATATTGCCGAGGACGCCGTCCAGGATGCCTTTGCCGCGGCGGTCCAGCGCTGGCCCTCGGCCGGCGTCCCGCCCAGCCCGGCTGGCTGGATCATCACGACGGCACGGCACCGGGCGATTGACCGGCTGCGGCGGGAAGCCTCACGCGAGGACAAGCACGCACAGGCGGCCCTGCTCGCGGCGGCGCGGTCCGGGGCCGGACCCGCGCCGGCCGCCGAAGAGCAGTTCCTGGCGGAGCAGTCAGGGGTCGAGGACGTGGACGACGATACTTTGCGGCTGATTTTCACGTGCTGCCATCCTGCCCTGGCCGGGTCCGCCCAGGTGGCGCTGACGCTGCGGCTTCTGGGTGGATTGACGACGGCGGAAATCGCCAGGGCCTTCCTGGTCCCGGAAGCGACCATGGCGCAGCGGCTGGTCCGGGCCAAAGCGAAAATCCGGGATGCCAAAGTCCCATTCCGGGTCCCGCAGGGCGCCGACCTGCCCGAACGGCTGCAATCGGTGCTGGCGGTGGTCTACCTCATCTTCAACGAGGGCTACACGGCGGGCCCCGCCGGCGGCCTGGAACGTAAGGAGCTCTGCACGGAAGCTATCCGGCTCGGCAGGCTGTTGGCGTCGCTGATGCCGGACGAGCCGGAAGCGGCGGGGCTGCTGGCGCTGATGCTGCTCATCGAGTCCCGCCGCGCCGCGCGATTCACGCCCGACGGGGGACTGGTGCTGCTCGCGGCCCAGGACCGGGGGCACTGGGACAGCGCCCTGGCCGCCGAAGGCCGTGAGCTGGTGCGCCGGTGCCTGCGCCGGAACCGGCCCGGACCGTATCAGCTCCAGGCGGCGATCAACGCCGTCCACAGCGACGCCGCGACCGCCGGGGACACCGACTGGGCGCAGATCCTGCAGTTGTATGACCAGCTCCTGGCCGTCGCGCCGGGTCCTGTCGTGGCGCTGAACCGCGCCGTGGCCCTGGCAGAGCTCCATGGGCCCGTTGCCGGGCTGGCGGCGGTCGAGGGCCTGGGACTGGACACCTACTACCTCTTCCACGCCGTCCGTGCCGACTTCCTGGTGCGCCTGCGCCGCTATCCGGAGGCCGCCGAAGGCTACAAGCGGGCCTTGGCGCTTGCCGGCAGCGCCGCGGAACGCCGGTTCCTGGAAGGCAAGCTCCGCAGCCCGGTGTTCGGCGGGGCCGCAGACGGTTAGAAACCTGGGCAGGGCCGCGCCCCGTGGCGGGCCCGTTCACGCCGGTTAAAAGAGTAGGGCCGGGCGATCTGGAGCAGGACTTGGGGGAACTCTGCTGCAAATCGCCCGGCGCACCGCCGGCTCCGGGGGAACCGGCTATCATCACTCGCACCTGTTGAGGCACTTTCCAAGGTAATGGCCGATCATGGGTGTGCAGCGAGTTTTCCCTGTGTGTTCGCTGGCAATCCGACGGCGTCCCCGGGTGGTGGCCGGCTCCGCCGCGGGGGCTTTAATCGGGGGCTTTAAACGGCAAAGGCACCGGCGGTACGCTGCGGGAAAATGGGAAAACCCGCTGCAACCACCGGTGCCGCGCAGGCATCCGCATGCCTGCTGCATCACTCGCACCCTCAATGAGGTAGTTACAACGTTAGGTTCCAAAGTTGTGCGCTGACTGCGCTGAAGGTGGGAGCTGGCTGGGAATCACGTCAGACTGCAATGATGGGGAGATGAGCAACCGAATCGCATTCCTGGGCTGTGGGTCGATGAACGAGGCAATTATGGCGGGGCTGATCGACGGCGGCGTCGACCCGGGCGACATTGTCGCGACCGTCCGCCGGGCCGGGCGCGCGGCCGAGCTGGCCCAGCGCCACCACGGGATCACGGCCATCGCGGGCGAAGAAGAGCCGGACAACAATAAACAGGCCGCCACCGGCTCCGCCGTCGTGATCCTGGGCGTCAAACCCGTGGGGATCGCGGACCTGGCCCGGGAAATCAGCGGATCCCTTTCACCGGGCACGATTGTCATCAGCGTTGCGGCCGCCGTGTCACTGGAGCAGCTGGAAGCGGCGCTGCCGGCCGGCCAGCCCGTCATCCGCACGATGCCGAACACGCCGGCGAAGCTGGGCCGCGGCGTCGTCTCCGTCTCGCCGGGGACCAGCTGCTCCGCCGGGCAGCTCCAGCGCGCCAAGGACATCCTCGCCGCCGCCGGCACGGTCGTGGAGATCCCGGAAGAGCAGGTGGACGCCCTCTCCGCGATCAGCGGCTCGGGCCCGGCCTACGCCTTCTACCTGGCGGAGGCCATGGCCGAGGCCGGGGCACGACTGGGCCTGGACCCGGAGCTGTCGCTGTTGCTGGCCCGCGAGACCGTCGCCGGGGCGGGCTTCATGCTGGCCGAGCCCGGCGCGGATCCTGCCGCATTGCGCAAGGCGGTCACGAGCCCGAACGGCACCACGGAACGGGCCATCGCCACCTTTGACGAGCGCGGACTGCCGGCCATCATTGCCGACGGCGCCCGCGCGGCGGCTGAGCGCGCCGCAGAAATCACGCGCCAGCTCGCCTGAGCCGGCCCGGCTCCGGGCAGGCCCCGGAGCCGCAGGCTCCGGTTGTGGCCTAGGGGCGGGCAGCAAACCGTTCGAGCAGGTCCACGTGGCCTGAAACGATGAGCATGTCCCGCGAGGAAACCTTGGTTTCCGGCCGAGCGTAGGTGAAGTCCTCGCCCGGGGACTTCACTCCCACGATCGTGACGCCGTACTTGGACCGGACCTTGGACTCATCGAGGGTGAAGCCCACGGTTTCGCGCGGCGGGTACATCTTGACGATCGCGAAGTCGTCGTCAAACTCGATGAAGTCCAGCATGCGCCCGGAGACCAGGTGCGCGGCGCGGACGCCGGCGTCGGCCTCCGGGTAGATGACGTGGTTGGCGCCGATGCGGGTGAGGATCTTGCCGTGCGAGGGCGTGATGGCCTTGACCCAGAGGTGTTCGATTCCGAGGTCCACGAGGTTCACCGTGATCAGCACCGAGGATTCGATCGAGGTGCCCACGCCCACGACGGCGGAACTGAATTCCTGGGCGCCGAGCTGGCGGAGGGCATCGATGTTGGTGGCGTCGGCTTCCACCACGTGCGTCAGGACGCTCGCCCACTTCTGGACCAGGGTGCGGTCGCGTTCAATGGCCAGAACCTCCCGGCCCTGCTTGACCAGCTGTTCTGCGGTGGATGCACCAAAACGGCCCAGCCCGATCACCAGCACGGGGGCATTGTGGGCGGGGCGGTTGACGGCGCCTGAGGAACTAGCCAATGATCGGTCTCTCTTCCGGGTAGTGGTACAGCTGGCTGCGCTGGCGCAGGGCCAGGCCGGCGGCAAGGGTGACCGTCCCGACGCGCCCGGCAAACATGAGCAACGCGAGGACGTAAACCCCCTCCGGCGGCAACTCTGCACTGAGGTTGGTGCTGAGGCCCACCGTGGCGAAGGCGGAAATGGTTTCAAACAGGACCCGGTCCAGGGAGGCATGGCTGATATGCAGGAGCAGGAGGGCCGAGACCGAGACGAGGGTGGCGCCGGCGACGATCACCGAGATGGCCACGCGCATGGTGCCCTCGGGGATGGTGCGGCCGTAGATTTTCACGTCCGCGTCGCCGCGGGCCTCGGCGGTGATCGCCAGGAACATCACCGCGATGGTGGTGACCTTGATGCCGCCCGCCGTGGATGCGGAACCTCCGCCGGCGAACATGAGGGCATCGGAGAGCAACATGGTGGTGGACTCCATGTGGTTCTGGTCCACGAGGTTGAAGCCGCCGGAGCGCAACATGACTGAGGCAAACAGCGCATGCGTGATCTTGTCGCCGAGGTCCATGTCCCCGATGGTGCGCAGGTTGTCCCACTCCAGGAAGCCCCACAGGACCGTGCCGGCGGCCAGGAGTATGAAGGACACCTGGATGGTCAGCTTGGTGTGGAGGTTCCATTTCTTCCACCGCAGCCCGTTCTGGTGCAGCACCATGACCACGGGGAAGCCCAGGCTGCCCAGGAACACGCCGAGCATGAGCGGGACGAGGATCCAGAGATCGGTTTCGTAGGGGACGATTCCGTCCGAATGCGGCGTGAAACCGGCGTTGTTGAACGATGAGATTGCGTAGAAGACACCGTGCCAGAGGGCCTGGGGGAAACTCTCCCCAAGGAGCAGGAAGCGGGGGATCAGGGTCACGGCCAGGGCCGCCTCGATCACGACGGAGGTCACGATCACGATCCGGAGCAGCGTGCCGACTTCGCCGAGCCGGCCGGCGTTCATGGCCTCTTGGGCGATCAGCTTGCCGCGGACACCAAGTCTCTTGCTCACCATGAGCGCCAGCAGCGACGCGAGGGTCAAGGTGCCCAGGCCGCCCACGAAAACGCCGACCAGGATCACGAGCTGGCCGAAGAAGGACCAGTGCACAGCCGTGGAGACCACGGTCAGGCCCGTGACGCAGACAGCTGACGACGCGGTGAAGAACGCCTGATGCAGCGGTGTGACCTGTCCCGTCGCGGAAGCTAAGGGCAGCGAGAGCAAAGCGGTGAAGACCAAGATCACGACGCCGAACGCCGAGAGCGCCAGGCGGGCGGGCGAGCTGTTCGCGATGCTGTCAATGAAGTCGCGGAGGCGTGTGAAGATCCACAGGCCTTCCCGCTCCGGCATGCCTGGCTGCCAGCTGGCCGGGCTCGTGGACCTCGACTGGCTTTGCGTCATGTTCTTCCTCGGTTGAAACTTCTTCCCCAAGTAGTAAACCACTAAACACCGGGTAATGGCCGGGGGAACGCCCGTGCGGGCGCGAGAAGCCGGGGACCGCTCGGGTAGCCTGTGATTGATGACATTCCTGCCCGGACTCGCTCAGACCGCGCTGCCAACGACGGTGGTGTGGGCCCCAGCCATGACTGCCTACAACTTTGGCCACTCCCACCCGATGGCGCCGGAGCGCATGGAGCTCACAGCGAAGCTGGCCGGCAGCCTTGGACTGCTGGATCTGGACCACGTCACGGTAGCGGCTCCGGACGTCGCCACCGACGCGGAGCTGTGCGCGGTCCACAGCCCGGAGTTTGTGGCCGCCGTGCGGCGCGTGAGCGCAAACCCGGACACCTCCGACCACGCCAGGGGTCTCGGAACCGAGGACGACCCCGCCTTTGCCGGCATGCACGAAGCCAGCGCCCGGCTGGCCGGCGGCTCCCTGCTGGCGGCCGCTGCTGTCCTGGACGGCAGCGCCGTGCGGGCCGTGAACTTCGGCGGCGGGATGCACCACGCCTCCCGGGACCGCGCGAGCGGTTTTTGCATCTACAACGACGCGGCCCTCGCGGTCCAGCGGCTGCTCGACGGCGGCGTCCGGCGGGTGGCCTACGTCGACGTCGATGCGCACCACGGCGACGGCACGCAAAGCATCTTCTGGGACGATCCGCGCGTCCTGACCATTTCGCTGCACGAATCCGGACTGACCCTCTTCCCGGGCACCGGGTTTGCCAACGAGATCGGCGGACCGAACGCGCAGGGCAGCGCCGTGAACGTCGCCCTCCCGGCCGGCACCGTCGACGCCGGGTGGCTGCGGGCCTTCCACGCCGTCGTGCCCCAGCTCATTGGCGCGTTCGAACCGGAAGTGATCGTCAGCCAGCACGGCTGCGACTCGCACCGGCTTGACCCGCTCACCCACCTGAACATCAGCGTGGACGGCCAGCGCGAGGCCGCCACGGCGATCGGCAACCTCGCCGCGCGCTACTGCGAGAACCGGTGGATTTCCACCGGAGGCGGCGGCTACAACGTGGTCAGCGTGGTCCCGCGGTCCTGGAGCCACCTCATAGCCATCGCCGCCGGCCGCCCGGTGCCGTTGCGCACCCCGGTTCCGGAGGACTGGCGCAACTACGTCAGAGACAAGTACGGCGCCAGGTTCGGCGTGGAGCCCCCCGAGGCGATGGGCGACGACGTGGACCTCTGGTGGCGGTCCTGGGAAGTGGGTTTCGACCCCAACGACGACGTGGACCGCACCATCATGGCCACCCGCAAGGAAGTGTTTCCCCTGCACGGACTGGACCCCTGGTTCGACTGAATCCGGGCCGGGCTTGGGGGCTTGCACCAACGGAACAATTCGTGGATGCCATCTGGCGTATATGTCGCTAGTGTGGAGGGCATGGTGACAGACGACGTATTTGCCGTCATTGCTGAGGCAACCAGGCGTGACATTCTGATAGCCCTCCGCAAGGGGGACAAAGCGGTGGGGGAACTGGTCCAGGAGCTTGAAGCAAGCCAGCCCACCATTTCCAAGCATCTCAAAGTCCTCCGCGAAGCGGACCTGGTGAGCATGCGCGCCCAGGGCCAGAAGCGGTATTACACGCTCAACCCCAAGCCGCTCGCCGGGATCGCCACCTGGCTGCAGGCGTTCGACGTCGGCCCCGCCGCGACGGCGGACGCGGCCGCCGCCCTCCACCCCGAAGCCGGCCCCGCCGCCGTCCCGGAAGGCCTGGCCGCCGCCGCTGTTCCGCAACCAGCCGTCCCGCAACCTGCCGTCCCGCAACCGGTCGCCGCGCAACCCGCCGCAGCACTCGCGGGCCGCCCTGCCGGCAGCCCGCTGAGCCCCGCCGTCGTCATTCCGGTGGGAACGGCGGGGGAGGACAAGATGCCCCAGCAGATCGGGCGGACCGTGGGCCGGGCCGCCACCAGGGCCGCCGATCTCCTCGCCAACCTGCCCAAGTTCGGCCGCAAGAAGTAGGCTTTCCTGCCCCGCGTATGCCGCCCTGGGTATGCGCTGCGGCCGTCCGCTCCGGCCAAAGTGCGCACCCGGCCGATCGTTCGGGCGCCGGGGGCCTGTCATAGGTGCTAGGTGCGGAGGATCCGCACGTGCCCGGGGGTGAGCTCCGCGACCCGGCTGACGCCCAGCAGTGCCATGGTGCGTTCCATGTCCTTCTCCAGGATTTGGAGGGCACGGTCCACGCCGGCCCGCCCGCCGGCCATGAGCCCGTACAGGTAGGCACGGCCGATCAGCGTGAAGTCGGCGCCGAGGGCGAGGGCGGCGATGATGTCCGCGCCGCTCATGATGCCGGTGTCCAGGATGATCGCCGCGTCGCTGCGGTCCGCCTTCAGCGCCGCGGAGACCTCCGGGAGCAGGTGGAACGGAATCGGTGCCCGGTCCAGCTGGCGGCCGCCGTGGTTGGAGAGCACAATCCCGTCCGCGCCATGGTCCACCACCTTGCGGGCGTCCTCGACCGTCTGGATGCCCTTGACCACGAGCTTGCCCTTCCACGTCTCGCGCAGCCAGTCGAGGTCGGCAAAGGTCAGGGTGGGATCGAACATGGAGTTGATGAGGTCCGCGACCGTGCCCGTGTAGCGGGACAGCGACGCGAAAGTCAGCGGCTCGTGGGTGAGGAAGTTGAACCACCACGCGGGCCGGTAGGACGCATCCAGTACGGTCTTGAGTGTCAGGGCGGGCGGGATGGTCATGCCGTTGCGGACGTCGCGGAGCCTGGCGCCGGCGACGGCGGTGTCCACCGTGACCATGAGCGTGTCATTGCCCGCCGCGGCGGCACGCTGGATCAGGTCCAGTGAACGCTCCCGGTCCGTCCACAGGTACAGCTGGAACCAGTTGCGGCCCGTGGGTGCGGCGGCGGCCACGTCCTCGAGCGACGCCGTGCCCATGGTGGAGAGGGTGTACGGAATGCCGGCGGCTGCGGCGGCCTGGGAACCGGCGTATTCGCCCTCGGACTGCATCATCCGGGTGAAGCCGGTGGGCGCGATCCCCACCGGGAGGCGGGACGGCCCGCCCAGGATGTCAGTGCTGAGGTCGATGCTGGAGACGTCCCGCAGGACCCCGGGCCGGAATTCAATGTCCAGGAACGCCTGGCGGGCGCGGCGGAGGGAGATTTCGGCCTCGGCGGCGCCGTCCGTGTAATCGAAGGGCGCCTGGGGCGTGCGGCGCTTGGCCATGTCCCGCAGGTCCCAGATGGTGCTGGCACGGCGCAGCCTGGCGGCCCGGCTGAATTCCGGCTTCTTGAACTGCATCAGGGGAGCAAGGTCGGCGTACTTGGGCACGCGGCGCTTCAGCGCGGCAGGGAGCCCGCGGGCGGCCGCGGCTGTGTGCTGCCCGGACGCGGAGACAGCAGGGCCAGGGGCCGTGGCCGCGGGAGTGGTCGGAGCCTCGGGGTTGCCGGGCGGGACGGTGTGCGTCATGGCTGCCTCCATTTGCGGATCGGATGCTGTGCTGGGTTTCCTCACACTCTAGGTGGTGCCGGTGTGCGTCGAAATGTCATGTCGCGGCAGCGCCGGCGAACACTGCCGCGACGTGCCTGCCCGGCGACCACGTACTCCTGGCCGCCCGGAACTGGCCGCCCGCGAATTGTTACGCCGGCGTTTGCTCCGGCCGCGGCTCCGGGCTATCGTCAACGCTATGACTAACCGTTGGTATGCGTATTTTTCGTTGGCTCTGGAGGGGCCCGCGTCTAACTGACACGCATCCAACTTTCCTTCAGAGCCAACAGGGCAGAGATTATTCTCTGCCCTTCGCCATTTCTTCGGCGGGTTCTGACCAGGGCCCGCTCCGCACCCGGAACAGGACCCGAATATGAGCATCGAAGCAGCCACCGGCCCCCAACACTCCACCTCGAACCTGCGCGTCAGCGAGTTCACCCCGCTGCCCACCCCGCAGGACCTCATGGCGGAACTGCCCCTGGAGGCCCGCCTGGCCGAGGTGGTCGGACGGGGCCGGGACGAGGTCCGGGCCATCATGGACGGTGTGGACGACAGGCTGCTCGTCATCGTGGGCCCCTGCTCCATCCACGACCCCAAGGCGGGCCTGGAATACGCCCGCCGGCTGGTCAGCCAGGCAGAGAAGCACCGCGAAGACCTGCTGATCGTCATGCGCACCTACTTCGAAAAGCCGCGCACCACGGTGGGCTGGAAGGGCCTGATCAACGACCCCCGGCTGGACGGCAGCCACGACATCGCCGCGGGCCTGCGCGCGGCCCGGTCCTTCCTGCGCCAGGTCACCGCCCTCGACCTGCCCACCGCCACCGAGTTCCTTGAGCCCATCAGCCCCCAGTACGTCGCGGACCTGGTCGCCTGGGGCGCGATCGGCGCCCGCACCACGGAGAGCCAGATCCACCGCCAGCTGGCCTCCGGGCTGTCGATGCCGATCGGCTTCAAGAACGGGACCGACGGCGATCTCCAGGTGGCGCTGGACGCGTGCAGCGCCGCCGCTGCCGCCCAGGCGTTCCTCGGGATCGACGACGACGGCCGGGCGGCGCTTGTGGCTACCGCCGGCAACCCGGACACCCACGTCATCCTCCGCGGCGGACGCAAGGGCCCCAACTACTCAGCCGCCGATGTTGAAGCGGCCTCAGCGAAACTCGCCGCGAAGCAGCTCAACCCCCGTCTGATCGTCGACGCCAGCCACGCCAACAGCGGCAAGAACCACCACCGCCAGGCCGAGGTCGCCCTCGAAATCGGTGCGCAGCTGGAAAGTGCCGGAGCCGCCGCCGGGGCCATCGCCGGCGTCATGCTCGAGAGCTTCCTGGTGGGCGGGGCCCAGAACCTTGATGTCAACGCCGTTACCGGCTCCGGACGGGACGGGCTGGTCTACGGCCAGAGCGTCACGGATGCCTGCATGGACTGGGACGTGACGGCGTCGGTACTGGGCCAGCTGGCCGCCTCGGCCCGCACGCGGCGGACCCGTGCCTGAGGGAGGAGCAGGAGGAGGAGCGTGCCGCGGGATTTTCGAGATTCCTGCGGAAATCGTGTGGGGATTCCTGAGGAAGTCTTTCACTTTGGCACCATGAGCAACTAGTGTTGCTAACACATGGTTGTTTGATGGCTCAGCATCGGCACACCGCCATGTCAACAGGTGGGGCTGCCGTTCGCTTGAGCAAAGGAATAGGGAAATGTCTACGGAGGCCAACTTCTCCAAGGCCCGTTTTTTGACCGTGGCCGAAGTCGCGGAACTTATGCGGGTATCGAAAATGACTGTGTACCGTCTTGTGCATTCGGGGGAGATGCCGGCCGTGCGGTTCGGCCGCTCCTACCGCGTGCCGGAAAACGCCGTCGAGCAGTACCTCAAGGGTGCCGTCGTCGACCGGAATGACGGCCACGCCGGAACTGGCTGACCAGTCAGCGGCAACATTCACAGCGTGAATCGACTGCTTTGGGTCCCGCACGGGACCCGCGGTCGTGGGGTGCCTCGCAGAGGCGGTACCCTGTTAAGGAACGTTTTACGTCATTGTAAGAACCTGTCAGTTGCTTCAGTCTGCTGCTTAGCCCGCGGACCCTTCCCAACAGGCAGGTACTGCATCTAGCCGGTAAGGAACTTTCGTGGGTTCAGTTATTAAGAAGCGTCGCAAGCGTATGGCCAAGAAGAAGCACCGCAAGCTGCTTCGCAAGACGCGCCACCAGCGTCGCAATAAGAAGTAGCAATACTTCGAAATGCATGAAATGCCCGTTGCCTTCCAGGCGACGGGCATTTTTCTTGCCCTTCGGCGGTTGAGTTCGCGCCGGGACGACGCCGGGGAGGCGGCGGGTGGATTTCGCGCCGGATTCGGACCCGGGCTACGGAATCTGAGGACGGCGGCCCGGATCCGCGCCGCGCCTGTCCGAAGCCGCCGCGGAATCGTTGCGCGGCCTAGCGGCTGGGGCCGCGGAAGCGGGAGAACCCCCGCCACAGGCCGTAGATGGCCCCTCCGACCGTCGCGGCCTTGAAGCCCAGAGTGGCGGCGCGCCGGCCGGCACGGAAGTCGTAGACCGGCCAGTTGTGCTCGCGGGCGTAACGGCGCAGCTTGGAGTCGGGATTGATGGCAACGGGGTGCCCCACCATGCTCAGCAACGGGATGTCGTTGTGGGAATCGCTGTACGCCCAGCAACGGCTCAGGTCCAGGCCCTGCTCCTCGGCAATGTGCTGGACCGCGACCGCTTTGGCCGGTCCATGGAGGATCTCGCCCACAAGCCGTCCCGTGTACGAGCCGTCCATGATCTCGCCAACTGTGCCCAGCGCCCCGGTCAGGCCCAGCCGGGCGGCAATGACAGTGGCCACCTCGATCGGCGTCGCCGTGACGAGCCATACCTTGCGCCCGACCCGGAGATGCTGTTCGGCCAGGGCCTTTGCCCCCGGCCAGATCCGCGACTCAATCATCTCGTCGTAGACCTCTTCGCCCAACGCCTCGATGTCCTTGGCCGTGATGCCGGCGGCCAGCGTCAGGGCGGAATCGCGGACTGCATGGACGTCATCCATGTTTTCGCCGCGCAGCACGAACATGAACTGCTTCCAGGCGAACCCGGCAGCCTGCGGCAGGGTGAAGGCGCCACGCTGGTGAAGCTTGCGGGCGACATGGAAAAGGCTTGCGCCCTTCATGAGGGTGTTGTCGACGTCGAAAAATGCGGCCTCGCCGTGCTGCGTCGATGCAGCAGGCTCATTGGCCACAATGACGTATTTCTCCTCGGGCATGCCACGAGTCTAGTCAATGACAGGCCCCGGGCCGGCCGCCGGACGCGCGACGCGCGACGCGACGGCAGGACGGGCCCGGACCCGGGCGGACTGAGCCGCGCGTCGACGCCGAAGTGGCCGCCGGGCTACGGTGGATGCATGGCCAAACCCGCACACTTACCCGATGTAGTTCTGATCACCAAGGCTGACTGTCACCTGTGCACAGAGGCGCGTGCCGCCGTCGGCCGGGTCACCGCTGCGCTCGGAATAGATTGGTCGGAAAAATCGGTGGACGACGACGCCGGGCTGCGGGAACGTTTCGCCGAGGAGATCCCTGTGGTGCTGGTCAACGGCGTCCAGCGGGATTTCTGGAAGATCGACGAGGCCCGCCTGACCCGGACCCTGCAACGGGTCCTCGACCAGCCCTCCTGACGGCGGGGTGCTTTGTTGCGTGATGCGCGGGGGCTCTAGAGTGGGAAGCACAACGCGACGCAATGGAGCAGATAGTGACTTCGCTGGATTCATCTCCCGGGCCTGTCCCCGGGGGAGCCGGGACTGCGGCCAAACAGATTCCGCCCGCAGCCGTGGCCCGGCTGACCATCTATCTGCGCGCCCTGACCACGCTGCTGGCTGACGGGGTGGACCGGGTCTCGTCCGAGTCGCTGGCCGAGGCCTCCGGAGTCAGCTCCTCGACGCTGCGCAAGGACCTCTCCTATGTCGGCTCCTACGGAACCCGGGGTGTCGGTTATGAGGTCCAGTACCTCAACCGCAACATCGCCGCCGCCCTCGGGCTGACGCACGACTGGAAAGTCGCGATCGTCGGTGCGGGCAACCTCGGCAAAGCCCTGGCCCGGTACGGCGGATTCGAGTCTCGAGGCTTTGACATTGTGGCAATCTTCGACGCCGACCAGATGGTGGTGGGCAGTGAAGTCGGTTGGCTGCGGGTCAGCGACGCCGCCGACCTTGAGCCGGTACTGCAACGGACCGGTGCCAACATGGTGGTCCTCGCTTTGCCCGCGGCGGTGGCCCAGGACGTCTGCGACCGGGTGATAGCCGCCGGCGTGCGGAGCATCCTCAGCTTCGCGCCGGTGATGCTGCAGGTCCCGCCGGGAGTCAACCTGCGCAAGGTGGACATGGCAACGGAACTGCAGATTCTGGCCTATCACGCACAAAGGGCGCAGGACCCGGAAGACGCCGACTAAGATCGGCCAGCCCTCCGGTTCCCGCGCCCGCTGAGTGGTATCCCACTGGGTGGTTCTTGGCGACGCTACTTCCCGAAGGGGGCTCCGGGCTGTCCATAGGGGTTGGCAAAGGGCTGCCGCTTCTGGAAATACGGCGCTGCCGCGGGCAGGTAAAGCAGCACGATAGCCGCAATGCCCACGAGTGCCGCCAGGGTGGCGAGGCTGAGCGGGATGATGTTGAAGACCGACAATGCGGCGAACACGGTGCCCAGGATGCGGGCCCAGTTCCTGCCCTTGCGGACATTGAATGCCACGAGGGCGTACAGCGCGGCGCTGATAGCGGCAAACACCACGATGGTGCCGATCAGGACACCCTTGATGGATTCGAAGTCGACGCTCGTGCCGCTCGCTGCCATCTGCTGCTCGAACATGTCCCTGACGGCAGGGGTGTCCAGGGTTCCCAGGGACACCAGCATGGAGATGACCCACAAGACTCCGGCTGCGATGATCAGCCAGAACGACGTATTGACCAACTGGGGAACCGCGCCATGAGCCTGCGGCTGGTCGGACGGGTACTGGGCGTAGGGGGACTGGCCGTACGGGGACTGGCTGTACTGCGGTGCCTGCGGGGCGTTCTGGCCGTAGGCGGGAGGTGCCTGCTGGCCGTACTGCGGTGCCTGGGGGGCGTTCTGGCCGTAGGCGGGAGGTGCCTGCTGGCCGTACTGCGGCGTCTGCGGGGCGTTCTGGCCGTAGGCCGGGGGTGCCTGCTGGCCGTACTGCGGCGTCTGAGGGGCGTTCTGGCCGTAGGCCGGGGGTGCCTGCTCGCCGTACTGCGGAGTCTGCGGGGCGTTCTGGCCGTACTGCGGTGCCTGCGGGGCCGGCGTGGATTCGCCGCCCGGCTCGGAGCCGTTGGGAGGCGGGGGCTGGACTGGGGGATTGCTCATGAAGCGGTCCTTTGCGTGTCGATCGAATCGGCCACCGGGATCAGAGATCCTGCCCTGCCCCCAGCATGGTTTAGCTCAACCGTACCGCGGGCCGGCCGCCGTGTGGATCATTCCGGAGAGGTATTCTCAAGCCTCATTCGATGGCCGGCGCGTGGCGGCGGGGGAGACCTGGCGCTGCCACGATTCCGCGGGTGCCCTGTGCGGCGGCAGGCCTAGATTCGGCCCCGGTTGGCGGCAAACCAGGCCTGTGCGTTCGGCAGCCACATGAGAACGGTCGCCACGAGGCTGATGAGGAAGCCCGGCAGGCCCCCGCCCGCCCGGCCGTCGGCGATGCCGGAACTGATGAGTGCCAGCACCAAGGAGATGCCGGCAAGGATGGTGAGGGCGAAGCGGGCCCATTCCCGGCCTTCCTTCATCTTCATGGCCAGGATGATCTGAGCGGTTGCCAGTGCGAGCGCCACGATCACGAGCAGCAGCACCAGGAGCCCGATTGCCGGCGCGAAGGCGACCAGGACGAAGGACCCGAACAGCCCGATGACTCCACCGAGGAGGCCCAGGAGCCCGCCGATCAGCCAGATCCAGTAGGAGACCTTCAGCTCGGTGGGCATTGCAGCAACCTTGAACATGCCGGAGAGCCCGCCGGCAGGCAGTGCATCGCCGAAGTTCCTGGGGCGGTCGGTAGGCATCTCGAAGCGGAATCCGCCGGCCGACGCCGGCCGGCCCTGGTACCCCGGCGGCGGTGCCTGGTACCCGGGCGGCGGTGCCTGGTACCCGGGCGGCGGTGCCTGGTACCCCGGCGGCGGTGCCTGGTATCCGGGAAGGGGCGGCGGGTTGGCGGGAAGCTGCGGTGGGCCGGCGGGCGGGACGCTGCCCGACACCGGCGACTGGGCGCCCGGCTGCTGCGGAGGTACATCACTCGGGTTGCTCATGGCTCTCACTGTAGACCGCCGTTTCCCTGTTATCTAGGGAATCTGGAGCCGCGTCGCGGTGCCCGACGGCGGCGCCGGAGAGGGGCCGACAGCAGCGGCGAAAAACAACAGCGCCCCGCTTCATCGCGAAGATGAAGCGGGGCGCTGGAGCCGGCTGACCGGCGTCGGCCGTCAGGCGCGGACGGGAGTGACCGGGCCGCGACCGTGCTTGATGCTGGCTATGCTGCGGGAGCGATGAAGGCCAGTTCCAGGTTGATGGCAACCTTGTCACTGACCAGCACGCCGCCGGCTTCGAGGACGGCGTTCCAGGTCAGCCCGAAGTCCTTGCGGCTGATCGTGGTTTCGGCGCTGAGGCCGGCGCGGGTGTTGCCGAAGGGATCGACGGCCACGCCGTTGAATTCGGTCTCGAGGGCCACGGGGCGGGTGATGCCCTTGATGGTGAGGTCGCCCTGGAGTTCGTAGGCGTCGCCCTTGGGGACGATGGTGTTGGAGACAAAGGAGATCTCCGGGAACGTCTCGACGTCGAAGAAGTCTTCGCCGCGGACGTGGCCGTCGCGGTTGGCGTCACCGGAGTCGAAGCTTGCGGTCTTGATCGAGGCGTTGACCTTGGAATCGGTGACGTTCTCGGCGAGATCCAGGGTGGCGGCGGCGTCGGTGAACTGACCGCGGACCTTGCTGATGCCGGCGTGGCGGACGGTGAAGCCGATCTCGCTGTGCGACGGGTCGAGGGTCCAGGTGCCGGTGGTGACGTTTGCGGGAAGTGCCATGGTGGTTCTCCTTGAGTCGGGTTGGTACTGCGGTGGTTCGTCTGATCGCTAGTTGAAGCATCATTGGTTGAAATCTCAACTAACTGCTTCACCCAGTATAAACATGCATTTGCATCTTTTATTCCAAGTCCGGGGAACATTTTTCCAAACTCATCAGTTCTACCTCCCGTAGAAGATTTCAGATCGACCGGCATCTTTGAGAAACTGGTAGACATGCCCCAAGCCACTGTTCATTTGCTCCGCCACGGCGAGGTCCACAATCCCGATGGTGTCCTGTACGGCAGGCTGCCGGAATTCCACCTCTCCGAACTCGGCCGGGAGATGGCCCGCACCCTGGCGGAACACTTCAGGGAGCGGTCCGCGCAAGGGGCCAGGATCGTCCACCTCGCCGCGTCCCCACTGACCCGCGCGCAGGAGACGGCGCAGCCGATCGCCGACGCCCTGGGCCTGGAGATTGCCACCGAATCCCGCATCATCGAGGCCGCCAACTACTTTGAGGGCCTCCGCGTCTCGAAAGCGGAGCTGCTGCGGCCCAAGCACTGGGCCCGGTTGTACAACCCCTTACGGCCTTCCTGGGGTGAGCCGTACAAGGAGCAGGCCGCGCGGGTCATCGCGGCCGTCCAGGACGCACGCGGCCGGGCCATCGAGCTGGGCGGCAACGGGGCCGAAGCCATCCTTGTCAGCCACCAGCTGCCCATCTGGGCCACGCGGCTCAGCGCCGAAGGCCGGCCGTTGTGGCACGACCCGCGCAAGCGCGAATGCACCCTGACGTCCCTGACGTCCCTGGTGTTCGACGACGCCGGCGGCCTCGTGCGCGTCGACTACAGCGAGCCCGCTGCCGCCCTGCTGCCCGGTGCCGCCAGCACCCCGGGAGCCTGACGATGGCCGCGAACCGCCGCGAAAACATGCCTTTGTCCCGCCGCAGCGTCCTGACCGCCGGCGGGGCCGCGCTGGCCGCGGTGTTCGGGCTCTCCGGCTGCGCCCAGGACGACGCCCTCGCCAAACAGGCCAAGGCCGGGGACAACAAGAACTACGTGGCCGGCGACGGGTCCGTGACCGAGTTCGCCGTCGCGGACCGCAAGAGTCCCGTGGCGCTCAAAGGGACGCTGTTCGACGGCACGGCCGTCACGTCGGCGGACTTCCCCGGCAAAGTCACCGTGCTGAACTTCTGGTTTGCCGCCTGCGCCCCCTGCCGGGTCGAGGCGCCCTCCCTCGAGGCGCTGAACCAGGAATTCAAGACCAAGGGCGTACAGTTCTTCGGCGTGAACCTGCGCGATGAGAAGGCCACGGCCGACGCGTTCGACAAGACCTTCAACCTGACGTACCCGAGCTTCAACGACAAGGACGGCGCCGTGCTGCTGGCCGTCTCCGGCCTCGTGCCGCCCGGCGCCGTGCCCACCACCCTCGTGCTGGACAAGCAGGGCCGCGTCGCCTCCCGGGTCCTGGGCGAAATCCAGCAGGGCACCCTGAAGTCCCTCATCGCCGCCGCCGTGGCCGAGTAGCGCGGCCCACCGTGAACAGCCCCTTCGCCGAAGCCATCCTGAACGGATCGCTGCTGCTTGCCATTCCCGTCGCGCTGCTGGCCGGACTGGTCTCCTTCCTCTCGCCCTGCGTCCTCCCGCTGGTGCCCGGATACCTGGGCTACGTGACGGGGCTGACCGGCGTCGACCTGCAGAAGCAAAAGCGCGGGCGCATGCTGGCCGGCATCGGGCTGTTCGTCCTCGGTTTCTCCGTGATCTTCGTGCTGCTCGGCGGCGCCTTCGGGCAGCTGGGCAGCTTCATCACGGGCTCGCAGAACATGTGGATCACCCAGCTGCTGGGCGTCCTGGTGATCGTCATGGGCGTGGTGTTCATGGGCGGCTTCGGCTGGCTCCAGCGCGATGCCAAGATCCATGCAAAACCCCCGGCCGGTCTGTGGGGTGCGCCCTTGCTGGGCATCACCTTCGGGCTGGGCTGGGCGCCGTGCATCGGTCCGACGTATTCGGCCGTCCAGCTGCTTAGCCTCTCCGGCGGCTCCTCGGCGGCCAAGGGGGCGTTCCTGGCGTTCGTCTACAGCCTTGGGCTGGGAATCCCGTTCCTGCTGATCGCCCTGGCCGTGCGCCGCGGCATTGGCGTGATGTCCTTCTTCCGCAACCACCGGCTCGCCATCCAGCGCACCGGCGGAGGCATCCTGATCCTGCTTGGGATCCTGATGGCGAGCGGTGTGTGGGGCACCTGGGTCTCCGGGTTGCAGTACTGGTTCCAAACCGATGTGAATTTGCCAATCTGATGAGCGAGCGCGTGAACGAAAAGAAGAAGTCCCCGAAGCCCGAGGCCGTCCTGCCCACGCTGGGTCCGTTGGGCATGCTCCGGTGGGCGTGGACGCAGCTGACCAGCATGCGCACAGCCCTGTTCCTGCTCTTGCTGCTGGCCGTCGCCGCCGTGCCCGGCTCGCTGTTTCCGCAGCGCCCGGCCAACCCGGCGATTGTCACGCAGTACATCAAGGACCACCCGGACTACGGCTCGATCCTGGACTCGGTGCAGCTCTACGACGTCTACTCCTCTGCCTGGTTTTCCGCGATCTACATCCTGCTGTTCGTCTCGCTGATTGGCTGCGTGATCCCGCGCGCCATCGCGCACTACAAAGCGATGCGCTCCCAGCCCCCGCGCACCCCCGCCCGCCTGTCCAGGCTCCCCGAATACGGCACCCTGGTGATTCCGGCCGATGCCGGGATCCCGGCGTCGGCCGCCATCACCGACGCCGCCGAGCTGCTGAAAAAGCGCGGCTACCGCGTCGACGTGCGGGACCGCGACGGCGCCCGCCCGTCCTTGGGTGCCGAGCGCGGTTTCCTGAAGGAAGTCGGCAACCTCGTCTTTCACACCGCGCTGATCGGGGTGCTGGTTTCGGTGGCGGCCGGCGGCCTCTTCGGCTACAGCGGGCAGCGCATCCTGGTGGAGGGCGACACGTTCGTCAACACCCTCGTCGGCTACGACCAGTTCACCCCCGGCACCAATTTCCAGAGCAGCCAGCTGCAGCCCTATTCGGTCCAGCTGGACAAGTTCGACATCACCTTCGACCGTGAATCGAAAGGCAAGTTCGGTCAGCCCATCGACTTCACCGCCGCCGTGACCACGAAGGAAAACCCGGACGCACCCGCCAAGAAGGAGGTGCTCAAGGTCAACGACCCCCTCAGCCTCGGCGGCACCAGCGTGTACCTCACCGGCAACGGCTACGCTCCCGTCGTCACGATTCGCGACGGCGCGGGCAATGTTGCCATGCAGGGACCCGTGGTGGCCAAGCTCCAGGGCGAGAACTACTACTCCTCCGTGGTGATCAAGGTTCCGGACGCCAAACCCGAACAGCTCGCCTTCGCCGGGTTCTTCCTGCCGACGGCGTTTGTCACCGACAAGGGTGTGTCCTTCAGCGGCGATCCGGAGCTCATCAACCCGCAGCTGACCCTGAACTCCTACTTCGGCGACCTCGGACTGGACGCGGGCTCCCCGCAGAACGTCTTTGAGCTCGACGTCAAGAAACTGACGCCGCTCAACGCCCGCAACCTGGACACCAAGGGCATCGTCCTGGCGCCCGGGAGCAGCTACACGCTGCCGAACGGGAAGGGTTCCATCAGCTTCGACGGCGTCAAGCGCTACATCGGCGTGGACATCCACCACAACCCGGGCCAGCTGTACGCCCTGATCTTCGCGCTCCTGGCCGTGGCCGGGCTCGTGACCTCGCTCTACGTGAACCGCCGCCGCGTCTGGGTCCGCACCGGCACCCACGAGGACGGCCGCACCATGGTTGAGTACGGTCTCCTGGCCCGCGGTGAGGACCACCGCCTGGCCGGGGAGGCCGCAGCAATCCGCAAACTCCTTTCCGACGATTGGCTGTTGGGCGATGAGGCCGCGACCGGCTCCCAGCCCGCTCCCAGCGCAACAGCGGATAATGACCGGGCGGATAAGGCCAGCACGGCAACAGGCAGCACAGGTGCCAGCGGCACGCACGCCGCTCCTGAACAACCCGCAGAAGACTTCATCCAGTCAACAGCCGGCTCTTCCGAGTCGAAGAAGGATCAGTAATGCCGTTCTCGATCAACGAAACCATGGGCCAGTACAGCGAGCTGTTCATGCTGCTGGCCGCCGGCACGTACACGGTGGCGTTCATCGCCTTCGCCTGGGACCTGGCCAAGAGCAGCAAGACGCTGCGCGCGGTGGACCTCAAGGCCGCGGAGCTCTCCGGTGCGGCGGCCGAGGCCAATGCCGCCCGCGTTCCCGTCGGTGTCGGCGCGGGGGCCGCTGGAGCCGACGTCGCCCGCTCCGATGCGGACGTCAGCGGCCCGGCAGGCCGTGCCGAGCGTCCGACGTCGGCCACCTCCCGCCCGGGCACCGCCGCAGGCGCGGGCCAGACCGCCGACGGCAGCATGCGCTACGCCGGCGAGCGGCGTGCCCCCGCCCGCGTCGCCGTCGCGCTGACCGTCCTCGGCGCCGCGATTCATGCGGCCGGCGTGATCACCCGCGCGCTCGGTGCCGGCCGGGTGCCGTGGGGCAACATGTACGAATTCCTCACCACGGGCGCGTTCGTGGCCGTGGCCGTCTTCCTGCTGGTGCTGATCCGCCGCGACCTGCGCTTCCTGGGCACCTTCGTGATCGGCCTGGCCATCATCATGCTGGTTGCCGCCTCCATCGCCTTCTGGACCCCCGTGGGCCATCTCGTGCCGGCGCTGCAGAGCTACTGGCTGATCATCCACGTTTCCATCGCGGTAATGTCCTCGGCCCTGTTCACCCTGACCTTCGCGATGTCCGCGCTGCAGCTCGTGCAGTCGCACCGGCAGAAGACCATCGCCGCCGGCGGAGCCGACAAGCTCGGGTTCATGCGCCTGGTCCCGAACGCCCTGAGCCTGGAGAACCTGTCCTACCGCATCAACGCGATCGCGTTCGTCGGCTGGACGTTTACCCTCATGTTCGGCGCCATCTGGGCGGAGAAAGCCTGGGGCCGGTTCTGGGGCTGGGACACGAAGGAAGTCTGGACGTTCGTGATCTGGGTGGTCTACGCCGGATACCTGCACGCCCGCGCCACCCGCGGCTGGACCGGAACCCGTGCCGCCTGGCTGTCGATCGTCGGCTACCTGTGCGTGGTCTTCAACTTCACGATCGTGAACCAGTTCTTCAACGGCCTGCACTCCTACTCGGGACTGTAAGCCGCAGCGATTCGCGAACGGAATGGCCGCCAAGCCCCTGGGTTTGGCGGCCATTCGTGTCCAAGGAGGGCGGTTGGGCCGGCCGGGGGAGAGGTGCGTCTTGCCGCGCCTAAGCGCGGGGGTCAAGGCCCGGAACGGCGTCGTTGATTTGGAACGAGGCCTTGGTGCTGACCGGGGACCCCGGCCTGCTGACGAAGTCCAGTACCCGGAAATCCGCCCGGAGGGAGTCCTTGGTGATCCGTGTATTCACGTAGCCGCGCTGGTTATTGAAGAACTTCAAATGCGGGTTCCACGCCATGATGGGATCGACCGTAGCAGCCGAACCGTTGCCCCCGGAGGTAATGGACGTGCTGACCAGTTCTGAGCCCACCACCGGCGAGTCAGGGTCCTTATAGTCGATCTTCAGTTCGTTGGCCCAGTGCCGGTGCACATCCCCTGTGAGGACGACGGCGTTACGCACCTTGGCATCCACCCAGCCCTGGGTGATACGCCGGCGCGATGCCGCGTAGCCGTCCCAGCTGTCCATGGAGACGTCGTCGATACCGGCGGCCTTATTGCGGTCCCGTTCGGCGAAGAAGACTTGTTGACCCAGGATGTCCCAGCGCTGGGTGGAGTTCTTGAATCCTTCCAGGAGCCAGTTCTCCTGCCGGGTGCCGGTGATAGTGCGGTTCTTGTCCAGCCGCCCGGCAAGATTCTTGCCCCAGCCGCCGGAAACCTGGGCATCCCGATACTGGCGGGTGTCCATCATATGGAAATTGGCCAGCTGGCCCCAAGGGATCGTGCGATATATCTTCATGTCCGCTCCGGCCGGCACAGAGGACGCGCGGAGCGGCATGTTCTCGTAGTAGGCCTTGAACGCCGCGGCACGGCGCACACGGAAGCGCGCAGCGGTATCGTTCATCTCGGCCGGACTCCTGTCCTCGGGAACGTCATCCGCATAGTTGTTGTCGACTTCGTGGTCGTCCCAGACCACCAGCCACGGTGCGATCGCATGCGCAGCCTGCAGATCGGCGTCGGACTTGTACTGAGCATGGCGCTGGCGGTAGCCCTCAAGCGTTACCGTCTCCAGTACGTCGCGGTTGCGGGCGACTTCGCGGACATCGGTGCCGCTGCGGCGTTCGTACACGTAGTCGCCAAGGTGCAGCACCAGGTCAGGGTGGTCTTGGGCAAGGCGCGCGTATGCCGTGAAGTAGCCTTGCTCATACTTCGCGCAGCTGGCGAAGGCCATGGCGAGCGCCGCCGGAGTCTCATGTGGTGCGGGGCTCGTAAGCGTCCGGGCAGTGGGACTGACATGGCGTCCGCAGCGGAACCGGTAAAAGTACTCGCGTCCCGGCTGGAGTCCCCGCAATTCCACATGTACGGAATGGGCGTTCTCTTCATGGGCGTATTCAAGGCCCCGGGCCACCACCTTGCCCAGCGCGGCGTCCTCGCCTACCTCCCAGGCTACCGGGATGCTTCGGGACGGCATCCCGCCGAGGCCGTCCTCGGTGAGCGGGTCCAGCGCCAAGCGGGTCCAGAGCACGAAGCCATCCGGCCAGGGTTCGCCTGAGGCGACGCCGAGCGTGAACGGGTCGCTCCGGAGTCCGGCATCCTGCGCGGTCGAGATGCCCGGCGCAGCGGCCCCGGGCAACGAAACGAGAATGCCGGCACCCAAGCCGGCGGTAAGCAGTGCCCTGCGCGAAATGTTATCCATGGTTCAAACGCATTTCCACCACTTCCGAGCTCAGATGCGTCGGCCGACGATCTAGACATTCTAAGCTCCGGATTCGCGCTTGGCACCGGGCACTTCGTCGGTATCCACCATGGAGGTGGCAGGAATAGTGGAACGGTCAACGCACCTACTTGAGCTGGGGCTACTTGACCTCGTCGGTGCCGGGCGTTCCGGCGTCGCCGGGTTCGTGGGCACCGCCGGCGCCTTCGCTGCCGCCGGCTTCCGCGTTGCCGGCGTCGTGCTTGCGGTCCTTGGCGTCGAGTTCTTCCTTGAGCTTCTTGAGCCTGTCGGCCTCGGCCTGGTTGCGGTGGCGGATCTCAAGGTTGCGCAGGAATTCGGGGTCGTCATCGGGCGCTACCGGGTGGCTGTAGGCGACCGGTGCGGTGTCCGTGACGCGGGGGCGTCCCATGAGAAACCACAGGGTGGCGCCGACCACGGGGAGAAGGACCTGCACGAAGATCCAGGCGGTCTTGGAGATGCCCCTGGTCAGCCGCGCGTCAGTGCGGATGAGGTCCACCAGTCCATAGACAAACACGGCCAGTATGACGATCGGAACCACTACACGGAGCATATCTTCAGTCTAGCCGTCGGGCGCCTCGACGGCGCCGGTCACTATGCCCGGGTGCTGGCTGCCGGGACCGCGGACGAGGGGAGCGGGATGGCCGAAGCAGCGCGCCGTCCTGGCGGCTAAACTTGAGGCGTGGCCTTCCTCAAATACACCCTTATTCGACTGGCGCTGTTTGCGCCCTTGTTTGCGCTCTTTCTCTACCTGCAGCTGGGGGTGCTCCTGGCCGCCCTGTGCGCCGGAATGATGTCCTTCGCGGTCAGCTTCCTGTTCTTCCAGAAGCAACGCGACGCGGCCACCGCGACGCTCCACCACCGGTTCTCGGGCAAGGCCAAGCCGATGCGCAGCGCAGGCGAAGTGGCCGACGCCGAGGCCGAAGACCGCCTCGTGGACGAGAACCCCGACATTGCCGTCCGCACGGACAACCGCCCCAAAGATTCCCGGCAACCGGGGGCCTGAGCCCGGGTTGGTCCCCTGCAGCCCCGGGAAGCCGCGGCTTAGAGCCCCAGGCTGGTCCCGGGCAGCCCCGGCTTAGAAGCCGTGGCTAAGGACGAGCCCGAGTGAAAACAGCGCGGCGAAGCCGAGGTTGATTAGTCCGGTCTGCTTCAGGACTGGGATAAGGCTCTTGCGGCGGCGCCCGGCGATCATCAGCCAGGACGGCATGAGGCTGGCGGGGATCAGCAGGAGCACGATCAGCATCCAGGGCCGGGCGGGGGCCAGGACGATGACCAGCAGGATCGCGACGGCCAGCATCAGCACATAGCTTTCGCGCGCATGCTTGTCCCCGAGCCGCACGGCCAGGGTCTTCTTCCCCGCCTTCCTGTCGGTCGGGATGTCGCGGACGTTGTTGGCCATCAGCAGGGCGCACGCGATCAGCCCGGTGCCGATCGCCCCGATGATCGCGGCAAGGCTCAGCTGCCCCGCCTGCGTGTACGTGGTACCCAGCGTTGCGACGAGGCCGAAGAACACAAACACGAAGACGTCACCCAGGCCGAGGTAGCCGTACGGGTTCTTGCCGCCGGTATAGCCCCAGGCGGCCAGCACGCAGCCGACGCCGACCAGGATCAGCCACCAGGCCTGCGTGATGATCACGAGGATCAGGCCGAACAGCATCGCCAGCCCGAACGCCGCGAAAGCGGCCCGTTTGACGTGCTCCGGGTTGGCCGCGCCCGAGCCCACCAGCCGGAGCGGACCCACCCGGTCCTCATCCGTGCCCCGGATCCCGTCTGAGTAGTCGTTGGCGTAGTTGACGCCGATCTGAAGGAGCAGGGCGACCAGGGCGGCCAGCACGGCGTTCAGCAGGATGAACGAATCCATCTCGTAGGCGGCTGCGCTGCCGATCAGCACCGGCGCGATTGCGGCCGGCAGGGTGCGCAGTCGGGCGCCTTGGATCCATTGTGCGGCTGTGGCCACGGTCAGTACCTCGTTGGTTGGTTGAATGCTCGTTGGTGGTTTGAGTTGCCGGCCGGAAGCCGGAAGCGCTTGTCTATTTTCCCTGATGGAGGGCGTCCAGCAGGACCGTCATGCCCAGCCGGTCCGGTTTCCCGTTGGGCAGCATGAGCAATTCCGCGGCGGGCAACACTGTTTTCGGGGCCAGTGCGCCCAGCGACGGTACCCAGGTCTGGTTCCGGCGGTCGGCGAACGCCGCCAGCCCTTCCGGGGAACTGTCGGCCACTGCGACATACGCGGCCAGGGCGTGGCCCCACTCTGCGGACGGCACACCGGCGACAAAAGCCGCCCGCACGCCGTCGAGCTTTTCCAGCTCAGCCTGGACATGGGCGGCGGAAACTTTGACGCCGCCGGTGATGACGACGTCGTCGGCCCGGCCGAGCACGGTGAGCCGGCCGTCGGCGTCCAGTTCACCGAGGTCATTGGTCCGGTACCAGCGGACGCCGTCGGCTTCGATGAACGCCGCTGCCGAGAGCTCTGGGGCCTGAAGATAGCCGGCGGCAATGGTTGCCCCGCCCAGCAGGATGCGGCCGTCGTCCTCCACCCGGACCAGGACGTCCTCGAGCGGGAAGCCGTCGTACACGCACCCGCCGCAGGTCTCGGACGAGCCGTAGGTGGTCACCACCCGCACGCCGGCGTCCCTGGCGGCGTCGAGCAGCTCCGCGGACGCGGGTCCGCCGCCGAGCAGGATGGCGTTGAAGCGCCGCAGCACCGCCAGCGTCTCGGCGGAGGGTGCGTCCAGCAGCCGCTGGAGCTGGGTGGGCACCAGCGAGGTGAAGCGGAGCTTGTCCGTGAGCTCCAGCGCCGCGGCGGTGAAGGCCTCCGGCGTAAAACCGCCGGACAGGTCCATGACCCACGGGCGGGTCCCGGCAAAGAGCGAGCGGACCAGCACCTGGACGCCGGCCACATACTGGACGGGAAGGGCCAGCAGCCATTGGCCCTCGCCCTTGAGCGCAAAGGCGGTCGCCACAGACGAGGCCGCCAGGGCATCGACGGTCAGGACGGTCGCCTTCGGCGTGCCGGTGGACCCGGAGGTCCGGACCACGACGGCCGCGTCCTCGATGCCGGCCGTGTCGGGGAATCCCAGCACCGGCGAGCCGTCCGGCCCGGCGGAGAGTTCGACGGCGGGTCCCTCGCCGTGGAGGGCAGCAGCCAGCGCCTTGAGCGCAGGCTCGATGTTCATGGCTCCGGAAGTCACAGCGCGCCTTAGAAGTAGTACGGGAATGCGGACCAGTCGGGATCGCGCTTCTCGAGGAAGGCTTCCTTGCCCTCCACGGCCTCGTCCGTCATGTACGCCAGTCGGGTCGCCTCGCCGGCGAAGACCTGCTGGCCGGCCAGGCCGTCGTCGGCCAGGTTGAACGCGAACTTGAGCATGCGGATGGCCTGCGGGGACTGCCGGGCAATGTCAGCGGCGTACTCCAGGGCGACCTCCTCAAGGCGTCCATGGTCCACGGCCTCGTTCACGGCGCCCATCCGGACCATGTCCTCGGCCGAATATTCGCGGGCCAGGAAGAAGATTTCCCGGGCGGACTTCTGGCCGATCTGGCGGGCCAGGAGGGCCGAACCGTAGCCGGCGTCGAAGCTTCCCACGGTGGCGTCCGTCTGCTTGAACTTGCCGTGCTCCCGGGAAGCGATGGTGAGGTCCGAGACCACGTGGAGGGAGTGCCCGCCGCCGGCTGCCCAGCCGTTGACGACGGCGATGACCACCTTGGGCATGGTGCGCATGAGCCGCTGGACTTCCAGGATGTGCAGCCGGCCGGCACGGGCGGGATCGATGGATTCCGTCGTTTCGCCCTGTGCGTACCGGTACCCGTCGCGGCCGCGGATCCTCTGGTCCCCGCCCGAGCAGAACGAGTGGCCGCCGTCCTTGGGGGAGGGGCCGTTGCCGGTGAGCAGGACTGTGGCCACGTCCGGGGTCATCCGGGCGTGGTCCATGGCGCGGTAGAGTTCGTCCACGGTGCCGGGCCGGAAGGCATTGCGGACCTCGGGACGGTCGAAGGCGATGCGGACGGTGGGCAGGTCCCGGACCACCTTCCCGTCGGCGGAGCGCTCCACCTGCCGGTGGTAGGTCATGTCCTGGAAGTCGTCGAAACCGGACACGGTGCGCCACCGGGAGGGGTCAAAGATGTCGGATACCTTGGCGGGGATTTCGTTGCTCACAGTCCGAGTCTAGTAATCGCGTCAGCTGATGCAGAACTCGTTGCCTTCCGGGTCCGCCATGGTGTGCCAGGAATGCGGTCCCTGGTTGGCGGTCCAGAGGAACGTGGCGCCGCGCGCTTCAAGTGCCGCCCGTACGGCGTCCTTGTCCCCTCCCGCGAGCCGCACGTCCCAATGGACCCGGTTCTTGACCGTCTTTTCCTCCGGAACAATCTGGAACAAAACGCGGTGAGCGGGCGCTTTGGCGTCGAGTTCCTCGGGTGGGCGGATCGCGGCGCCCTCGCGCCACACGAGATTGCCCCGGTGTGTGGTGGTCTCCGCCTCCGTCGCGAAGCCCTGCTCGATCATGGAGTGGATGAAAACCTCATCCTGCGGCTCCACGGCCCATTCCAGGGTTTCGGCCCACCAGTCGGCGAGCTCGTGCGGGTTTTTGCAGTCGACGACTATCTGGATTTTCAGTGTCATGGGAAGAACCTACGACGTCGCGGCCTGCGGCGGTAGTGTCCCACCCCGTGCGCCGCCGCCTTGCTTCGGTTACCCCTGCACTTGCTGCAGCTGTTCAAGCACCTCGGGCGGAATGGCGTAGATGAAGATGACCGCCAGGAGGTTCTTGGAGGCGTGGACGAAGTAGGAGAACATGACGTTCTTCCCGGTCCAGACGTACACGAACACCAGGACGGCGCCCATGGCGAGGTACGGCATCAGCACCTGCAGGGTCATTTGCTCCTGGCCCACGATGTGCAGGGCCGCGAAGAGGACCACGGACATGATGCAGCAGACCCAGAGGTTGACCCGGCGGCTCAGTTTGCCGATCAGCAAATGGCGGAAAATGTACTCCTCGACGAACGGGCCGACCAACACCAGGAGGGGGACCATGAGCCAGACCGGGACCTGCTGCATGAGCGCCTGGAGGCCGGCCTGGTTGGCGGAGGTCTGCACCGGTCCGCTGAGGGCCACGAGAACCGCGGTGAGGATGAGCATCGCCACGACGGTCAGCGGCACCATGAGGGCCGTGAACCAGGGCCTTGTGGCAAGGACGCGGAGATCGCGGACCGCAACATGCCGCGCCGCGGTCAGGGCAAGGGCGCCGACCGTTGCGTAGAAGATCAGGTTCACCGCGTAGGACGCCACCGCAGGATTGGGCGATATTTGCAGCAGCAGCGGCTCCAGCAGGCTGCCCGCCACGGCGAATAGACCGGCCACGGCAACATAGAGTCCAACAGTGATGAAATCCAGCCGGGAGAACCGGTAAAGCTCCGGCTGCGGCGCGGGTGGTGTACGGAGAGCTGTGCCCATGCCCCCAGCCTAGCGTCGAGGCAGGAGGACGCGGTCCAGCTGATCCCCGGCGCCATCGCAGACCTGACGCCCGACGGCGGCACCCGCCTCAGTGCCCAGGGCCTCAGTGCCCGAGTGACGGCCGGCGGTGCCATACTGAGGACGCAAGCCGCCGTCGGGCAGGCTGGCACCGACTGCGAGGACTCCTTGAGCGAACATCTCCGCCTTTCGGGCGTATCCCACCGCTATGGGGACCGCCAGCTCTTTGCCGGCGTCGACGTTGCCATCACGGCCGGTGAACATGTGGCGATCGTCGGCGAAAACGGCGCGGGCAAATCCACACTGCTGCGGATTCTGGCCGGTTTCGAGGCCCCGGACGAGGGCACGTCCGTCAGCCACGGCCGCGTGGGCTACCTCGCCCAGACCCATGGCATGCCGGAGCAGTTCACTGTCAGCGACGCGATCGACGCCGCACTGGAATCGCTCCGCGCGTTGGAGGCCGAGCTGGACCGCCTGGAGGACGGGCTGGCCGGCGCGGAAGCGGACGAACTGGAGCGCTACGGAAACCTGCAGACGCAGTACCAGCTCCGGGAAGGCTACGCCGCGGAATCCCGCGTGGAAGCGGCGCTGGACAGGCTCGGCCTGGGCGGGCTGGACCGGATGCGGACGCTGGGCTCGCTCTCCGGCGGGGAACAGGAACGGGTGGCGCTGGCCTGCGTTCTCGCCGATCCCGCGGACATTTTGCTCTTGGACGAACCCACCAACCACCTGGACGCGTCCGGCACGGCCTGGCTGGAGGCGCGGCTGGCCGCGCACCGCGGCACGGTCGTGGTGGTCTCCCACGACCGCGTGCTGCTGCGCAAAGTGGCCTCAACCGTGATTGAGGTCGATGCCGAGCGCCGGTCGGTCAACCGGTATGGCAACGGCTATGAAGGCTACCTGCGGGAGAAGGCTGCCGAGCGCCAGCGCTGGGCACAGCAGTACCGCGGGTGGCTGGACGCGATGGCGGCCGAACGGCTCCAGGCGGACACGGTTGCCGGCAAGATGGGCTACGCCCGCCAGCGCGACGGCGACAAGATGGGGTTCGACTTCAAGGCCGGCACGTGGCAGAAGGCGGCCACCAGCAAGGTCCGCAACGCCCAGGAGCGTCTGCGCCGGCTGGAGGCAAACCCCATTGACCGTCCCCCGGTGCCCCTGAAACTGGCAACGGACCTGCGGGCGGACGTGGAAGATGGCCCGGCGCTCGAGGCGAAGGGGGTCGCGGTGCCCGGCCGGCTGGAACCCACGGACTTCCGGGTGGAAGCCGGCCGGAAAATCCTCATTACGGGCCCCAACGGTGCCGGGAAGTCCACGCTGCTGTCCGTCCTCGCCGGCACACTGGAACCGGCCCAGGGCAAAGTGGTGAGGCACGGCCGGATCGGCTACCTGCAGCAGGAGTTGGAACTCCCGCAGCGCCCGGGACTGCGGCTCCTGCCGGCCTTTGCCGCGGGCCTGGGCGGCAATATCGATGAGCACGCCGAGGCGCTGCTGCGCCTGGGGCTCTTCCGGACCAGCGAATTCCACGTGCCGGTGGGCAGTCTTTCCGCGGGGCAGCAACGCAGGCTGGCGCTGGCCCGGCTGCTGCTGGGCGGTTTCGGGACGATGCTGGTGGACGAGCCCACCAACCACCTGGCGCCCGTGCTCGTGGAACAGCTTGAAGCGGCCCTGTCCGAGTTCTCAGGGACACTGGTCATGGTCAGCCACGACCGCGCGCTGGGTGAGTGGTTCAGCACCTGCGCCCGGCGAGGAACGGGCCATGGAGCCAGGCAGGAAACCGGGCACGGAAACGGCGCCGGGAACTGGCTCCGGTACGCGATGCGGGACGGCGCCCTGACAGAGTAGAGCGATACGCCGGGATTGGCGCGAGCCAAATGAAACATTGTTCGGCCCTTCAGAAGTTTGGCGTGACTAATGAGGCATAGTGTCCCCGTCCATGTCGCGGCGAGCCCTGGAAATGGCTAACGCCCGGGCCGAGGGCGCCGGGCGTTAGCTTCAAGCTCCAGTGTTCTGGAGCTAACGGAACAGTGCCCCGTAGGTCCCCATGAGGATCCGGTCGCCCGGGGTGGACTTGCGGAGGTAGTCAACCACTGCCCAGTCATCTAGTGAGATGCAACCGGCTGTCGGCACCTTGTTCATGTGCAGGAAAATGGCGAAGCCCGCGTCCTGGACGATGTTGGGCCGGTTGTAGTTGATGACCGCGCCCTGGCGGTAGTAGCCCCCGCTGGCGAACCACCACATGTTCTCGTCCCAGCCGACCCAGGAGGACGACTCGTGATACTTGTTGTACGTGGGCGTCCAAGGGTTGCCGCCCCATCGCGAACGGGGGTTCAGCGTGCGGTAGGAAAGCTTCGTTCCCGGGTTGCCCAGACCGAAGGCTTCCGTGACGGAAAACGACCCCGTGGGGGAGTACAGGTTCCGGGTGGGGCCGGATGGCACGCCCGGCCGCTTGAACCCCGATTTGCCGACGTAACCGTCAGTCCGCCAGTCCGGCACATAGGCTCCGGCGACGTTCTTGCAATACAGGTTGGTCGCATGGGACATGCCGTAGTCCTGTGTCCAAGTGAGGAGGACGCGGTTCGCTCCGTAAGTGGGGTACTTGGCCTGGCCGTTGTTGAGCTTATGGCATTCGGACATCCCGTAAAGCCGGGCACCGGACTTGGCCCAAGTGATATCCCCGCGCTGGTAGGACTGCGCACAGGCGTCGGCAACACAGCGCTCGCTCGCGATGGGATACCCCAGCGAGCCGCCTGGGCCGCCGGCTGAGACGAACTTGCTGTCGATTCCCCTGCCGGAAATCCACGCACCCGTGGTGGGCGACCAGTAAATACTTCCGCCTTGGAATCGCTGCACGCAGCCACGGCCGGGTTGTCCGCAGATCTCGCCTGTGAGCGGGTACCCCAGCATGCTTCGTGACGTTCCGGCGGCTGAATAGCGGTTGCCGATAGCGCCGAGGGTCTCGTGTGCGCCTGTCGTGGGCGACCAGAAGATGCTGCCACCTTGGAAGTGCTGCACACAGCCCCCCGCCGTCAAACCACAGGTTTCCTCGGTGAGCGGGTAGCCCAGCAGGCTGTTCTGTGCCCCGCCCGCCTTCCAACGACCCAGGATGCCACCCCAGACGACATGGCCGCCGATTCCCGGCGCCCAGTAGATGTAGCCTTTGTCGAACTGTTGAAAGCACCCTGATGCCCTCAGCCCGCAGGCCTCGGCGGTTATGGGAAGGCCCAGTACGGCCTCGCCGCCGGCGGCGACCCAACGGCTACCGATGCCGCTTGAGGCCGAGAGCTCCAGCATCCGCGTGCCTGTCCAGGCCAGTACGCGGCCAGTGGAAAACTTCTGGATGGTTCGGCCAGAAGCCGGAGTCTCATCCGTAACGGGATAGCCGAACAACGCCAGGCCGCCCTTCGCATGCCAGCGGGGGCCGGTGTGTCCCTCGGTCCGCAGGACGGGGTGCGCCCCCGTCGCAGAAGTCCAGAAAATGGATCCGCCGTCGAACGTCTGGCTGCAGACGCCGAGTGAGCACACCTGGTTGCCGGTCGGCGCGCCGAGGGTGCCGGCGGCGCCCTTTAGCGCAGTCCACTTCGTCTCGATGGGTTGCTTGACGACGACGGACGGAGACGTCGGCTCTTTTGTCGGGGTCGAGGTTGGGGTCGGCGTCGGTTCGACAAGGGGAAGCGTCTGCTCCGCGGTGGGTTTCGCCGTCGCAGTGGGAGTCGCAGTTCCATTTAGAGCCGGAGCGGTGGCTGCCGAGGCGGACCCGGTCGGCGACGGCGTTCCGGTCGGCGTGGCGGTCGGGCCCGTTTCCAGCGCTGCAACCGGCGCGTCCTCAGCGAAGGCCGGACCGACTGCCAGCGGCCCGGCAATAAGTCCGAAGATCACCGCCGTGAAGAGAAAAAGCTGCTTTTTCATGGGGCATCCTCTACGGAAACGACCGGCGTGCAGGTCCCGTCGCTGTCCTTGGTTTTGGCGAAGTTCGCGGCAGCAATGGCGGCTGACTGGCCGGCTGGAACGACTTGGGTGATGAGTGTGTGCCCTGCCACCGTGGGGCCAACGGTCACCGCGATGGCCACAGTGAACACTCTGTTCCTATCCGTGTCGTTAACGAGGGTGCCCTTGAAAGACCACGACCCGTCGCTTGTTGCAGTGCAGACGGGCTGCCGCAATGCGGCGGGCGCGTTCAGCGAAGTGGAAACATCGGCAGGCTCGGAGGTACCCGGCGCCGGAGAATCTGCTGTTGGTGATGTTGACGGTGCCGGCGCTGAAGCCGTGCGGCTGTCGCTGGGTCCGGCCGGACCGGAACCGCCGCTCGAACACCCCGCTAGCACAAGAAGGAGCACTGCAGGCAGTAGCGCTCTCGGTTTCATAGTCCCCCCTGACTCACGGCGTTCCTGCCATGGCCTGCAATGATGTTGCAGGCGCACCGGCCGGAAAGTCCCGCCGGTGTTGCTCAGAGTAATGGAAAAAGCGGCCTGACCTGCGCTTTTGCATGAATTAAACGGTGTTGCGGCGGTTTCGTACCGGTTCTGGGTGTCGCCCGCGTCACGCCGGGGTCCTGGATGCTAGTACGATAGATGAGCCGCGCGAGCTTCGACACTTGTGAGGTTCGGTACATGTCTTGGCCCCTGCATAGGGCTTAGGACCGAATTTTGTGTACCTGAATCCACGGTCTTGTCCCGGCCATACCTCGACCTGCAAGGAATCAGCTGTGCCATCAATTACCCCCACAGAACTCAAGAGCGCGCCCGCGGAATCCGCCGTCGACTCGACCCTCAGCGCCGAGGGCTATAAGAAGACCCTGAGCGGGCGCCACGTGACGATGATCTCGATGGGCGGCGCAATCGGCGTCGGCCTGTTCATGGGCGCCGGCGGACGCCTGGCCTCCACGGGCCCGGCGCTGATCTTCTCCTACGCCATCGCCGGCGTGATCGCCTACCTGCTCATGCGGGCGCTGGGCGAGCTCATCATGTACCGCCAGACCTCGGGCTCCTTCGTCAGCTACGCCGGCGAAATGTTCGGCAAGAAGGGCGCCTTCCTCTCCGGCTGGATGTACTTCATCAACTGGGGCATGACCGGGATCGCCGAACTGATCGCGATCGGCCTGTACTTCCAGTTCTTCTTCCCCAACGTACCGGTGGAAGCCTCCGCGATAGCGGCCCTCGCGCTGCTCGTGGCCGTCAACCTGCTCAGCGTCAAGGCGTTCGGCGAATTTGAATTCTGGGCGTCCTGCCTCAAGGTCGGCGCCATCCTGATCTTCCTGGCCGTCGGCACCTTCATGGTGGTCACCAACGCCAAGGTCGGCACGGGCCACGCCTCCGTCGCCAACCTCTTCGCCGACGACGGCGGGATGTTCCCCAAGGGCGCCCTGGTGATGGTCCTCGTGCTCAACGCCGTGATCTTCGCCTACAACGGCATCGAACTCGTCGGCATCACCGCCGGTGAGATGGAAAACGCCAAGCGCGAAGTGCCCAAGGCAATCCGCGCCGTCGTGCTTCGCATTGTGGTGTTCTACGTCGGTTCCGTCCTGCTGCTGGCCATGCTGCTGCCCTCGGACCAGTACAAGGCCGGCGTGTCCCCGTTCGTCACCGTGTTTGGCCAGATGGGCCTCGGCTGGGTGGGCGACGTGATGAACATGATCGTCATCACCGCCGCGCTGTCCTCCTGCAACTCGGGCCTCTACTCGATCGGCCGTGTCTTCCGCACCATGGCCAACAACGGGCATGCCCCGCAGTGGCTCACCAGGATGTCCAAGCGCCACGTGCCGTACGCAGCCATCCTGGCGATCGCCGCTTTCTACCTCGTGGGCATCATGCTGAACATTTGGCTGGGCGGCTCGCACGCCTTCGACCTCGCGCTGAACACCGCCTCGATCGGCGTGATCTTCACGTGGGGCGCCATCTTCGCCAGCCAGATCGCGCTGCGCCACCAGAAGGGCCGCGTCTCCAGCCTGCCCATGCCGGGCTCGCCGTGGACCAGCTGGGCCGGGCTGGTCGCGCTGCTGGCCATCACCGTGCTGATCGGCTTCGACACCATGACCAGCAAGACCGGCGAGGTCTTCCACCTGGGCCTGTGGACCCTGGCGACCGTTCCGTTCTTCGCCCTGGTGCTGTGGCTGGGCTGGCAGAAGGTCAAGAACAACGCGCCCAAGAGCGAGCTCTACAGCTGATACCCACCGGTCCCGGCGCGTAGCGCGGCGACGGCGGCAGTCACCTGGAAAAGGTGGCTGCCGCCGTCGCGTTTAACCGCGCTTAATGCGGAGGGCCCTCAGTAGCTGGCGGGGGTGCCGCCGGGCTCAGCCACCGCATCCGGTGGGATGTAGTCGGCGGCAAGGGCCTCGGAGCCGCGGGCCAGGATGGACACATCGGCCCCGACCAGCACGAACGCGGCGCCGGCGGCCAGGTACGCGCGGGCCGTGGCCGGGTTGAAGGCGTTCACGCCGGCAGGTTTGGCCGCCGCTGTGGCGGCGGCGAGGCAGCGTTCGACGGCGGCGCGCACCCGGGGGTGTTCCTGCTGGCCCAGCAGCCCCATGGAGGCGGCGAGGTCGGAGGGGCCGAGGAAGATCGCGTCCACGCCCTCCACTTCGAGGATCTCCTCGACGGCGGCCACTGCGTCAACGGATTCAATCTGGACGGTGACGCTGACGGTGTCGGCGGCGCGGGTGAGGTAGTCCGGGATCCGGTTCCAGCGCGCGGCCCGGGCCAGGGCCGATCCCACCCCGCGGACGCCGTGGGGTGGGTAGCGAGTGGCGGCCACGGCGGCCTCCGCCTCTGCTGCCGAGTTCACCATGGGGATCAGCAGGTTCTGGACGCCCAGGTCCAGGTACTGCTTGATGAGCACCGTGTCATTCACCGGCGGCCGGACCACCGGATGGACCGGGTAGCCGTGCACTGCCTGCAGTTGGGCCAGGATGGATTCCAGGCCGTTCGGGCTGTGCTCGGCGTCGATCAGGAGCCAGTCCAGGCCGGACCCGGCGCAAAGCTCAGCCACCAGGGGACTGCCCGAGCACACCCACATCCCGGCCAGCGGCCGGCCGGCAGCGCCGGTTTGGTTGCGCAGGGCGTGCTTGAAGGTGGCGTCGGGTTCTACTCGAAGCGGCATGTGATGCTCCCCAGGGGTCCGTAGTCGGCGTGCACGGTGTCACCCTTGTAGACCCAGAGGGGCCGGGTGAAGGAGCCGGCGAGGATGATGTCGCCGGCTTTCATGCCGTCGCCGTGGGCGGCGATCTTGTTGGCCAGCCAGTGCACGCCGTTGGCCGGGTGGTCCAGGACTCCTGCCGCGACGCCGGTTTCCTCCACGGTCTGGTTCTTGTAGAGGATGGCGGAGACCCAGCGCAGGTCCACGGCGTCCGGGCGGACGGGGTTGCCGCCGATCACCATGGCGCCCATCGCCGCGTTGTCCGCGATGGTGTCCACGATGGTCCGGCCCTCCATTTCGATCCGGGAGTCCAGGATCTCCAGGGCCGGGACCACGTAGTCCGTGGCGGTCAGGACGTCGAAGATGGTGCAGCCGGGACCGGCGAGGTCGGTCTTCAACACGAACGCGAGCTCCACCTCCACCCGGGGATGGGTGTACCGGTCCCAGTCCACGGAGCAGCCGGTTTCCAGCACCATGTCATCGAAGATCGCGCCGTAGTCCGGCTCGGTGATGCCGGTGGCGGCCTGCATCGCCTTGGACGTGAGGCCGATCTTGCGGCCCACGAGCCGGCGTCCGGCGTCCTCGTTGCGCCGCCGCCACAGCCGTTGGACTGCGTAGGAGTCCTCCACCGTCATCCCCGGGTAGCGGGTGGTCAGGCGGGGGACCGGTTTGCGGTTCCGGCCGGCTTCCAGCAGTTCGTCTGCGATGGCCTCGATCGTCGCGGGATCCAGCACGCTAAACCTGCGCCCCGAGCTTGAAGCCCGTCGCTTCTCCGGCGGAGCCGTCCTCTTCCTTGCGGGTGTAGGAGAACCCGTCGGCGCCCACGGTCACGGCCATCTCGCTCTTTTCCTCACGGACGATCACAGGCTGGGGGTTGCCGTCGAGGTCCAGGACCAGGGAGGCTTCCGTGTACCAGGAGGGGACCACGGGATTGCCCCACCAGTCGCGGCGCTGGTTGTCGTGGACGTCCCAGGTGATGGTGGGGTTGTCCGGGTCGCCGGTGTAGTAGTCCTGGGTGTAGATCTCGATGCGGTGGCCGTCCGGGTCCAGGATGTAGAGGTAGAAGGCGTTGGAGACGCCGTGCCGGCCGGGGCCGCGTTCGATCCGGTCCGAGATGCGCAGGGCGCCCATCTTGTCGCAGATCTGGATGATGTTGTGCTTCTCGTGCGTGGCGAAGGCAATGTGGTGCAGCCGCGGGCCGTTGCCGCCGGTCAGGGCGGTGTCGTGCACAGTCTGCTTGCGGTGCATCCACGCGGCGTACGTGACGCCGTCGGAGTCCTTGATGTCCTCGGAGACGCGGAAGCCCAGGTCCTCGAGGTACGCCCGGCCGCGCGGGACGTCCGGGGTGACCTGGTTGAAGTGGTCCAGCCGGACCAGTTCGCCGGCAGAGTAGAGGTCGTAGCGCTGGGTGAGACGCTCGACGTGTTCGGTCTCGTAGAAGAATTCGTAGGGGAAGCCCAGCGGATCCTCGACGCGGACGGCGTCGCCAACGCCCTTGGTGAAGCCTTCCTTGCGGCGCTCGGTGCGGCAGCCCAGTTCCTTGTAATAGGCCTCGGCCGCGTCCACCTCTGCCGGCGACTTCACCCGGTAGGCGAAGGCGGCCGCGGCGGCCACGGGCCCCTTGCGCAGCACCAGGTTGTGGTGGATGAACTCTTCCAGGGACCGCAGGTAGATGGCATTTTCGTCTTCCTCGGTGACGTGCAGGCCCAGCAGGTCCACATAGAACTGGCGGGACTTGGCGAGGTCCGTGACCACGAGTTCCAGGTAGGCGCAGCGGACGATGTCCGGGGCCGGGACAGTAGGGGTGGGGACGAAGTTGGTCATGGTGCTCTCTCTTCTTTGAAAGGGGTCTGGGTGGCGCCGGCGGGAAACTTAGGCGCCGAATTTGGGCGTGTGAACGGTGCCGAGGGTGATGTGGACGGCCTGCTGGTCGGTGTAGAAGTCGATCGAGCGGTAGCCGCCCTCGTGGCCCAGGCCGGAGGCCTTGACGCCGCCGAACGGGGTGCGGAGGTCGCGGACGTTGTGGCTGTTGAGCCAGACCATGCCGGCCTCGACGTTTTGGGAGAAGTTGTGCGCGCGGGTCAGGTTCTGGGTCCAGATGTACGCCGCGAGCCCGTACCTGGTGTTGTTCGCCAGGGCGAGGGCTTCGTCGTCGGTATCAAACGGTGTGATGGCGACGACGGGGCCGAAGATTTCCTCCTGGAAGATCCGCGCGTCCGGGGCGACGTCGGCGAACACGGTGGGGGCGATGTAGTTGCCTTCGGGCAGGTGGTCGGGGCGGCCGCCGCCGGCCAGGAGCCGGCCTTCGGTCTTGCCGATTTCCACGTAGGAGGCCACCTTGGCGTAGTGCTCAGGGTGGACCAGGGCGCCGACCTCGGTCTTGGGGTCGTGCGGGTCCCCGACCACGATGTTTTTTGCCCGGGCGGCGTACTTGTCGCAGAATTCCTCGTACACGGCGCGCTCCACCAGGATCCGGGAGCCGGCGGTGCAGCGTTCGCCGTTGAGGGAGAAGACGCCGAACAGGGCGGAGTCGATCGCGGCGTCGAGGTCGGCGTCGGCGAACACGACGCACGGTGACTTGCCGCCGAGCTCCATGGAGAGGCCCTTGAGGTTGGCCGCGGCGTTGCGGAAGATCGTCTGGCCGGTGGTGGTTTCGCCGGTGAAGGAGATCAGCGGCACGTCCGGGTGCTTCACGAGGGCGTCGCCGGCTTCCTCGCCGAGGCCGTTGACGAGGTTGAACACGCCGTCGGGAAGGCCGGCGTCCTTGAAGATCGTCGCCCAGAGCGAGGCCGAGAGCGGGGTGAACTCGGCCGGCTTGAGCACCACGGTGTTACCGGTGGCCAGCGCCGGGGCGAGCTTCCAGGACTCGAGCATGAACGGGGTGTTCCACGGCGTGATGAGCCCGGCGACGCCGATCGGCTTGCGGTTGACGTAGTTGATCTGGGCGCCGGGGACCTTCATGGCGTCGTCGAACTGGGCCACGATCAGGTCTGCGAAGAAGCGGAAGTTCTCGGCCGCGCGCAGCGCCTGGCCCTTGGCCTGGGTGATGGGCAGGCCAGTGTCGAAGGTTTCGAGCTCGGCCAGCCGGGCCTCCTGGGCCTCGACGGCGTCGGCGATCCTGTTCAGGACGCGGGCCCGCTCGCGCGGCTTCATCTTCGGCCACGGGCCGTTGGTGAAGGCCTCGCGGGCCGCGGCGACGGCGAGGTCGATGTCTTCCTTCTGGCCGGCGGCGGCGGTGGCGTAGTTGGTGTTGGACACCGGGTCCAGGACATCGAAGGTTGCCCCGCCCACCGAATCAACGAATTCACCGTTGATGTAGTGCTGGATGTGGCTGGGAAGGTCCTGCGGAACGTAGTGGGTGGTGGTTTCTGCGGCAGTAAACGTCATTGTTTTTCCTTACTGATAGTGCAACGCGGGGTCACTTGCGGCCCTTGCCGGGCGCCTCAATGGGCGCTAAGTGACCCCGCGTTGGTTTGGGCGAGGTACGCGTCCAGGGTGGCGCTGCGGTGGCGGCGGGCGGCCTTTTCGATGTCATCCGGGCTGGCGCCGGTCTCGATGAGCTGCAGCAGGGCCTCGTGCTCGTCCACCGACTCGTGGGCTCGGCCCGGGACGAAGCGGAAGGTGGAGGAGCGCAGCGACGCGAGCCGGTTCCAGCCCCGGTGGACGAGGTCCAGGATGTGCGGGTTGGGGCAGTGCTCGAATAGGACGGAGTGGAAGTCCTGGTTCAGCCGGGTGAACCGGACGGGGTCGAAGTGCTGCAGGCACTCGCGCATCTCGGCGTTGACGGCCCGGGCGCGGGCCACGTCCGCCGCACCGATCAGCGGGGCCGAGAGTGCCGTTGCGGCGCCCTCGACGATGCTGAGGGTCTGCATCGTGTAGAGGTATTCGGTGGGGTCGATCCCGGACACGGTGGCGCCGACATTCCGCTCGAACTTGACCAGGCCCTCGGCCTCGAGCCGGCGGATCGCTTCGCGGACCGGGACCACGCTGACGCCCAGGTCCTCGGCGATCTTGGCCAGCACCAGCCGGTAACCGGGGGAGTAGGTCCCGTCCACGATCCGGGACTTGACGGCCGCATAGGCCTGCTCGGATTTGCTGCCGGAGGTCGCGGCTGGCGTGGCTGCGGCCCTGGCTGTCTCAGTCATTGGCCTTGCCTGCTTCCCATTCCTGGTACCGGGTCCGCCAGGCCGCATTGAGCGGGTAGAGGCCGTCCACGCTGTGGCCCTGCTGCACCATCTCGGCGATGAAGGTTTCCTCGCGTTCCTGCGCGATGGAGTCGTCCGCGAGCTCGTCGGCGAGGGCCGGTGGGATCACCAGGATCCCGTCGGCGTCCGCGACGATGATGTCCCCGGGCTGCACCGTGGTGCCGCCGCAGGCGATGGTGATGTCCGTGTCCCAGGGGATATGCCGGCGGCCCAGGACGGCCGGGTGCGGGTTGGCATAGTAGGTCGGCATGTCCATGGCGGCCACGGCGGTGAAGTCGCGGACGCCGCCGTCGGTGATGATGGCGGCGGCGCCGCGGACCTGGGCGCGCAGGGCCAGGATGTCCCCGATCGTGCCGGTGCCCTTTTCGCCGCGGGCCTCCATCACCAGGATCTCGCCCTCGTTGACGGAATCGATGGCCTTCTTCTGGGCGTTGAAGCCGCCACCGTGGGTCTTGAACAGGTCCTCGCGGTTGGGCACGTAGCGCAGGGTCCGGGCCAGGCCCACGATCCGCTTGTCCGGGCGGGTGGAGGTCAGGCCGTCGATGCTGACGTTGTTCAGGCCGCGTTTGCGCAGCTGGGAGGACAGGGTGGCGGTGCAGACGGACTCCAGTTTGGCCTTCAGCTCCGGGGACAGGCCCGGCGGCCCTGACGGCTGGGCGGCGGCGAGGCCGGCCGCTTCACGGGAACCGTACGCTTCCTCCCGCTGGAGATCGTCGGTCTTGGGCCGGGCGCCGAAGTCCGCGAACGGCGTCGTGCCTTCCGCCACCCGGGTGACCAGCCGGCCCGTGGTCAATGCAGCACCGGTGAGCCCGCCGCCGGCATTGTCTACTTCCACCTCGACGACGTCGCCCGGCGTGGCCACCGACGCCCCGGCGGGGGTGCCGGTGAGGATGATGTCGCCCTCTTCGAGGGTGAGCAGCTGGGACAGGTCGGCCACGAGCCGGGCGAACGGGAACAGCAGGTCCCCGGTGGTGTCGTCCTGGACCAGTTCACCGTTGTGCCACGTGCGGATCCGCAGTTTGGCGGGATCGACGGCGTCTGCCGCGATCAGGCCCGGGCCCACGGGCGTGAAGCCGTCGCCGCCCTTGGAGCGGAGGTTGGAGCCCTTGTCCGCGTAGCGGAGGTCGTAGACGCCGAGGTCGTTGCTGGCGGTGACCCACTCGACATGGCTCCACGCATCCTCGAGGCCCACGCGGCGGGCGGTCTTGCCGATGATCAGGGCGATCTCGCCTTCGTAGCCGAGGAGTTCGCAGCCGGCCGGGCGCTCCACGGTTGAAGGCGCTGCTGCCGAACCGAGGGCCAGCGACGACGACGGCTTCAGGAAGTAGGAGGGCTGCTCGGGTGTGCGGCCGCGCTGGGCTGCCCGGCTGGGGTAGTTGATATGCACCGCGATGACCTTGCGGGCCGCGGCCAGGATGTGGTCGGTGACCTGTTCCAAGTGTTACTCCTCATCGAGTACGAAATCGTATACGAAACACTATGACCCGGGAATCGGGGAGCGTCAACCCCTTGCGCGGGGATGTTTGCGGGGCATTTGCCCGGACCGTCTGGCGCACTTGTAACCTGCGTCATATCTGACGTACAGTTTTGAATCAGGGACCGAAATTCTATTATCGAACGTCACGTTCTAATATCGAACACGCTAGGTCGGCGACAGGCCGCCGCACAACGAAGTGAGGAAAGCCCGTGCATTTCCACCACCACGGCTACGTATCCGGTGACCCGCGGGTCCAGCCGGCCGCCGGCGCCGGCATCGACCGGCCCACGCAGCTTCCCGACGAGGTTGATGTGCTGATCGTGGGCTCCGGCCCCGCCGGCATGCTCGCCGCGGCCCAGCTGTCCCAGTTCCCGGGCATCACCACCCGGATCGTGGAACGCCGGCCGGGCCGGCTCGCGATCGGCCAGGCCGACGGCATCCAGGCCCGCAGCGTCGAGACCTTCCAGGCCTTCGGTTTCGCCGAGCGGATCATCGCCGAGGCGTACCGCATCACGGAGATGGCGTTCTGGAAGCCGGATCCCGCGGACCCCTCGAACATCGTCCGCAGCGCCCGCACCCTCGATGACCCGGGCGGGATCAGCGAGTTCCCGCATCTCATCGTCAACCAGGCCCGCGTGCTCGACTACTTCGCCGAGTTCATGGCCATGTCCCCGAGCCGCATGAGCCCGGACTACGGGCTGGAGTTCCGCGGCCTGGAGGTCACCGGCGAGGGCGAGTACCCGGTCGCCGTGACGCTGGCGCACACCGCCGGTCCTGACGAGGGCCGGGAGCGTATCGTGCGGGCCAAGTACGTGGTGGGCGCGGACGGCGCCCGCAGCAAGGTGCGCGACTCGATCGGCTGCACCATGGCGGGCGACCAGGCCAACCACGCGTGGGGCGTCATGGACGTGCTCGCCGCCACGGACTTCCCCGACATCCGGCTCAAATGCGCCATCCAGTCCCACGACGGCGGCAGCATCCTGCTGATCCCGCGCGAGGGCGGGCATCTCTTCCGCATGTATGTCGATCTCGGCGAGGTCGCCGCGGACGACCGCGGTGCGGTCCGCAAGACCACCATCGAGCAGATCATCGCCAAGGCCAACGCGATCATCCACCCCTACACGCTCGACGTGCGCAACGTGGCCTGGCACAGCGTGTACGAGGTGGGCCACCGCCTTACCGACAGGTTCGACGACGTCCTCCCGGAGGAGCTGGGCACCCGCACGCCGCGGGTGTTCATCACCGGCGACGCATGCCACACGCACAGCGCCAAGGCCGGCCAGGGCATGAACGTCTCCATGCAGGACGGCTTCAACATCGGCTGGAAGCTCGGCCACGTGCTGGAGGGACGCAGCCCGGAGAGCCTGCTGTCCACGTACTCGGCCGAGCGGCAGGTGGTCGCGAAGAATCTGATCGACTTCGACAAGGTGTGGTCGACGCTCATGGCGAAGAAGCCCGAGGAATTTGAAAACCCCTCCGAGCTCGAGGACTTCTACGTGCGCACCGCCGAGTTCCCTGCCGGCTTCATGACCGAGTACTCGCCGTCGATGGTCGTCGCCGAGGCGACGCACCAGCAGCTGGCCACCGGCTTTCCCGTCGGCAAGCGCTTCAAGTCCGCGCCGGTTGTGCGGGTCTGCGACACCAACCCGGTCCAGCTCGGCCACCAGGCCACGGCGGACGGCCGCTGGCGCATCTACGTCTTCGCGGACCAGGCGGCGCCAGGACAACAGGCGGGGGCCCCGTCGCCCGCCGCGGACCTCGCCGCGTGGCTGGCCACCGCGCCGGACTCGCCGCTCGCCGCCACCCCCGCGGGGGCCGACCGTGACGCCTGGTTCGACGTGAAGGTCATCTACCAGCAGGATCACACGGGCATCGACATCGGCAACGTCCCCGCGGTGTTCAAACCGGAGGTGGGGCCGTTCCAGCTCCCCTACCTCGAAAAGGTCTACGGCACCGACCCGGCGGCGGACATCTTTGAGTTGCGCGGCATCGACCGCGGCGGCGTCGTCGTGGTGGTGCGCCCGGACCAGTACGTGGCCAACGTCCTGCCGCTGACTGCGACGGCGGAGTTTGCCGCGTTCTTCGCACCCCTGCTGCGGGCAGGGCGCGCCGCGGCGGTGTGACCGCGTGGGGTGGCCTTGTTCGCAAGGTTTGTCCAGGCTGGCGGTCAGAGGCCGGCTGCCTGCCTGGACCTGTATTCCGCGGCGGGGTAGACGCCAAGGATGCGAACCTCCGTGGTGAAGAACTCCAGTTCCTCCAGCGCCAGGCTGAGCGGCAAATCTTCGGGGTGCCCCTCGACGTCGGCCATGAACATTGTGGCCGCAAATTCGTTGCCCACCATGTAGCTTTCCAGCCGCGTCATGTTTACCCCGTTCGTGGCGAATCCTCCCAGCGCCTTGTAGAGGGCTGAGGGGACATTCCGGACACGGAATACAAAGCTGGTGACCGCCGGTCCGGACAGGATGTCCCGGGCCGGCAGCGGTTTTTCCCGTGCCAGAACCACGAACCGCGTGGTGTTGGAAGGGTCATCCTCGACGGCGGAGGCGAGCACTTCCAGGCCATAGAGCTGGGCCGCGAGTGGAGGAGCGAGCGACAGTTTTGTGGGATCGTTCCAGTCGCGCACTTCGCGGGCGGACCCGGCGGTATCGCCGGCGATCACGGGGCGCAGGCTGGCGGAGCGGATCAGCCGCCGGCACTGCCCTAACGCGTGGAGGTGGCTGTGGACCTCGGTGGCTGCCTCGATGGTGCTGCCCGGGATGCCCAGCAGGTCGAAGTGGATGGGCAGAAAATACTCGCCGACGATCTGCAGCCCGGACTGGGGCAGCAGCACATGGATATCGGCCACCCTGCCGGCAATGGAGTTTTCGATCGGGATCATGGCCAGGTCGGCGGTGCCGACGGCCACCAGTTCAAAGGCGTCTTCGAAACTCGCGCAGGGAACGCTCTCGAGGTCGGGGAACATCTGCATGCACGCAATATTGGAGTTGGCGCCCGGTTCACCCTGGTACGCAATCTTCTGGGCCATGCTCCGTATGGTTTCACGCCAGGCGCCCGCTCACCCAAGTAAGTCGCGGCAGGGCCGTTTGAGGACCAAAAACGGCCCCTGCTGCGACTCAGCTGGGGTTCAGATACTTGGCGAAGTGGTCCTCGATCCGCTGCCAGGCTTCCGGGGCCGATTCCGGATCCGGGCCGATGCCCATGACCCGCATGAGCGGCCGCAGCACCTTCGGCCCGGTCTCCACGTCGTTGAGGAAGGCGTGCCCGGCGTGCGGGAACTCCTTCACGTCGTTCTCCACGCCCAGCCCGTCGAGCACGGCCGCGAGTTTTGCCGCTTCGCCGGGCAGGGTGCGGTCCCGGCCGCCGAAGTTGGCCACGATCGGGCAGGCGCCGGCGAGGGCCTCCCCGGGGTCTTTCGGGCGCCGTCCGTAGTTGACGGCGGCGGCGTCGAAGCCGTCATTGGCCAGCAGCAGGGCGAAGCCGCCGCCCATGCAGAAGCCGATGACACCGATCTTGCCGGTGGTCCGGCCGGTTTCTCGCAGCCAGTCCCGGGCGGCGGCCAGATCGGTGAAGGCCCGGCCCTCGCCCGCGGACAGCGCGCGCATGGTGGCGACGAGGCAGCGGCGCGCCCCGCCGTCGCTGTACAGGTCTACGGCCAGTGTCAGGTAGCCGGCCGCCGCCATCCGGTCGGCGTGGCGGACGGTGATGTCGTCCAGGCCAAACGCCTCATGGACCATCAGGACCGCGGGGAACGGCCCTTCGCCCTGCGGCGTCGCCAGGTAGCCGCGCAGCGCCGGCGAACCGCCGGCGGCGACGCCGGACCTGCCGAGGTCAGTATTGCTGAGATCGCGGGTGGCGGGCTTGCCGCGTCCTGCGTGTGTCCGTACCATGCTGACCCCTCCGTCGGCTGTGGGGCCATTCTTGCACGGGCACAAAAAAGCGGCGCCGGAAATCCCCCAAAGGAAGATCCGGCGCCGCCAACGTTCTAAGGACTAGTCCTTCTTGAAGGCGTCCTTGACGTTTTCGCCGACCTTCTTCGCGTCGGCTACAACCTGGTCCTTCTGGCCCTCGGCGCGCAGCTGGTCGTTGCCAGTGGCGTTTCCGGCAGTTTCCTTGGCCTTGCCGCCGAGGTGCTCTGCTTCGTTCTGAATCTTGTCTCCGACACCCATGGTGTAGGCCACCTTTCGTTCCGGTTGAAAATACTGTCCGATCAGCCTAACACAAAGCATGCTTACTAATTCAAGGGGTCTCGCGGGGTAATTGTCCGGAGCGTCGTCCGCGGCAGCGGCGGGGCGGTTCGCGAAAGGATGAAATCCCCCCGGCCCGCGGGCTAGGCTCGAGGTCATGGACCACAAGACCACTCTCACGCAGCACATCAAGGCTCCGGCGGACGCGGTCTGGGCGGTGGTGTCGGACATTCCCGGATCTGCCGCGACCCTGTCCGGCGTCGAATCGATCCAGATGCTCACCGACGGACCCTATGCCGTGGGCACCCGCTGGAAGGAAACCCGAACCATGATGGGGCGCGCGGAAACGGTGGAGATGTGGGTTTCCCAGTCCGAGGCGCCGTCGAACGGCCGGGGCGGCAGCACCACCGTGAAGGCCCTCCAGGGCGGCGCCGACTACACCACCAGGTTCGCGCTCGCGGAGCGCGGCGGCGGAACCGACCTCACGCTGACCTTTGGCGCCGAAGTCATCAAGCCGACCCGGTTCAGCAGGATCATGCTCACCGTGTTCGGTCCGCTCGGGATGCGCATCACCCGCAAGGCGCTTGCAAAAGACCTGGCGGACATCGCGGCCAAGGCCGAGTGCCAGTGATGGTCCGGCGCACCGCGGCGGAGAAAACTCCCAAGGTCACCGCCCCCCGGCTCGCGCCGGTCCGGCCCGGGGATCTGCAGGACGACCCTGCCCCGGAGTTCCGGAGGGGTGTTCGGTACGACGGCGTCCGCTACAGCCGCGCGTCGGCAGACGGTCTGGACCTGGGCGGTACGGACTTTGCCGAGTGCGAATTCACCGGGGTGTCCTTCAATGAGACGCAGCTGCGGGGCGCGACTTTCCGTGACTGCATCCTGGCCGAGACGTACGCCCCGGTGCTGATGGCGGCCCGGACCAGCCTGCGGGATGTCGAGATCGGCAACCCCCGCTGGGGATCGGCGGAGCTCTATGAAAGCGGCTGGCAGTCCGTGCGGATCGACGGCGGCAAACTCGACTACGTGAACCTGCGCGGATCCAAGCTCACGGACGTGCAGATCAGCGACTGCATCATTAACGAGCTGGATCTGGGCTCCTGCACCGCCACGCGGGTCGCCTTGAAGAACTGCACGATCGGCACCCTCGATTTCACCGGAGCCCGGCTCAAGGACTTCGACCTCCGGGGCACCGACTTCCGCACCATCAGCGGTCTGGGCAGTCTGTCCGGCCTCGTCGTCGACGATCACCAGCTCACCCTGCTCGCGCCATTGCTTGCGGCTCATCTGGGCGTCGTCGTCGCGTAATCCGGCGGCATCCGGTTGACCCCCTTGCCCCGCCGTGTAATCTTTATAGAACGAACGGTCGGTAAATTACTCTGGTGCCGGCCCCGCTTTCTTGGTGAAGGATGTTCTCATGGTCGAGGCTTTTCTTGTTGGCGGCGCCCGCACTCCCGTGGGCCGCTACGGCGGCGCCCTCTCCGCAGTCCGCCCCGATGACCTGGCCGCACTGGTAGTCCGCGAGGCTGTGGCCCGCGCCGGCATCGATCCGGACACCATCGACGAGGTCATCCTCGGCAACGCCAACGGCGCCGGCGAAGAGAACCGCAACGTGGCCCGCATGGCCACCCTCCTTGCCGGGCTGCCCCTCCACATCTCCGGCATCACCGTGAACCGGCTCTGCGCCTCCGGGCTCAGCGCCATCATCATGGCCAGTCACATGATCAAGTCCGGCGCCGCGGACATCGTGATCGCCGGCGGCGTCGAATCCATGAGCCGCGCCCCATGGGTCCAGGAAAAACCCCGGACCGCCTTCGCCAAACCGGGCGAAATCTTCGACACCTCCATCGGCTGGCGTTTCGTCAACCCCCAGTTCACCAAGGGGGAGCTGTCCCGGGACGGCAAAATGACTTACTCCATGCCGGAGACGGCAGAAGAAGTGGGGCGGGTTGACGGCATCTCGCGGGAGGACGCCGACGCCTTCGCCGTCCGCTCCCACGAACGCGCCCTGGCCGCCATCGCCGCCGGCCGCTTCGCCGAGGAAATCGTCCCCGTGACCGTCAAGACCCGCAAGGGCGAGACCGTGGTGGACACCGATGAGGGCCCCCGCGCCGGCACCACCATGGACGTCCTCGCCGGGCTCCGGCCGGTAGTCAAGGGCGGCTCGATCGTCACCGCCGGCAACTCCTCCACCCTCAACGACGGCGCCTCCGCCATCATCGTTGCCTCGGAGGCCGCGATCCAGAAGCTTGGCCTCACGGCCCGCGCCCGCATCATCGACGGCGCCTCAGCCGGCTGCGAGCCCGAAATCATGGGCATCGGTCCGGTTCCGGCCACCCAGAAGGTGCTCGCCCGTTCCGGGCTCAGCGTCGATGACCTCGGCGCCGTCGAGCTCAACGAGGCGTTCGCGACCCAGTCCCTGGCCAGCATGCGCCGGCTCGGCCTCGACCCGGAGATCGTGAACCGCGACGGCGGCGCGATCTCCCTGGGCCACCCGCTGGGGTCCTCCGGTTCCCGGATCGCCATCACACTGCTGGGCCGGATGGAACGCGAAAACGCCAAGATCGGCCTCGCCACCATGTGCATCGGCGTCGGCCAGGGCACGGCCATGCTGCTGGAGCGGGTCTAGTGGCGGCCCCGGCCCTCGACCCGGCGGGCTTCGGCACGCTCCTGGTCGAAGAACGCGAGGACCGCGTGGTGGTGGTGCTCAACCGCCCCGAGGTCCGCAACGCGATCGACCAGCAGATGGTCGATGAACTCCACACTGTCTGCGCCCATCTCGAGCGGCATCCCAAAGTCCTCATCATCGCCGGCACTGACGGGGTGTTCGCCTCAGGCGCCGACATCGGCCAGCTGCGCGAACGCCGCCGCGACGATGCCCTGCAGGGCATCAATTCCACCATTTTCGTCCGGATCACCAAGCTGCCGATGCCCGTCATCGCGGCACTGGACGGCTTCTGCCTGGGCGGCGGCGCCGAACTGGCGTACGCCGCCGACTTCCGGATCGGCACCCCGTCCGTCCGGATCGGCAATCCCGAAACCGGACTCGGCATCCTGGCCGCCGCCGGCGCCAGCTGGCGCCTCAAGGAACTCGTGGGGGAGCCCGTCGCCAAGGAAATGCTGCTCGCCGGTTCCGTGCTGCGCGCAGAACGTGCCCTCGCGGTCAATCTCATCACCGAAATCCATGAACCGTCCGATCTGATGGCCGCGGCCCACAGCGTCGCCGACCGGATTGCCACGCAGGATCCGCTCGCCGTCCGGATCACCAAATCCGTGTTCCATGCCCCGGCCGAGGCGCATCCCCTCATTGACCAGCTGGCACAGGGGATCCTCTTCGAATCCCAGGCCAAGTTCGACCGTATGCAGACATTCCTGGATAGGAAATCAGCGAAGAAATCAGAAAAGAAGTCAGCCAAAGAACCAGGGAAGCAGAAATAGACATGGGCAACTCCGTACTCCCCGCCAACCTTCCCAACAGCAACCTTCCCCACTCCGTGGGAGTTCTCGGCGGCGGCCGCATGGGCGCAGGCATCGCCCACGCCTTCCTGATCAACGGAGCCAACGTCGTGGTCGTCGAGCGCGACGAGGCGTCGGCCGAGGCCGCCCGGGAGCGGGTCGAGTCCGCCGCCGCCAAGAGCATTGAGCGCGGCGCCGTAGACGGCAACCTGGACGAGATCGTTTCCCGGCTCGCGGTCACCGTGGACTACGACGACTTCGCCGGCCGGCAGCTGGTGGTCGAGGCCGTTCCGGAGGACTGGGACCTGAAGATCACCGCACTGCGCGGCATCGAGGAACGGCTCGCCGACGGCGCCTACCTCGCCTCCAACACGTCCTCGCTCTCCGTCAACGGTCTGGCCCGCGAACTGAAGCGGCCGCAGAACTTCCTGGGCCTGCACTTCTTCAACCCGGTGCCGGCGTCGACGCTCATCGAGGTGGTCCTCGGCGAGCAGACTTCCGACGCCCTGGCCCGGGCCGCCCGCGGGTGGGTCGAAGCGCTCGGCAAGACCGCCGTCGTGGTCAACGACGCGCCCGGCTTCGCCTCCTCCAGGCTGGGCGTCGCGATCGCCCTCGAAGCGATGCGCATGGTGGAAGAGGGCGTGGCCACCGCCGAAGACATCGACAACGCCATGGTGCTGGGTTACAAGCACCCCACGGGACCGCTGCGGACCACCGACATAGTGGGCCTGGACGTGCGCCTTGGCATCGCGGAGTACCTGCAGTCCACGCTGGGTGACCGTTTCGCTCCGCCGCAGATCCTCCGCGACAAGGTCGCCCGCGGCGAACTGGGCCGCAAGTCCGGCAAGGGCTTCTTCGACTGGACCAAGTGACGGGCATTCGTGCCTGCCCCTAGGATGGTGCGGTGACTTCCCTGGACCGCCCCGCGATCGCGCCCATCACCCTGACCGGCAAGTACGTCGTCCTTGAGCCGCTGAGCCCGGACCACCATGACGGCCTTGTCGAGGCGGCACGCGACGGCGAGCTGTGGCACCTCTGGTACACCAGCGTGCCCGCCCCGCAGCACATGGCCGCCGAGATTGAGCGTCGCCTGGCCCTGCAGGACAGCGGCGCCATGCTGCCCTTCACCACGCGGCTGCTCGACCCCGCCACGGGCGGACCGGGCCGGGTGATCGGCATGACCACCTACATGAACATCGACGCCGCCACGCCGCGGGTGGAGATCGGCTCCACCTGGAACGCGGCGTCCGCGCATGGCAGCGGCAGCAACCCGGACTCCAAGTTGCTGCTGCTGCGGCACGCCTTCGAGACGCTGGGCTGCCCCGCCGTCGAGTTCCGGACGCACTGGCTCAACCACCAGTCCCGCGAGGCGATCACGCGGCTGGGGGCCAAACAGGACGGCGTGCTCCGCAGCCACACGCGCAGCGCCGACGGGGCGCTGCGGGACACCGTTGTGTATTCCATCCTGGAACATGAGTGGCCGATGGTCCGGAACTCCCTCGAATCCCGGCTGGCCAAGCGGCGCTAGCGTGCCGAGTAGGCCTTGGCCCCGTTAAGCGATGCGAAGTACGCCTCGTAGCCCCGGGCGTTCGGGTGGAAGTTTTCGGGACTGGCGAGGGCCGTACGGCTGAAATTGATCCACGGGGCCGCAGAGTTCACGCCGTGACCGGCGAAAGCGGCCCGGACGTCGACGTACTCCGCTCCGGTAGCCCGGGCGGCGGCGGCGATGGAGCCGTTCAGGCCGTCCGCCAGAACCGTGGCCTTGTAGATGAACCGGGACATCGGATCAGCCTGGCCGGGCGCGACCGGATCGTAGAGGTAGGGGTAGCCCGTCACTACAACCTTGGCGTTGGGGGCGGCAACCTTCACGCGCTGGATCATCGCTGTCACGTCGCCGGACAGTCGATGGCTGGAGATCTGGCCCTCGGCGTAGGCACTGGCGGCATCGCACAGCGGACCCGCAGCGGGATTGACCATGGCGGCGCCGCAGGAGGCGAGGATTTCCGCAAACCGGAGGTTGTTGCCGCCGGCGGTGATGGTGACGAGCCCGGTGCTCCTGGTCAACCGCCTGAGCTGGGTGTTGACGACGTCCTGGGTCGTCTTGCCGCTGCAGGCCGCGTTGGCGACGAGTTTGATGGTCTTCGTGTGGGCGGCGAGTTCGGAATAGCTGTTCTCGCTGCGGTAGCAATCATCCAGGTACGGCCCCGCCCCCAGCCCGGCGGCATAGGAGTCTCCGAGCGCGACGTACCGTGTCCTGTTCGCCGCCTCCGCCGGTACCGCCGCCACACCGGCCGCCATGGCCAGGGCGGCGAGACCGGCCGCCAGCGCCGTCCGCCGGCGTCGAAGTTTCAGAGGTCCCATGGTGTTCTCCTCAGTGGCACCCCGGGTTCAGCGCCCGTGCCGTGAAAAACGTGCTGCGAAGCGTTAACCCCGCACCATGCCAATGGTCCCATTGTGTATAACGTTTGTGAATCCTGCCGCGGATGGCGTCGGTGCGTGTGCTTAGCTTTCTGGATGATGATTCCTGCAGCGCCCCTGGGCCAAGCCAAGGGGCAGGCGGTGCCCGGAACCGTGGAGTGGGATGGGGCCGTCAACGCGTGGCACGTGGCCGGGGACGTGTTCCGCATGGGACGGCGGGAGTGGCTCACCGAGGCCGGCTGGCGGCAGGTGCACCGCCGGGGCATCCGGACCGTCATCGACCTCCGCAACGAAGCCGAAATCCGGCGTCGGGAGACCGATCCGCCGGTGCGGGCTGAGGCCCTGGCCGGTTTCGACGTCGTGCTGGCCCCCACCGAAGACCCGGACAACCGCGAATTCCGCGAGCTCTGCGTGCCGTACCTCAACGACCCCGCCTGTTATGCGGACAACGCCAGGCTGTTCCCGCACCTGCTGGCCCGGGTCTTCAAGGCGGTGGCCGCCGCGGAGGGCGGTGTGGTCATCCATTGCTCCGCGGGGCGGGACCGGAGCGGCATGATCGCCGCCATGCTCCAGGACCTCGCCGGTGACAGCGACGAAGCCATTGTGAACGGCTACCAGCGCTCCATGCGGGGCATCAACGGGCACCTCCGGCACGCCGCCGTCCCGCATCCCCACGAGCGCTTCCTCCCCGAGAACGTGTTGGTGCCCCTGCTGGAATCCCGGGGCCAGAGCCTGTTGCAATTTGTCCGGTCCCTGAACACTGCGGACTACCTCTTCCGCCACGGCGTGACCACCCCGGAACTCGCGGCCATCCTCGGAAAGCTCGGCAGATAGGGTGGGCGCAGTTAGGGTAGGCCAGTGAAGACTCCGAAGTTCCAGCCGATGGTGCGGGCCGCCGCGGCCCTCGCGATTGCGCTTGCCGGTACCGTGCCTGCCTTTGCGCTGACCGCGGTCCCGGCGATGGCCGAAGCCAACGCCCCCGCCCCAGTCCCTGCCGACCCGGCGCCGGCTGCGTCGGCGATGGCGACGCCGGTTTCGACGGCGGTCCCAGTGCCGCCGGCTGACGCGCCTTTGGCCGGTTCTTCTCCGGTGCCGTCCGCGACGCCGATCAGTGATGCCGGCCTCGCCGAGGCCGTGCGGCGGGACCTTGGCATGACCCTCGCCGAATTCGACGCCGCCGGTGCGCTTGCCCGCCGGGCCGCCGACGCCGCACCCTCCCTTCGGGCCCTCCCGGGTTATGTGGGGATCAGCCTCTCAGGCGGCAAGATCGCGGTTGAAGGCAGCGGCGCCGAGCTCCGGGCCCGCGTGGCCGAACTGAACGGGTCCGGGCCGGCCGACTTCCTGCTTGCGGCCCCCGCGGCCGCCGCCGCTGTCCCGTCAGCCGCGGAGCTGCTGGCCTCCAGCACCCAGCAACTGTTCGAGGCCTATGTCCGCGAGGTCGGGGCCGCCGGGCTGCAGGCCGTCACCTACACAGACGGCCACTTTGTCATCCGCACCGGCGGCCAGAACACGGCGCAGGCCGTTCCGGCGTCCGACGCCGTTCCCGCCTCCGATTTGAACGAGCAGGCGGCGACAGCGCCCGGCACGAAGCCCAAGATGTCCGCTGCGGATTTCGTGGCCCGCTACTCCAATGTGGCGCTTGAACAAGGATCGCGGATCGCTACGGAAGAGGACCTCTTTGGCGGCCAAGGGTACATCATTGACGGCCGCACCGTGTGTTCGGCAGGATTCAGTGCCTTCAGCCCGGCGGGTGAGCCACTGGTCCTGACCGCCGGGCACTGCGCCGCTGACGGTACCGCGAAGGAGACCCAGATTGAAGATCCCGCGGCGGCGCCGGCGGCAGGCGGGGCCGGTTCAGGAGCGTTCGCCGGAACACTGGGGACATTCGGGTTCAGCCAGTTCGGCGGGCCGGGCAATTCCACAGTGGCGCCGGATGGCACGAACGTCGGCACGGACATCGCCGTGCTCCGGGGCATCCGGAGCAGCTTGGCCCTCCAGCCCGCCGTCACGCGGTGGGACAACCCCGCCGCTCCGGGGCCGACGTCGGTGAAGATCGTGGGAACCGTGGCCCCGTTCCAGGGTCAGCCCGTGTGCCGCTCCGGCCGGAGCCTGGGCTGGTCGTGCGGGACCGTGGATTCGGTGGGCACGTGGGTCATCGCCGGACCGAACTCCCTGCCGCCGAACTATGACAACGATCTCCGGGCGCTGAACGGTTTCGACTCCAGTACCGTCAAGTCCCGCCCCGGAGACTCCGGCGGCCCTTGGATCAGCGGGAACTTCGCCGTCGGCATGCACACTGGGGCGGAAAACGAGGGTGGCGTACAGACGCGGGCCATCGCGACTACGCTCGAGGACGCAGCAGGCAAGGTGCCCGGCGGCGTGCAGCTGCAGCTGTTCCTGACCAAGCCAACGCTCGCGGCCCCAAACGGAACCGTCACAGCCGGTGAGCTGATTACGGGACACGTTGGACCCGGTCCGGCCTCCGTCGTGGCTCCGAAGTCCAAGGTCCGCATCACCGTTGGGGCGCAAAGGCTCGAAGTGCCGGTGGATGCTGCCGGGAACTGGGCTTTCCGAGCTCCGCTACCGAGTGGGCGGATGGCTTTCTTAGCGGAGACCGTGAACGGCTTCAGCCGTTCTGGACCGGCATCCTTTACGGCCAGCATCGCACCAGCCCCACTTCCGGCGCCCGTAGTGACGACCCCGACAGGTACCCCGCTTCCTGCACTGGACAGCATCGCCGGCACCGGTATGCCCGGCGCCACCGTTATATTGTCGGGCGATGTCGCCGGTTCGGGGACCATCGGTCTGGACGGTCGCTGGAGCATCAAGGTGGCAGATCAGCCGCTCTTCGGGAAAGTCTCGGTCAAGGCAGTGCTCACGGCTCCCGGAGAGGCGGACAGCCCCTTCGCGACCAGCACGTACACCGTCGTTCCGCCGGTGCCGGCGGTCTCGAGCATCCGTGAGGGCAAACATCTCCGTATGGACCGCCTTCCCATCGACATTTCCGGCACCGCCATTGATGGGGCCGACGTGCGAGTAACGATGGACGGAGCGGCCATCGGCTCAGTACTTGCCGGTTCTGGCAGTGCGGGAGCTTCCGGCAGTTCCGGGGCGCGGGCGGCCCTTCGGCCAGGGATTCCGCAGAACCTGGCCGGAGGCCCCCGGTGGAGCGTCCCGTTCCCTGCGGGACTGGCCACCGGAGCCCACACGCTGACAGTGACGCAAACCGTTGACGGGGTCGCTTCGCTTCCTGCCACCGTGGCATTCACGGTCGACGCCGCGCCCGTCTCCGCGGGTGCCGTGGACGGGAAGCCGACACCGCATCGACCGGCCGCCCAACAGCCGGTCAACCCCGCCGGACCACTCAAACCCTCGCAGGCTCCCGCCCCGCCGTCGGACAACTCCGTCGTTGTCGGCAACACGGCACCAGGCAACATGCCGGGCACCTCAGGCCAGTTGGCGAACACGGGCGCCGGCGGGCTCCTGCCCGTGGCCGGTATAGGCGCCGGAGCCCTGCTGCTCGGCGCGGCCTTCGTGGCGTTCGGCCGGCGCCGGGCGGTGCGTTAGCCGGGGCTCCAAGCCCGGGCTCGCCGGAAGGCCGCGGGGTCGCCGTACGGCTACGGCGACCCCGCAAGTTTTGGGCGAATCCGGGCGTTCGGGACAAATTCGGGACAAATCAGCGAGCCGCGGGTTACTGGAAGTCAGCCAGCCAGAGATCCGGGCCGAAAACCTCGTACTGAATGTCCTTTGCGGGGACGCCACCGGCAATCAAGGCGCTCCGAACCGACTTCAGGAACGGCAGGGGACCGCAGAGGTAGTACTCGGCGTCGTCCGGGAGTTCGACGTCGCTGACGTCCATGAAACCGGAGAACACGGAACCGCCCGCCTCGCCGGTCCCGCCCGCCTCGCCGGTCCCCGCTGTCTCCGCGGGAGTCAGGAACCACGTCTTCAGGGTCCCGTCCGCGAGTTTCGCGAGATCTTCCCTGACCTGCGCACGGAGCGGGAAGGATGCCTCGCTGTCATCTGCATGCAGCAGCATCACCTGGCGTCGTGAACCGGACTGCACCAGGTGCGAGAGCATCCCGGCCATGGGCGTGATGCCGATTCCCGCGCTGGCCATGACCAGGGGCCTGTCCGTGTACTCCAGCACAACGTCGCCGAACGGAGCTGAGAGCACCACCTCGTCGCCTACCTGCACGTCATTGTGGAGCAGACTGGACATCTCGCCGTCGGGAGTCGGAAGCCCGTGGACCCTCTTGACGGCGAACTGCCGGTGCTGCCCGTCGTCGGCCTTGGTCAGGCTGTATTGCCGGGGCTGCTGTACGCCGTCGGGCATGGTCATCTTGAGGGTCACGTACTGCCCGGGCAGGGACGGCTTGACGTCCCGCTCGTCGGTCCGCTCGACGACGAACGAGATGACGTCGGCGGTCTCCTGGATCCGCTGCACCACCCGCCACGTCCGCCAAATGGTCTCGGGGGAGAGGTGCACTGCGTTGTACAGCCCGCGCTCCTTGTTGATAAGCAGGTTCGCCATCAGCCAGTAGACCTCATCCCAGGCGGCGGCGACCTCGGGAGTGACGGCATCGCCCAGAACATCCACGATCGCCCACATGAGGTGGTCGTGGACAATCTGGTACTGGTCCGGGCTTAGTCCCAGCGAGACGTGTTTGTGGGCCACCCGGGAGAGCAGATGGTCCGGCACCTGGTCCGGTTTCTCCACGAGCATGCCGGCGAATGCCGCGATGGATCCGGCGAGCGCCTGCTGCTGGCGGCCATCCGCCTGGTTTCCCCGGTTGAAGAGGCCGTCCAGGAGATCCGGCTGCGCCTCGAACATATGTTTGTAGAAGCGCTTGGCGATCTCCTCGATATGCTCGCCGACTACGGGCAGCGTTGCCTGAATGACGGGAAGTGAGGTGTCTGAGAGCATGGTGGATCCCTTCCGGTGAGACCGGTGATACCCGGCGGTGCCGGGCGACTCAGCACTTCAAAGCTAACAGCCGCGGCACCGTGCCTTCCGGGCCGATCGGCCCTACATCGGGGGCGGGGGCCGGTGTAGGCGCGTGCTCAGGCCCGGGTGCTCACCCGCTCAGGCCCCGGCTCGCCGGAAAGTGGCAGGGTCGCCGGAAAGATACGGCGAACCCGCAGCGTTCCGGCGACCTCGACGGGCGGGGGTGCTCAGGCCTTGCGGTCCAGCAGCAGGTTGGTGATCCGCAGCGTGCAGATTCGCTGGCCGGTCTCGTTCGTGATCAGCACCTCGTGGGTGGTCAGGGTGCCGCCCAGATGGATAGGGGTGGCCGTGATCGTGATCAGTCCCTCGCGGGCCGACTTGTGGTGCGTGGCCGAGACGTCGACGCCCACCGCCGTCTTGCCCAGGGTGCTGGCGTGGATGACGGCGGCCCAGGACCCCACGGCCTCGCCCACGGCCAGTGAGGCGCCGCCGTGCAGGAGCCCGAACGACTGCCGGTTGCCCTCCACCGGCATGGTCGCGACCACGCGGTCCACGGACTCCTCGACGATCTTCACGCCCATCTTCTCGTCGAGTTCCCCCAGGGTGATTTTCCACAACTCGGTGCTGCCGGTCTCGGGCGTCATAGCGTCTCCTTTGTTGCCGGCCGGCCGGGTCCCGGACGGTCGGTGCCGCCGCGGCTAGTGTGCGGCAGGCCTCCTTCATGTACTGTAGATCATATTACCGAACGGACGGTCAGTAATGTTCCGGCCGTGTTGATCTTGCTCCCCCGTTGGAAGGACCCGTCAACGATGACCACCACAGCCGCACCCGCAGTAGACACTGTCGAGATCGTTCCCAGTTTCATCCGGGGTTCCTGGTGGACTCCCGACGACGCCGCCGCCGCCGGCGCGGCGCCGGTACTGGACGCCAGCACCGGCGAACTCCTGGCGAAGGTGAGCACCGAGGGGCTCGACCTCGCCGCCGTCGTGGATTACGGCCGCACCACCGGCCAGACGGAACTTGGCACGCTGACCTTCCACCAGCGCGCGCTCAAGCTCAAGGAACTGGCGCAGTACCTCAATGGCCGCCGCGAGGAGTTCTACGCGCTCTCGGCGCAGACCGGCGCCACCAAGATCGACTCTATGATCGACATCGACGGCGGCATCGGCGTCCTGTTCACCTTTGGGTCCAAGGGCCGCCGGGAGCTGCCCAACTCCCAGGTGGTGGTGGATGGCCCCATGGAGGTGCTGTCCCGCGACGGCTCGTTCGCCGGTGAGCACATATACACCCGCATCCCCGGCGTCGCCGTGCAGATCAACGCCTTCAACTTCCCGGTCTGGGGCATGCTGGAGAAGCTTGCCCCGGCCTTCCTCGCCGGCGTCCCCACCATCGTCAAGCCCGCCACCCCCACCGGGTACGTGGCCGCCGCCGTGGTCAAGGCGATCGACGAATCCGGCATCCTGCCCACCGGCTCGCTGCAGCTGATTTCCGGCTCGGTCCGCACGCTGCTGGACCACCTGGACTACCGCGACCTCGTGGCCTTCACCGGCTCCGCGTCGACCGCCAACACGCTCAAGTCGCACCCCAATGTGGTCAAGGGCGGGGTCCGCTTCACCTCCGAGACCGACTCCCTGAATGCCGCGATCCTGGGCCCGGATGCGGTCAAGGGCACACCGGAATTCGACGCCTTCATCAAGTCCCTCGTCACCGAGATGACCGCCAAGGCCGGCCAGAAATGCACCTCGATCCGCCGTGCGATCGTGCCGCAGGAACTCGTCGCCGACGTCACCGCGGCCGTGGGGGACCGCATCCGCGAACGCGTCGTGCTCGGTGATCCCCGCGCCGAGGGCGTCACCATGGGCGCCCTGGCCTCCCGCGAGCAGCTCGCCGACGTGCGCGCCGCCGTACAGTCCATGCTTGACGCCGGCGGGGAGCTCGCCTACGGCACGCTCGACGCGCCCAAGGTCACCAGCGCGGACGGCAGCATCGGCGTCGTCGACGGCGGCGCCTTCATGTCCCCGGTCCTGCTGAGCTGGGCCAACCCGGAGGCCGAGGAGGTCCACTCGCTCGAGGCATTCGGCCCGGTGTCCTCGGTGATCGGCTACACGGACCTGGCCGACGCCGTCCGCCTCGCCGCCCGCGGCGGTGGCTCGCTGGTCGCCTCGGTCTGCACGAACGATCCCGCCGTGGCCCAGCAGCTGGTCACCGGCATCGCGGCCCACCACGGCCGCGTGCTCATGCTCAACCGCGAGGACGCCCGCAGCTCCACCGGCCACGGCTCCCCGGTCCCGCACCTGGTCCACGGCGGTCCCGGCCGTGCCGGCGGCGGCGAGGAGCTCGGCGGCATCCGCTCGGTGATGCACCACATGCAGCGCACCGCCATCCAGGGCTCGCCGAACATGCTCACCGCCGTCACCGGCGTCTGGCACACCGGAGCGGACCGTAACTTCACGCTCGAGACCGAGGGCCAGCACCCGTTCCGGAAATCCCTCGCCACCCTGCACATCGGCGACGCCATCCGCTCGGAGCTGCGGGAGGTCTCGCTGGAGGAAATCACCAAGTTCGCGAACTCCACCGGCGACACCTTCTACGCCCACACCAATCAGGAAGCCGCCGCGGCCAACCCCTTCTTCCCGGGCATCGTGGCGCACGGCTACCTCCTGCTCAGCTGGGCCGCCGGCCTGTTCGTGGAGCCCGCGCCGGGTCCGGTCCTGGCCAACTACGGCCTGGAGAACCTGCGGTTCATCACCCCCGTGGCCGCGGGCGATTCCATCCGCGTGACCCTGACGGCCAAGAAGATCACCCCGCGCGAGACCGACGAGTACGGCGAGGTGGCCTGGGACGCCGTCCTGACCAACCAGAACGACGAAATCGTCGCGACCTACGACGTCCTGACTCTCGTCGAGAAGTAACCTCACCCGACGCTCCCTCACGTCCTGCGGGTCCAGCGCGGACGCTCCCTCACTAGTGCGGGAGCGTCCGTGTTGTTCTGCCGCGAATGGGGGAGCGTCGCTTGTTCGGAGGCGCAATTTGTAGGGGCTTTCGACCCCGCTCCGGCGTAAAATCTTGCTCGTAGGAGGTGGCGAAATGACCCTAGTACTCAATAAAGCCACAACAGTCCTGCCAGTTGATGATGCAGCGCGTGCCCGGCATTTCTACGCGGACACTTTGGGGCTCCCGCACCGTGGCGTGGCAGATGACGGAAGCGAAATGTTCGGCTCAGAAGGCGGCCCAATGCTGCAGCTGATGCCAGTCAAGGATGGAAAGCATTCAGAGCACACCACCCTGAGCTTCGAAGTCAGCGAGATCGAGCGCACGGTCCAGGAAATGGAAGCCAAGGGCGTCATGTTCCAGGACTACGATCGCCCGGACCTCAAGACCGAGAACCATATTTGTACAACGGATTCAGAGAAGTGCGCCTGGTTCATGGACTCCGAGCACAATGTTCTGTGCGTGCACGAGAACATCACCACGGCAGCTGATTACCAGCTCTAAACGGCGGGCAACGGCGGATTTTCGGGCGCTCCGGCTCAGCGGGGCGCCCTTTTCTGTTGCCCGCGGTCATCCAGGGCGCCTCGCCGCCTGCCAGTGTTTCGCGGGCTGGTCAGCTTCCGTTGTACTCGTCGTCGGTGATGTGCTCGCCCCACGTGGTGGTCGTCGCTGGGTCCTCGCCGTTCTGGAGCATGGCGATATGTTCCATGAAGCAGCCAGGGGCGGCCGCGTGCCAGTGCTCCTCGCCGGGCGGCGTGTAGATCGTCTGGCCGGGGTGGACTTCGACGATCTTGCCGTCCCGGGTTCCGAACCGGCCGACTCCCTGGGTGACGCGGAGGTACTGGCCGTGTTCGTGGGAGTGCCAGGCGGTGCGGGCTCCGGGCGCGAAACGGACGGTCGCGACCACCATCGTCTGATCCGGCTCGTGCGGGAGCGCGATCGGATCGAGCCAGACGTCGCCGGCGAACCGGGCCGGCGGGTTCTTCGCAGTGGGGACAGTGGGTTCGATGTTCATGGTGATCCTTACTCGCTTTCGGTGAAGAGTCGCTTGGCGACGCCCATGGCGGCCATGCCCTTGGGCCAGCCTGCGTAGAGCGTGACATGGGTGATGGCTTCGATGAGTTCTTCCCGGGTGACGCCGTTCTCCATGGCGCGGCCAAGGTGGAAGCCGAGCTGCTCGGTGTTGCCGCCGGCGGTGAGTACGGCGACGGTGATTAGGCTGCGGTCACGGGCCGGAAGCTCCGGGCGGTTCCAGACGTCCGCGAACAGTACGTCGTCGGTGAGCTCGGCGAGCTTTGGGGCGAAGTCTCCGAACATGTTCCGGCCTCCGCCGACCTGTTGGGGTTGGTCAGTCATGATTTTCCTTCTTTCAGTGGAAGTTCGAATTGCTGCAGGGCTTCAACCGCCTCGTTGGTCACAGTTGTTTCCGTCGCCGTGCCAGGGGCGTGAGTTCGGTGGCGCCGTAGCTGTTGTCGTCCGGGTTGACGGTAACGCCGGGTGCGACGAGCTGGTCGATGCGGTTCAGCACGTCGCTGGCCAAGGTGATGTCCGCGGCGGGCAGGTAAGACTCGAGCTGTTCCATGGTGCGCGGTCCCACGATGGCGGCCGTGACGCCGGGGTGGTTGATCACGAAGGCGATGGCCAGTTCGATGAGCGTCAGCCCGGCTTGTTCAGCGAGGCGGGCGAGGTCTTCGACGATGTCGAGCTTGCGCTGGTTGGCCGGGCTCGTCATGTCGAACCGGGCGTTCGGACGCGCGGTTGAAGTGGGCGCGGAGGCTGCGTTTTTGCGCCAGCGCCCGGAGAGCCAGCCGCCGCTGAGCGGGCTGTAGGTCAGGGTGCCCATGCCGTGGCGCTGCACCGTGGGAAGGATGTCCTCCTCGATACCGCGGACCAGGATCGAGTACGGCGGCTGCTCGGTGACAAACCGCTCGAGGTTGCGTTCCCGGGATGCCCACTGGGCTTCCACGATCTGCGACCCGGAATACGACGAGGAGCCGACGTACCGCACCCTCCCTTGGCGGACCAGGTCGCTGAGGGCGCCGAGAGTCTCCTCGACGTCGGTATCCGGGCTGGGCCGGTGCACCTGGTAGAGGTCGATGTAATCCGTCTTCAAGCGGCGAAGGGAGTCTTCCACCGCCCGCATGATCCAGCGGCGGGATCCACCCCGCTGGTTGGGATCGTCCTCGCTCATGGGCATGAAGAACTTCGTGGCGAGGAATACGTCCTCACGCCGGCCTTCCAGCGCCTGTCCGACGATTTCCTCGGATGCCCCGCCGGAGTAGACATCGGCGGTGTCGATGAAGTTGATGCCCGCGTCGAGGGCGCGGTGGATGATTCGAATGGAGGCCGCGGTGTCATTGTTGCCCCAGGGGCCGAACATCATCGCGCCGAGGCACAAGGGACTGACCTGGACGCCTGTGCGGCCAAGGGGACGGTATTTCATGGTGGTGGCTTCTCTCTGTCTCAGGCTTCGGGGATGACCATGGCGAAGCGTTCTTCGCGGGCCTCGTCGGGATCCGGTCCGTTGCGCACGCCGGTGTCGAGTGCATCGATGGCGGCGAGTTCGTCGGCGCCGAGTTCGAAGTCGAAGACGTCGAAGTTCTCCGCGATGCGTGCGGGGTTGGTCGACTTCGGGATGGCTGAGCGGCCCTGCTGCAGGTGCCAGCGGATCATGACCTGGGCGGGGCTCTTTCCGTGTGTTTGTCCGATGCCGGTGATAGTCGGGTCTTCCATCACGTTCCTGCGCTTCTCGCCCCATCCGGGGTAAAAAGTGATGCCGCCAATCGGTGACCACGCCTGGGTAAGGATGCCGTGTTCGGTGTCCGTTGCCTGGACGGCCGGCTGGGCGAAGTACGGGTGCAGCTCAATCTGGTTCACCGCCGGGACGACGTCTGTGGCCGCCAGCAACTGCGCCAGGTGGTGCGGCATGAAGTTGCTGACACCGATCGCCCGGACGCGACCGTCAGCAATCAGGGTCTCCAGGGCCTTGTACGCGCCGACAGTTCTCTCGAAGCGGTCGGGGGCGGGCTGATGCAGGATGAACAGGTCCAGGTAGTCGACGCCCAACTTGCCAACAGCCTTCTCCCAGGCGTGCAGCGTCTGGTCGTACCCGTAGTCGCTGACCCAGACTTTGGTCTCGATGAACACGTCGGTACGGTCCAGGCCCGAGTTGCGGATGCCCTCACCGACCTCCCGCTCGTTGCCGTACGCCGCGGCAGTGTCGATGTGCCGGTAGCCGGCCGCCAGCGCCGCTTCGACGGCCGCCATCGTTTGCTCCGGCGCGCTTTGGAAGACGCCCAGTCCGAGGGCGGGCATCCTGACGCCGTTATTGAGAGTAAGTTCCATGTGCATGCCTTTCACCGTATTCAGGTGTGCGGGATTGTGGGAGGGCACGTGAGTACCCCCTTTTCGGATGTAGACAGGTCAGCGGGCGGCCTCGGCCAGGGGTGCGGGTGCGGCCCCGAGCGGTGTCAGGACCCGGCGGGCGGCCAGATCAGCGGGCAGGATGAGGGCCGCGGTGACAGCCAGGGCCAGGAGCAGGAGGACACTGCCCGTGGTGAGGGCAGCGCTGACCTGCGCGGCCAGGTGCGCTGCGGCAGAGCCGGCGGCCGGGACGGTGGCTGCGGCCGCGACCGCGATGCCCAGCCCGAGGCAGGTGCCGACCTGGTGGAAGGTGTTCACCAGGCCCGACGCCGCGCCGGCGTCGGCCGCGGGCGCATCAACGATGCCAAACGACGTAAGGGGCGCAAAAGCCAAGCCCTGTCCGGCTCCGATAAGGACCATCGGGAAAGCGACGGCCGTCAGGTAAGAGGAGTCGACGCCGACCCGGCTGAGCCAAAACATCCCGGCAAGGGTGATCAGGATGCCGGCCACGAGGGGAATCGAACCCGGCATCCGGTTTACGAGCCGCGGGATACCCATTGCGACGGCGAAGTTGACGGCAGTCATGGGCAGGAATCCCATGCCGGCCTGCAGGGGGTCGAAGCCGAGGACCTCCTGCAGCAACTGGGTGGTGAAGAAGAAAAATGCAATCATTGCGCCCAGATACAGGAACCGTGCAACATAGGCGCCGGCGCGGCGGCGGCTGGCGAACAGCCGCAGCGGCATGATCGGCTGGGCGGCCCTGCGTTCGATCAGCACAAACACGACGAGGAGCACGATGCCGGCGGTGACGGCCGTGCCCGTGGCGGGGGAGGCCCAGCCCGCGTCGGCGGTGTTGATGATGCCGAACACGAGGGCGCCGACACCCAGGGTCGCGCTGAGCGCGCCGAACAGGTCGAAGCGGCGGGCGCGACGATCGCCGGCCCGGGCGCCGAGAAGCAGCAGGCCGCCGAAGACCAGCGTGTACGCGTCCTGGACCAGGAAAGCTCCCCGGTGCCCAGCTGGAGATCGGCCTGCAGGCTCGGCAGGGCCGTGAAGATGACCGAGTTGTCCAGCAGGATCATGAAGTAGCTGGCGAGGATGATCGCCAGGATCGCCGCCGGGTGGGCAGTAGTTGCGGGTGCAGGATTCATGTTTTCCATGGAACCGTGATTTCTCAACGGCGGGGAGTCACGGTCGTTCCGGGTAATGCCAGTGCCTCCCTCGTCGCATTGGCCGCGGGTAGCGTGGAGGCCATGACACACAGCGACGACGTGCGGAAGTTCCTGACCTCCCGCCGTGCCAGGATCACGCCAGAGGAGGCCGGCCTCCCGGTCTACGGCGGAAACCGCCGCGTTACCGGGCTGCGCCGCGAGGAAGTCGCGATGCTCGCCGGGATGAGCATCGATTACTACATACGCCTTGAGCGCGGAAACCTCTCCGGCGCCTCGGACAGCGTCCTTGAAGCCCTCTGCCGTGCACTGAAGCTTGACGACGCCGAGACGGCCCACCTTTTTGACCTGGCCCGCGCGGCCACGGCCGCTCCCCGGGTGCGGCGAAAGCGCAGCCCGCAGACGGTGCGGCCGAGCGTGCAACGCGTCATTGATGCGATCACGACGGCGCCGGCCTGGGTCCGCAACGACCGCGGAGATGTCCTTGCCGCCAACGAACTCGGCCGTGCCCTCTACCTGGACATGATGGCTGAGCACGTGACTCCGCCGAACAGTGCACGGTTCACCTTCCTGAACCCGAAAGCGCGGGAGTTCTTCGCCGATTGGGAACGCAGCGCGGACGACATCGTCGCGGTCCTGAGGTCCACCGCCGGGAAAAACCCCTACGACAAGGACCTCACGGACCTGGTCGGAGAGCTTTCGACCCGCAGCGAGGAGTTCCGCACCCGGTGGGCGAGGCACGACGTGAAGTACCACCGCACCGGCCGCAAACGGCTCCACCACCCGATCGTGGGGGACCTGGACCTGAGCTTCGAGGCACTGGAACTGCCCGCGGACCCGGGGCTGCGCATCAACGTCTACACGGCAGATCCCGGGACACCCTCCGAGGACGCCCTGAAAGTCCTCGCCAGCTGGGCCGCCACCCAGCGCGAAACGGCAGCGGCCGCAGTCAGGGAGAAGAAATGACCGACCGTTCCTCCACCGCGCTCATTGTTGGCGCCACCCAGTCAATGCCCGGGTCCGGTGACAATCTTCTTTCGTTCGGATTCGTGCGCGCCGCCCTTCTTCGCCAGCGTTGAGCACGCCTCATCGATATCCCGGGCGAGCGTGTCGACGTGCTCGCGGCTCATCGTTTCCTTGACCAGCGCACGCATGATCGTCACGTTCTGGGCGTTCGGCGGCAGGGTGTAGGCCGGCACCATCCAGCCGCGTTCGGCCGAGAGCTGCCAGGCAATGTCGAACTCGTCGTACCCGGGGTCGGCGGCGAGCCGGAACGCAACCAGGGGAAGCTGCTCCTCGTCAGGGCCGATGATCTCGAACCGGCCCATGGCCTCCAACTTCTCGGCGAGGGCGCGGGCGTTGGTCTGCATGTTCTGCATGATGTAGGTGTAACCGGCGCGGCCGTAGCGCACGAAGTTGTAGTACTGGGCGAGAACCATCGACGAGCCGGTGGAGAAGTTCAGGGTGAACGTCGAGTCGGTCTTGCCGAGGTAGTTCTCCTCAAAAACAAGGTCCTTGGCCAGATCGGCCTTCTCCCGGAAGATCAGCCAGCCGATGCCGGGATAGACCAGTCCAAACTTGTGCCCGGAGACATTGATCGAGCGGACCTGCTCGAGCCGGAAGTCCCACTCGGAGTCCGGGTACAGGAAGGGCCAGACAAACCCCCCACTGGCCCCGTCCACGTGCAGCGGCACATCAAGGCCCCGCTCACCCTTGATCCGGACCAGCAGGTCGTTGATGCCGACGATGTCGTCTTTGTGCCCAGTGAACGTCGTGCCCAGCACGGCTGCGACGCCGATGGTGTTCTCATCGATATGGGCCTCCACGTCCTCCGGGCCGATCGTGTACTTCCCCGGCTGCAGGGGCACGATCCGCGGCTCGACGTCGAAGTAGCGGCAGAACTTCTCCCACACAACATGCACGTCGCCGCCGAACACCAGGTTAGGGCTCGACGTCGATGCGCCGGCGGCCTCGCGGCGTTTGCGCCAGTTCCACTTCAGGGACAGGCCGCCGAGCATGATCGCCTCGGACGATCCCTGGGTCCGGGCGCCCGTCGTCTCGCCGGGCGCGTGGAAAAGGTCAGCGAGCATCCGAATGCAGCGCTGCTCGATTTCGGCCGTGCGGGGATATTCGGCGTGGTCGATGAAATTGCGGTGCAGGTTCGCTGCGATGATCTGCTGGGCCTGCGGCTCCATCCATGTCGTTACGAAGGTGGCCAGGTTCCGGGCCGGATCACCCTCCAGCGCCAGGTCCTCCGACACCAGCCGCAAAGCGTCCTCAGCAGGAATGCCGGTCTCCGGGAACTCGCGGCTCGGAACCTCCTGGGTGACAAATCGGTTGCCGAACATTGCCACGTCGGCGTCCGCCGGCTGGGAATTTATTGACATCACTTCTCCTCAAGAGACTGTTGAAAGGGGGTTACGGATGAGCTCCCCGGTCCGCGGGAACCGAGACGGCGGCGGATTCTGGACTCAGCATCAGAATCGCGCCGGTGAGGAAGCACAGGGCTCCCACGAGGGTGCCGAGAGTGGCCAGGTCGGCGTTCCAGACATCGCCGCTCGACGGTATGACAAAGGCCGCCAGAGCCGAGACACCGAACGCAACAGAGCCGGCCAGGTTGATCACGCCGATCTTCCACACCCGGGGCCTGGGCCTGCCGGCAATGGCGCGACCGGCATCCCGCAACGCCACACCGCTGGCAACGAGGAAGGCGACTGAACCCAGCGCATCGGGTCGCCACACCCGCTGCTCGGTCAGGGCCACACTGAGATTGACCCGCAATGCGTTTCCCGTACTCCAGTTGAACCACAGCGTGCCGGCAAGTTGAACCGCGCAGGCGAGCCAGCCGAGATTCCGTGGCGCCCACACCCAAAACGAGTGGCGGCGCTTGGCCCCCAGGAACGGGAGGGCGTCAACGGCTTCGCGGTACTGCAGGAACGACGCACTGGTGAAGAACAGCGAACCGACGAAGAAGGTGATCGCGCACAAGCGCAATCCCACGGCCTCGGCGTATGACGGAACCGCCCCCAAGGCGAACAGACTCGAGCCAATGATGAACAACCACGCGATCCACCGGTCCCGTCCGGTCGAACCTCCCGCGCTCGACATCTCACTTGCATGTCCGGACTTCGAGGCAGCCCGATGGTGGACCTTCCCGCCAGCGTCAGGCGCCACGGGCCCTTTCGGGCCCGGAACCGGGAGCACGTTGGAGATCACGAAGGCCACCGCCACAGCCACCACCACCTGCGGTGTTACCGCCACACCGTCCACTCCCAGCAGCAGCGTGGCCAGCAGGGTCGACGTCAACGGCAGCCGCAGCATGGCTGCGCACATGGCGCCCATGCCCATGCCAAGTCCTGCCGCGAGATTCATTCCGGGCAACCCGCTCGCGACAATACCGAGCGCCGCACCGATGAACATCGAAGGGAACACGGGCCCACCACGAAATGCGCTCAGCGAGAGCCCGTAGGCAAAGGCCTTACAAGAGATCAGCAGGAGGAGCGCCGAAAGCGAGTAGTCCGTGGCGTGTTCGACCAGATCCGGAAGGGCGTCCTGCCCCGAGAACAAGACCTGCGTGAAGCTGTTCCCAGAGATCAGCTGGTAGGCCATCGCGGCAAGACCGATCAGCAGGCCGAGCCCAGAGGTCACCAATATCCGGTTCAGGTGCACGACCGGACGAAGCGAGAGCCCGACCCAGCGGATCAACCATCCCAACAGCGCGCCGACGGCGCCCATAATCACCGCCCAGCCCAGCGTCGCCAGGGTCGGCGGCACCGCAGGCGGCACGACGGGCAGCGCCAGCGAGAAGCTGCCCAGCCCGGTCCAGCCGTCCAGGCCGACGAACACCAGCGCCCCGACGCCGGAAGCGAGCAGTCCGGGCAGGGCCATCAGGCTCAGCGTCATTCCCCCGATCCCGGCGGCCTCCATGATCAGGAATGCACCGAGCACGGGGGATCCGAGCAGGGTACTGATCGCTGCGAAGCTGCCGGCCGACGCCATGATCGTCAGGGCCATCGGCGGAGCGTCCTTCTTCGCCAGGTGCACGGCCAACGCCCCGAGGCCGCCACCGATCGCGATCAGCGGACCCTCCGGCCCGAGCACCGCACCGAGGCTGAGCGTGGTCAGTGCCGCGAGAACAACGCCCACGAGCTCCCGGCCGCTGGGCGGACCGCCGCCCGTCTTGAAGCCGAAAGCGGGTGAGTGGCCCGCGGTTCCCGGCAGATACCGGATGGTCGACGCCGTCAACAGCCCACACAGCACCAACCACGGAACCGGCCACCAGGCAGGAACGGGACCCCCGAGGACTTGTTCCGGCAGGCCGACGAAGACGTACTGCTGGACCATCGCGACCAAAGCGAGAAAGCCGTACGCAATGACCGAGATGGGAACGCCCAAGACCGCAGCCAGCACGAGCGCAGAGATGTACGCCCTGGAACGAATGACGACGGCCGGATCGAAACTGGGCGGCGATGCGGCAGGCTCGCTCATTCCCGGCAACCCGGCGCGACTGTGACGATTCGGGTGACACCGAATGTCCTTTTTGCAGCTCGGGGCGGCGTGCCCGTCCGGCAACACCGCGGGTCACCGATGATCAACGAGCAGAACATCATCCCTCCTCCTTCCGCCAGACGGCGGGAGCCTTTAGCGAGGTCTCACAAGCGATAGAGGTGGTCCTTCAGATGTTCTCCAAGCTAACCCTTCCAGTGGGGGGCGGTCGTCACCCAATGCGGGTGAAAGAGAACCAAAGCGCTGCGGTTCACACCCCAGGTGCCCCGGGTGCCCCCGCTCCGTCCGGGCGTGACCACGGCGTGACCGGGCGCTCCTGCCGGACGCCGTCCACCGTGATGTCCACTCTCTCATTGAAGAAACTGACAAGTCCGTGGATCTGGGCGGCGTCGAGGAGCCGCCGGTCATAGCTCCACGCGACGTTCCTGCCCTGCCCGGAAGCAGGGTAGCTCCAGTAGCTCGCCTGGCCCTTGTACGGGCAGATGGTCCGTTTGGGGCTCTCTTCCATCAGATCCAGCCGCACATCCGACGGCGGAATGTAGTAGCGCACCGGCAGCATGGTTTCGTAGAGCAGCTGCGCGCCGTTCGTCGTGGCGAGAGTGACGCCGTCGAGCCCTACCTCAACGGTGAGCGAGGACGCCCGGATGTCCACACGGTGGAACGGATCACGTGGGTGGCCGATGATCTCCTCGTCGTCCTCGAGCCAGTCGAAGGCGTTGAAATCCAGCACCACGTAGCCGGCGAGGTCGGGGTCCGCCGGCCGGAAGGCAGCGCGGGGCAGCCTCGCATGGGGAGTGACGACGTCGAGCTCCTCACCGGCCGCCGTGTGCCTGCCGAACCCCGTGCGCGGATCCAGTGCCCGCGGCCCCTCCCGGCTCACTCTGAAGCCGTGTTCCGGGACATCGCCCGCCTGCTGCCCCGGCGGCGCCAGTTCGGCCCGGAGGGCGCCTTCGGAAACTGCGTAGATGGGGGTGATGCGTTTGGGCTCCCACACCAAGAGCGCACTCAAAGTGTCGACGACGGCACGCCCGCCCACCATGGCACGGACCCTCTTCGCGGTGGGCTGGTAACGCAAATCGGGGAACGTGCTGAAGAGGACGTCAGATATCTTCGTGGCCATGACTACAGGGTGGGCGTCCGTTATCCTGCCGTCAACGACTTACCCGGCCACCCGTCGGCCGGCAGGCGGTCAGCGGGGGACGTGTAGGCCGTGGAACGCCATGGTGATGACGTCGTCGGCCAGCTTCTCCGGGGACAGCGAGCCGCCCGGCTTGTACCACTCGACGATCGAGTTGATGGTGCCGAACAGCAGCCGGGTGACGGTGCGGGGGTCAATGTCCTGGCGGAGCGAGCCCTCATCCCGTGCCTCGGAAATCAGTGCGGCGACCTTGTGGTCGAAGGTGCGGCGCCGTTCCAACGCATCCCGCTCGATCTCCGTGTTCCCGCGCAGGCGCAGCAGCAGCGTCACGAAGGGCAGCCGCTCCACCAGCACCGAGATGGTCTGGCGGACCACGAACTCCAGCCGCGCATCGGCCGAACCGGAGGTTGCCCCGGGCTGGTCCAGGATCGCCTCGAGCCCGCCCAGGGCGTGGTCCAGGGCGAGCTTCAGCAGGTCGCCCTTGGACGGGACGTGGTGGTAGATCGCGGACTTGGAGATGCCCAGGTTCTCAGCAAGGATACCCATCGAGGTGGCATCGTAGCCGTGGCGGTTGAAGACGTCGACGGCGATGACCAGCACCGACTGCTGGTCATAGCCGGGGCGGCCGCGCTTGGTGGTGGTTGCTGTGCTGGGCATAGTGGCTAGTTTCTCACGATCTGGTGCTCACTCAGCCCTTGGGGCGCATGTCGTAGATCCGGCGCAGCTTGCCGTTGGACCGCTCCAATGAGCCGGGCTCGACGACGTCGACCGTGCAGGAGGAGCCGACGTGGATCTTGATCTGCTGCTGCAGGACTTTGGCCGCGGCCATGCCGCCCTCGACCGTGACGGCGTCGCGGCGCTCAATCTTGACGGTCATCTGGTCCATCCGGTGGCCCTCGGGCCGGGTGAGCTCCAGTTGGAAGTGCGGGCTGAGCTCCGGGATGCGCAGGGCGATCTCCTCGATCTGCGACGGGAACAGATTCACGCCCCGAAGGATGATCATGTCGTCGCTGCGGCCGGTGATGCGGCCCATGCGGCGGTGTGCCGGGCGTGCGGTGCCCGGCAGCAGCCGGGTGAGGTCCTTGGTGCGGTACCGGATGATCGGCAGGGCTTCCTTCGTGAGCGAGGTGAACACCAGCTCGCCCGGTTCGCCGTCGCCCAGCACCACGGTGGGGTCGAAGGCGTCGATGATCTCGGGCCGGAAGTGGTCCTCCCAGATGTGGCTGCCGTCCTGCGTTTCCACGCATTCGCCGGCGACGCCCGGGCCCATGACCTCGGAGAGGCCGTAGATGTCGCAGGCCTTGAGGTTCATGGTGGTCTCAAGCTCGTGCCGCATTTCTTCGGTCCACGGCTCGGCGCCCAGGACCGCGTACTTCAGCGACGTGGAGGCCGGGTCGATGCCCTGCTTGATCATGGCGTCGGCAATGGTCAGCAGGTAGGTGGGGGTGGCCAGGATGGCGTCGGGCTTGAAGTCCTGGATGAGCGTGATCTGGCGCTCGGTCTGGCCGCCGGAGATCGGGATGACGGTGCAGCCGAGGGCCTCGGCGCCGGCGTGGGCGCCCATGCCGCCGGTGAACAGGCCATAGCCGTAAGCGTTGTGCACCTTCATGCCGGGCCGGACGCCGGAGGCGCGCAGCGAGCGGGCCACAAGCTTGGCCCAGTCGGCGAGGTCCTTCTTCGTGTAGCCCACCACGGTGGCGCGGCCCGTGGTCCCGGAGCTGGCGTGGATTCGGGCGACCTCGTGCTGCGGCACGGCGAACATGCCGAAGGGGTACTCGAGGCGGAGGTCCTCCTTGGTGGTAAAGGGGAACTTGCCGAGGTCGGAGAGTTCACGCAGGTCCGTCGGGTGGACGCCGGCCTCATCGAACTTGCGCTTGTACAGGGGGACGCGGTCATAGGCGTAGGCCACCGTGTGCTGCAGGCGGCTGAGCTGGAGGGCCTCGAGCTCGTCGCGGGAGATGGTCTCCTCGCGGTCGAGGACAGCGTCGGTTGTGGCGGCGGCAGTTTCTTGGGTCATCAGTGGTTCCCTGTTTCTATTTCTTGGAGATGGTGCGGCTGCGGCCGCGGAACTCGGCGATGAGTTCCCACGTAGGGGCGTCGGTAGCGGTATCGGAGGGGAGCTGGCCCGGAAGGGTTGCTGCGGGGGCCGCGCCGGCCGGTGCCGCCGCCGGGGAGCCCGCGCCAGGGTCGGCGGCGTAGATCTGGATGTCGTACAGCCCGCTGCGTCCGGTGCTGGCGCGGCGGTTCGCGACGGCGGTCAGCACCTGTCCGCGGAAGGCGGGCTTCAGGAAGTTGATGTCGACGCCGGCAGCAACCGTGATGTTGGAGTCCTCGCCCGGGAGCGGGTTGGCCGGGTTGCAGGCGAGGGCGAAGGCGGTGTCGCCGAAGGCGAAGATCATTCCGCCGTGGGCCATGCCGAAGCCGTTGAGCATTTCCTGCCGGAGCGTCATGCGGATCGTGGCATGCCCGTCGTCCAGCGCCAGGACTTCGATGCCCATCCATTCCGAGGCGTAGTCGTCTTTCAGGATGGGGTGGGTGGCCCCGGAAACCGTCAGTTCAGCCATGCGTCGTTGCCTCCAGCTTTATTTACCGAATGTTCATTAGGTAATCCCATGTGGGTGCCCGCTGTCAAGGGGTGTAAGTATGCTGGGACACATGGCCAAAGGAATTTACGTCAGCGCGACCACCCCGGGCTCCGGCAAGTCCCTCATAGCGCTGGGGCTGGCGGACACCCTCCACCGGCACGCGGACCGGATCGGCTTCTTCAAGCCTGTGGTTCACGGCAACGACGCCGCGGCGGACCCGATGGTGGCGCTAATGAAGGCCCGGTTCGATCTTGATGACCAGCGCTGCCGCGGCGGCCTGACGTTTGCCGAGGTCCGCGGGCTGCTGGCCGAGGGAAACAGGGCCGAGATCGACGCCCGCTGCGTGGAGATCTTCGCCGAAATGTCCCGCCACTGCGACGTGGTGATTGTGGAGGGGACGGACCTCACCGGCCAGGATGCCGCCGTCGAATTCGACCTCAACGCTCGCCTCGCGAACAACCTGGCCGCCTCGATCGTCGCCGTGGTGGGCGCGAAGGGGCGGACCGTCGCGGAGGCTGCCGACGCCGTCGAGGTTGCCCGCAAGGAACTGGCGGCGGAACGCTGCAGCCTCCTGGCCATCATGGTGAACCGCGCCGACCCGGAGGACGTGGACGGGATCGTCGCCGCCGTGAAGCCCGGCGCGTCCGGCCGCCCCGTCTACGTCTTCCCCGAGCTGGACGACATCGCACGGCCCACCACCGGGGAGGTGGCCTCGGCCCTTGGGATCCGCCAGGTGGCCGGCCGGCAGGACATGGAACGCGACGTCCATTCCATCAAGGTGGCGGCGATGAACGTGGCCAACTTCCTGCACGTGCTCGACGACGGCGCCCTCGTGATCGTCCCGGGTGACCGTGCGGACGTGATGGTCGCGTGCCTCGCGTCGTCGTTCTCGCCGGAGTTTCCGGTGCCGTCGGCGCTCATCCTCACCGGCGGCCTGGCCCCGGACCCCAACATCTACTCGCTGCTGGCGCAGGCGCCATTCCCCGTGTTCGCGGCCCCGGACGATACCTACACCACCGCCAAACGGGTGTCCGAGGTCCGCAGCGAGATCTGGTCGGGGCACCGCCGCAAGGTGGCCTCGGCCGTGGGGCTGTGGGCTAAGCGCGTGGACGAGGCCGAGCTGGTGGAGCGGCTGCACCTGCCGCGGCTGGAGCGGATGACGCCGCTGCGGTTCCTGCACGACCTCATTGAGCGGGCCCGGCTGCAGCGCCGGCACATCGTCCTGCCCGAGGGGAACGACGTGCGGATCCTGCGGGCCGCCGAAATTCTGCACCGGCGGGACGTCTGCGACCTCACGATCCTGGGCAATGAGTCGGCGGTCCGGGAGCTGGCGTCCACCCAGGGCATCGACCTCTCCGGCATGAGCATCGTGGACCCCGCGACGTCAGAGCTGCGCCAGCAGTTTGCCCAGAAGTACGCGGAGCTGCGGGCGCACAAGGGCGTGGACCTGGCCCGGGCGCTGGAAGTCATGCTCGACGGCAGCTACTTCGGCACCATGATGGTGCAGCTCGGCGTGGTGGACGGCATGGTGTCCGGCGCCGCGCACACCACGGCCCACACCATCCGTCCCGCGCTGGAGTTCGTCAAGACCCGGGACGGCGTCAAGATCGTCTCCTCGGTGTTCCTGATGCTGATGCCGGACCGGGTGCTGGTCTACGGCGACTGCGCGGTCAACCCTGACCCGAACGCGGAGCAGCTGGCGGATATCGCGCTGGCCTCAGCCGAGACCGCAGCCCAGTTCGGCGTGGAGCCGCGGGTGGCCATGCTGTCCTACTCCACCGGCGGATCGGGGACCGGGGAAGCAGTGGACAAAGTCCGGCAGGCCACCGAAGTCGTGAAGGACCGCCGCCCGGATCTCGCCGTTGAAGGCCCCATCCAGTACGACGCCGCCGTCGACGCCGCCATCGCCGCGTCCAAGATGCCGGGCTCGTCCGTGGCAGGGCAGGCGACAGTGTTCATCTTCCCGGACCTGAACACCGGCAACAACACCTACAAGGCAGTGCAGCAGTCCTCCGGTGCGGTCGCCGTCGGGCCGGTCCTGCAGGGCCTCCGGAAGCCGGTTAACGACCTCTCGCGCGGCTGCACGGTGGAGGACATCGTGAACACGGTGGCCATCACCGCCGTGCAGGCCCAGTCCGTGGAGCCCGTTACCGAGCCGGAACCTGCGGCCGCCCGCGCATAGTCAGGTGTCTTCTGCGCAGCTGTTCCGGCTCAGCTGTTTTCCGGCTTCGCCGGACTTTCGGGGTCTTCCTCCTTGGCGGGCTCATCGGCCAGGCCCGCCGGCGTGAGATCCAGGTTCTCCAGATGCTCGGGGGCCTCGGGCGCTTCGCCGACCTCGGCGGCCTTGGGGTTTCCTGTGTCGTCCAGGGCCGGGTTCGCGCCGACGACGCCGGTGGGATCAGGTTTACCTGAACCGCTGGCGGGTTCGGTGCCCGCTGGTTCGGTGCCTTCCGGCTGGGTCGCGTCGTCAGTCATGGAAATCCCCTTCGTGAGTTGTCCAGTTGGTCCGCCGACTCTAGGCGCCCGGCCCGGCTTTCGCAACGGACTGGCTTTCGCAACGGATGGGCGCCACTGGCGTTCCGGCAATTTGGTCCGGCAATTTATAGTGGATCCCACGGAGCGCTCGGCCAGGCTCCGGCGTGATGCCAGTCCCGGCGCACCCTCGGGTAGCGTCGAAGCCAAGGCTTAGGAGGCCCCATGCTCGTGCTCGTCATCAACTCCGGCTCGTCCTCGCTCAAGTACCAGGTGCGCGACGTCGAGGCCGGCAGCGTGCTCACCGAAGGCCTGGTCGAGAAGATCGGCATGGGTGCCGGCGGTGAGGGCGACGGCCAGATCGAGGGCCCGCGCGACCACGCCGAGGCGCTGGAGCAGGTGGACGCCGCCATCCACGACGCCCTGGGGGACCGCGTATTGGATGCCGTCGGCCACCGCGTGGTGCACGGCGGGGAGCGCTTCGCCGAGCCGGTGCTGGTCAACAACGAGATCACCCGGGCCATTGAGCGGCTGAACCCGCTCGCCCCGCTGCACAACCCCGCGAACGTCCTTGGCATCCGCGCGATCTCGAAGAAGTGGCCCGAACTGCCGCAGGTGGCCGTGTTCGACACCGCCTTCCACCGCACCCTGCCCGAGCACGCCTGGCGCTATGCGGTACCGGACGAGCTCTACACGAACCACGGGATCCGCCGCTACGGCTTCCACGGCACCTCGCACGAATACGTCGCGCACCGGGCCGCGGCGCTGCTGGACGTTCCGGTCGAGGAGTTCGACGCCGTGATCGCCCACCTGGGGAACGGCGCCTCGGTCACCGCGATCCGGGGCGGTCAGTCAATCGACACGTCCATGGGATTCACGCCCCTCGAGGGCCTCGTCATGGGCACCCGCTCCGGCGACCTCGACCCGTCCATCCTGGTCTTCCTCGGCCGGAACGGTTGGTCACCCGAGGACCTTGATTCGATGCTGAACCGGCAGTCCGGGCTCAAAGGCCTGGCCGGCAACAACGACATGCGCTCCGTGGTGGAGGCCGCGGAAGCCGGCGATGCCAAGGCGGCCATGGCCCTGGCGGTCGCCTCCTACCGGCTCGCGAAGTACATCGGCGGCTACCACGTGGCCGTGGGCGGCGCGAAGGCCCTTGTGTTCACGGCCGGAATCGGCGAGAACTCGCACCAGTTCCGGAACCTGGTGGCGCAGCGGCTCGGTGCCCTCGGCGTCGAACTCGACGCCGGGCTGAACCGGGAGCGGTCCAGGGAACCCCGCGTCATTTCCACCCCGACGTCGGCCCTGCCGGTCCTTGTGGTCCCCACCGACGAGGAACGGGCGATCGCGGAGGCAACAGCCGCCGTCGTCGCGCAGGCATCCGTTGCTCCGTAACCGCCCTTTTGGCCGCGCAAAACGGCGCTTCCGGAGCAACGGATGGGTAGCGTTGGGGACATGAATGAACCCAAGCCACTGCCTCCGCTGCCCATCCGCACCGAGCGGCTGGTGCTGCGGCGTTTTGCAGCCGCCGACCTCGATGCCTTCCATGCCTACCACTCGCTCCCGGAAACCGCCCGGTTCCTGCCCCGAGAGGCCAAGAGCTACACCCAGTCGATGGAAACGGTGGGACGGTACGCCAACTTCGAGTTCGAGAAGGAGGGCGACTGGGTGGCCCTGGCCATTGAGGCCCAGGATTCGCCCGGACTCCTCGGCGAGGTGGTGCTGAAGTGGCTGGAGGGGTGCGGGCAGGCCGAGATCGGCTGGAGCCTGGCCCCAGAGGCGCGGGGACGGGGCATCGCCAGCGAGGCCGCCCGGGCACTGCTCAAGCTCGGCTTTGAGGACCTGGGCTTCCACCGCATCGACGCCAAGCTCGATGCCCTGAATACGGCCTCGGCGGCGCTCTGTGAACGGCTCGGCATGCGCCTGGAATCACGGCAGGTGGACAAATGGCACTACAAGGGCGAATGGGCCACGGAGGTGGTATACGCCATCCTCGCGGACGAGTGGAAGGCCCGCTGACCGGGCCCGGCACTTGAACTCGCGCAACTCCGCCTGGTGCAGCGCAGCTGCCGGCTCAACCATCGGCCTCAAGCTCAACCACGGGCCTCAGGTGCCGGACGAACCAGGCTCATAGGTCCCGTACGTCGGAAGCCCTGCCGACTCATAGACAAGAATCGCGAGTCCGCCCGGCGTCGCCTCATTGCGTACCAGACGCAGGCCCGCCGGGGCGCCTCCGGCCGGAAACAGTTGCCTGCCGTTACCCACCACCACAGGGGCGATCACCAGCCTCAGTTCGTCGATCAGCCCCTTCGCCAGACGTAGGTTCGGAGGCCGAACAGCAACGCATCCGCCTCACCCAGCCAGTCCGCCGCCTGCTGGATGAATTCTTCGTCAAGGTAGGGGACGAACCAACCTCCTTGTGAGAAGCCGTCGCTGGTATCCTCATCGGGCGATCCAGGACCCTGCGCCACGCCGTCCAATGTGAGGAACTCTGTCAGCGTTAGTCTCATGGTGTTGCCTCTCCGTCGGCGAATGGGCCACGGAAATGGTGTACACCCTCCTCACGGATGAAGGGAAGGCCCGCTGACCTGGTCCTGGGGACCCAGACGGTCTGACACGTTCGGCCGGAAGGAGAGATCCTTCCGGCCGAACGTGTTCCACGGGTGCGCGCCTACGGAGCCGGCGGGGCGGTTCCTGCGGGCACGGGCGTGACCGCCCCCGCTGCGGGCGCCGTGGAACCGGCAGGCGCCGGTGCCGCGGGCTGCGTCGGTTGCTGCCCTGCCGGCTCCGTGGCACCGGATCCCGGGGCGGGACCGGACGACGTCGTACCGTCACTCGGCGCCGTGGCTCCCGTGGGTCCCGGGGCCGGGGCCCGCGTGCTGCCGGGTGTGGTTTCGGCAGTGGCTCCCGACGTCGTACCAGGCGTGGCGCCGGAGGTGGCGCCGGGAGTGGCGCCCGGCGTCGGCGCTGCGCCGGCAGACCCGGCCGGGGTGGCGCTCGGATCGGCCTTGATGACCGCCATGATCTGTTCCTTGTAGGCGCTGAGCCGGCCCTGGATCTCCGAGAGTGGCTGGTTTCGCAGGTCCTTGCCGTAGGCGGCGATCTCCTGCCACAGCGCGTTGAGCCTGGCCGTGCCGTCGCTGCTCAGGGGCCCATCCAGGGTCAGGACAAGTTGGCTGGCCAGGGCGTACGTCAGGCACCGGACGCAGTTATAGTTCGCCGACGCCGAGAGATTTTCCGGAACGATCACATCGGTCTGTCCCACAATCAGGACCACCTGGAACCCCACCGCCACGGCGGCGCAGTCCGCGCAGCTGGCAAAGGCGTACGCCTCATTCCGTGTGTCCACGGTGTCACCGTCCTCGGCCCAGACCAGGGCGAAGGCGACGTCGTAGACCACGGAACCGTCAGTGGTGTTGACCGCGAGCGACTGGTTGCCGTCGTCCTCCGGAGCAGCCGGCTTGTCGAAGGGGAAGACCCAGGAAGGGGCAGCCGGCGCCGCCGCGGGGCCGGCCGTGCTGGCCGTGCCGGACTGCCGGGGCACCAGGACCATGCTCAGCTGCGGGTCCTCGCGTGTGGGCCGCCGGGCGCCCTCCGGCCACAGGGCAACGGTCGTTCCCGGCTGGCCCTCGGCCATCCGGGACGCGGCGGAGGCCGGGAAGACGGCGGTGGTGGCGTCGGCCAGGGTGCCACGCTCGTAGGGCTGGACCGGGCGGTAGGTGTCAGCTCCCGGCCACCAGGCCCAGGCGAGGCCCGCCGCCACCGCCGCGATCGCAACGACGGCGGCGGCACGCTGGAGGGCCTTTCCGCGGGTCTTGCGCCACAGGCCGGTGGCCAGCTGGCGGACCAGGCGCAACAGGATGTAGAAGATGCCCAGCACCGGCAGCGCCAGGCAGGCTATCGCGATCACCCGGACGGCGGCGTCGGCGAGGTCCCCGGTGGCGACGCTGTGGGAAAGCATCGCCTGCTGCTTCAGGCCGTTGTCCCAGGCAGTGCCCAGGACGCGCGGCAAAGTGAGCACCATGGTGGCCATGCTGAAGAGCAGCAGGGGGACCGTGACCAGCACCCAGATGGTGACCACGGCCCGCGCCCAGGGCTTCAGGAGCCCGGCTTCGGGATCGGTCTTTCGACACGGCACCAGGGCCAGCAGCGTGGGCTTGATGCGCTGGAACAGGTCCGGGACACCGGTAGCGTCGGCCAGGATATGGTAGCCGTCGAAGCGGACCAGCGGCATCAGCTGCCGGACCATCTGCAGGATCTGGGTGACCACCACCAGCAGCAGCGCATCGAATCCGGTGGCCCACCAGATTCCCATGATCGCGACGGCCACGATGGCGTTGAAGTACAGTCCGCCCAGGTCCGTGCGCAGCCGGCCGCCGCGCCCCAGTCGGTAGGAATCCGTGACGTCGGTATAGAAGGCCGGCCACATCAGATACAGGCCGGTCCCCATGGCGCCGGGGGTGGCCCCGCCGCGGCGGGCGGCGGCGGCGTGGCCGAACTCATGAAAACCGGCCGAGAGCACCGTGACCACCAGGATCAGAAGCACCAGGCCGGGGTTGGCAAAGGCCTCATGCGTGGCCGATGCCAGACCCTTGACCATCAGCACCCACCAGCACGTGGCCAGGAAGGCCGCGGTCACGGCCACCACGATCAAGGGGTTGAACAGCGTGGCGAACGGCGCGGTGATCTTCCGGGTGCGGTCCGGATCGGTCACCGAGTACCGGAAGCGCATACCCAGCAGCGGGTTCGATTTCTTTACCGCCGGCTCGGAACCGTCCGCCAATTGCAGGAGGCCGAGGGGGAGCAGCTGGGAAGTGATCAGGGTGCGGACGTTCTCGGCACTGACGAGCCGTCCGAAACTGTCACTGGCGTGCCCGGCGATTTCTTCCAGGCCCCGCTCGCCGTCGATCGCCTCGAGCACCAGGTACAGCAGTCGGGTGAGCTGGATGGTCTGGCCGTCGGAACGGCGCACGAGGGACGGGGCTTCCTTGTAACCGGACCCCTTCGCCTCGCCGATCAGCTGGACGCCGGCGGCCCGCACCGGAACCGGCTGCAGGCCGACCGCCGCGGACGACGCCGGCCCGGCAGCGTCGCCGCGTGCACCGGCTCCGGAGTCGGGCGATGTGGCGGCGGGTGTGGCGCCGCCGGTGGCAGGCAGGGCCGGAGGGCCGTCCTGACCGGACGGCCCTCCGTGCTCAGTGCTCATCTAGGTGCTACTGCTTCAGGTCGGACTGCTGGTCAGCCGACGCCGTAGCGTCACCATGGATGTCCTGGTTGATGATGGCATCCTGCTGGGCGACGGCGAACGCGTTGCTGTCGATGGAGCCGATGTTGGCGCCGACGGCAGCGTCGATCGGCGCGGCCACGTTGGCGTTGGCGGCCACCGCACCATTGATCGGTGCCGCGATGCCGGCGTTGGCGTCCAGGTTTACGTCGACGTTGAGCAGGTTGCCGCTGAGGGCACCCGCAGCGCCGGCGGCGGCCCCGACATCCGTCGGCAGCGCACCGCCCAGGTCCGGGGCCGTGCCATCCGGCAATACGCCGGTGGCATCGGCGTGTACCGTGCCGGCCGGTACAGCGCCGCCGAGATCGGCCGTGGCAGCAGGCGTGACCGGATCCGTGGCAGCGGGCGCTGCGGCAGAATCTGCTGTGGTCCCGGCATCCGCACCGGTGCCCTGGTCGATGACACTGTCCTGGGTGGAGTCTGCCGTGGCATCGCCCGTGACGCCCTGGTTGATAATGGTGCCCTGGTCGGCGAGGGCCTGGGACTCGGATCCGGCGGAGAGGACGTTAGCCGAAGCGCCTGCGTCAATCGGGGCGGCCACGTTGGCGTTGGCCGCGACGCCGAGGTCGATCGGCGCCGCGGCACTGATCCCCAGGTTCAGGTCGGCATTCAGGTCCAGGACGGAGGCGACTTCCTTGTCCGGGAGAGCGGTGCCGCCCTCCGCCATCAGCTCATCATCAGTCAACGGGGTCATTCCCTGCTCAACGCTCATAACAAACTCCATCTCCGGCACCCAGTGCCCGGTCAAAGCCCTACGACGCCCCGCCCCCAGCGGACGGGTTCCACGTCGAAGTGCCCATCATGCCAGTAAATAGTAAGCATGATGACCACATATCGGTAGCGGGCTCCCGGATTAACACCGGAAAGCCTGCTGATCGGCCGGAAAACGCATCGATTGCTCCGTAACTGCCCTCATGGAGGTCCAAAAGGGCGGCTACGGAGCACCCGATGGGGTTCTTACTTCAGTCCGGCTCCGGGCAGCAGTTCGGTGGCGCCGAGGGAATCGGCGACGAACGCGTAGTCCCAGGCCCGTTCGCGCCACTGCACGTACCGGCCCGAGGCGCCGCCGTGGCCGCCTTCCATCTCGATTTTCAGAACGACGGGTTCGCTGCCGGTGTTCACCTCGCGCAGCCGCTGCACCCACTTGGCCGGCTCCACGTAGAGCACGCGGGTGTCGTTGAAGCTGGTGACCGCGGCGATCTTCGGGTACGCCACGGCACGGACGTTCTCATAGGGCGTGTACGACTTCATGTACGCGTACACGTCCGGGTCGGTGATCGGGTTGCCCCATTCCTCCCACTCCAGCGCCGAGAGCGGCAGGTCGGGGTCCAGAATGGTGGTCAATGCGTCCACGAACGGGACGGCGGCAACGATCGCCGCGTACTTTTCCGGCGCCAGGTTGGCGACCGCGCCCATGAGCAGGCCGCCGGCGGAGCCGCCCATCGCCGCGATCCGTGCCGGGTCCACCCAGCCGGAACCGGCGAGCCAGTCCGTGGCCGCAATGAAGTCGGTGAATGTGTTTTTCTTGTGCAGCTTCTTGCCGTCGTCGTACCAGTGCCGGCCCAGCTCGCCGCCGCCTCGGATGTGGGCGATCACGAACACGACGCCCCGGTCCAGCAGGGACAACCGGGGGATCCCGAAGCCCGGATCCATGCTCATTTCGTAGGAGCCGTAGCCGTACACCAGGCCGGCCGCCGTCGAATCCTGCCGGACGGAGGCGTGGCGGAGGACCGAGAGCGGAATCCGGGTCCCGTCGGACGCCACCGCCCATTCCCGGGTGGCGACGTAGTCCGAGGGCGTGTAGCCGCCCAGCACCGGGCTCTCCTTGCGCAGCAGGAGTTCACCGCCCGGTTGCTCCGGGGTGGGCAGTACAAAGTCGTAGACCCGCGACGGGGTGAAGTAGGAGGTGTAGCCCATCCGGATCACGGGCGCCTCGTAGTCGGAGCCCGCGACGCCGGCGGTATACAGCTCTTCGGTGAACGCCGGCTCCACGGCGGCGCCCTGCTCCGGGGTGCCCAGTCCTGCCAGAGGCAGGACCTGGACCCGTTCAATGGTGTCCTTGCGCACGGAGACCACCGCGTGGGTCGACGTGACGCCGGCGCCGTTGACCCGGACCTGGTCGGAATGGGCGACGACGGTATCCCAGTGCTGCTCGGCGAGCGGCTTTGCGAGCTCGGCCGGGTCCACCAGCGAGACCATGGAATTGATGGCGTCCTTGTTGTGCGTGAGCAGGATCCGCTCCCGGCCCAGCCCCGAGGCGTCCGCCAGCAGGAACGGCTCGGCCTCGTAGAGGATGCGCTCGTCGCGGGAGATCACGGTGCGCAGGCCGGCGTCGGGGTCATCGAAGCGCAGCAGGCGGGTCTCGCTGAACTCGGAGCAGCCGATGCTGAGCACCAGGTGCCGCCGGTCGGCAGAGAGTTCGAAGCCGAGCCACATGGCGACGTCGTCCTCCTGGTAGATGACCGTGTCCTCGCCGACGGGTGTGCCGAGCACGTGGGACTTGACCTGGTACGGCCGCCACGAATCGTCCACCACGGTATAGAAGATCCGGCTGCCGTCGGGGGAGAAGGAGATGCCGTAGAAAACGTTCTCGATCACATCCGGCAGCAAGTCGCCGGTGCGGAGGTCCTTGATGCGCAGGGTGAAGCGCTCGTCTCCTGCGTTGTCCACGGCGTAGGCGTAGAGGGTTCCGTCGATGGTCGTGGCGGCCCCGCCTACGGCGAAGAACGGCTTGCCCTCGGCCTCGAGGTTGCCATCGAGGAGGACTTCCTCGCCGGGGATGACGACGCCGGCCTCCACGGCCGGGGGAGTCCAGTCCGCGACGCGGTCCCCGGTGTCCTGGCCGCGCACGCGGCAGTGGATGCCGTACTCCTTGCCCTCGACCGAGCGGGTGAAATACCACCAGCCGTCCTTGCGGTTCGGGACGGAAAGGTCAGTTTCCTGGGTGCGGCCCTTGATTTCCTGGAAGATTGCCTCGCGCAGCGGCTCCTGGTGCGCGGTCACGGACTCCTGGTAGGAGTTTTCCGCCTTGAGCAGGTCCACGACCTCTGCGGACTCCTTGTCCCGGAGCCACTCGTAGTTGTCCTCGAACGCGTCGCCGTGATGGGTGCGCACCGCGGGAACTTTCCGGGCGACGGGAGGCTGCGGGGACGGCTGGGCGGGAGTCTGGGTCATGGACCCAATCTACCGAAGAGCGGCGCCTCAATTGCCGTTCTGCAAATTGTTGGCCGCCACGTAGCCGGCGAGCGTTCCCGAGCGCAGTGCGGCGGAGAGCGCTGCGGTCGCGGCAGGGTCCTTCAGGACAATCGACTGGCCGTCCCGGCTGAACCCGGTGCCGGCGGTCGGCAGGGTGAAGAACACCCCACGTCCCGGCGGCGTGCTCCGCAGGCCGAAGGCGAGGTTTTCCAGCGACTCCAGGGTGAAGCTTGCGTCCAGGGACACGTGCGGCAGCACCGTGGTGATGAGTTTGCGGACGGTGCCGCGGTCCGCCAGGCCGCCTTCGGAAGCCAACTTGGCCATCATGGCTTTCAAGAACGTCTGCTGGTTCCGGACCCGCTGGTAATCGCCATCGGCAAAGGCATGGCGCTCGCGGACAAAGGCCAGGGCCTGCAGCCCGTTGAGGTGGTTCACGCCCGCCGGAAAGTGCACCTTGTCATCTGCGGTGGCGGTGAATGACTGTTTGATGTTGACGTCGACACCGCCGAGCGCGTCCGTCATGGCCGCGAACCCTTGAAAATCCAGCATCACCGTGTGGTCGATGTGCGCACCCAGCAGCGCCTCCACCGTCCGCGTCATCAGCGGCAGTCCGCCCAGTTCCAGCGCGGCATTCACCTTCGCGGTTCCGTGGCCGGGGATGTCCACCCAAAGATCGCGCATGATCGAGATGCCGTAGACGCTCTTCCGGTCCGCCGGGAGGTGGATCAGCACGAGGGCGTCGCCGCGCTGATCGGAGGTGGTGCCGCGGGCCGCCGCCGCCCGCTCATTCACCCGGCTGTCGCTCCCGATCAGCAGGATGTTGAGGGCGACGGCGGGTGGTTCCGGGGTGCGCGTGGGGGTGGGCGACGGCGTGGGGCTGGCCGCCGTCGCGGTCGCGGCCGCCGGGGCGGCCGCCGGTGCCGTAGCTCCGGCCGGGCCGGTGCCACCGGGACGGGGCCCGGGGAGTATGTAGGCCGCGACCGCGACGGCCACCGCGGCGGCGACCGCGAGCAGGGCTCCCAGCAACAGCAGCGTCCGGCGGCGAGCGCCTGCCGCGGCATGCGGGGGAGGGGGCGGGGACGCCGCGGAAGCCGCCGCTGTTGGCTCCGGAGCGTTCCCCATAAGCGGACGCTACCACTGCGCCCGGCCGCGGACTAAGGGTCCAAGGGCCTCTCTGGGCGCCTCACCCGGCCGGGCTCAGTTGCCGTTCTCGAACTTGTTCGCCGCGACGTATTCGCCCAGGGTGCCAGAGGCCATCGCCGCGGAGATTTTTTGGATGGCGTCCGGGTCGGCCAGCACGATCGACTGGCCGTCCGCAGACGTTCCCACGCCGTTGGTCGGCAGCGTGAACATGACAGTGTTCTGCGCCCGGATGTCCCTGAGCTCGAGCCCCAGCCCCGCCACGGCTCCAGAATCAAAGGACTTGTCCACGGTGACGAACGGCGAGACGGCGCCCACCATGTTGTTGATAGTGATTGGGTTGCTCAGCGTCTGGCCGGCGGTGGACTTCTTGATGATGGCCCGCAGGAACTCCTGCTGGTTGCGCACCCGCTGGTAGTCGCCGTCGGCGTAGGCGTGGCGTTCGCGCACGAAGGCCAGGGCTTCGGTTCCATTGAAGGTGTGTTGGCCCGGGGCGAAGGACTGGCCCTTCAGATCGTTCGACGTAAACGGCAGCTTGGTGTTAACGGTCACCCCGCCCAGCGCGTCGGTGAGCCCTTTGAAGCCCTCGAAGTCGATCATCGCCACGTGATCGATGCGCTGCTGGAAGATCGACTCAATGGTCTGCACCATCAGCGGCGTTCCGCCCAGGGCCAGCGCCGAGTTGATTTTCGCCTCGCCGTGCCCGGGGATGTCCACCCAGAGGTCGCGCATGACGGACATCGTGTAGATGTTCTTGCGGTCCGCCGGAATGTGCACGAGCATCAGCGTGTCCGCGCGCTGGTCAGTGGGCGTGCTGGCGGTGTCGGGCTCGGCAGCGCCGCGGCTGTCACTGCCCATCACCAGGATGTTCATCGAGGTGTCCGTTTTCTTCGGGCGCGTGGACTCGTCCGGGAACGCCTGGTCGATCTTTCTGCTACCGGAGTCGAAGGTGTGGGCGAGGTTGAAGAGATAGCCGCCAGCCACCACCGCGACGAGAGCCACCACCACGGCGACGGCGATCAGCAACTTGCGGCCCCGGCGTTTCCTCGCGGGTCGCCGCCGCTCGCTGAATTCTTCCCTGGCTGCGTCGTCAGAGCTGTCGAAGGGGTGTGTCATGTGTTCCTCAAAGTCGGCCGGGCCCAGTGCCCGGATTCCATTTTGACCAATGCCAGGTGCCGCACGGGCGCCGTGGAGGCCCTCAATACAGTACACCGGGCCCCTCTATCAACACTTCCGGCGGTGCGTGGCCTGGTCATCTGGACTGCCTCGGCCCGATAGTATCGGGCGGTGGCCTCACAGGGGGGTCCGGATATCCCCGTGGGAGGGGCAGATGAAGCATCCCGGCGCGCGGCGTTCGGCCACGGTTGGAGATGCCCGAGTGCCGGGCCGCGGACTCCTTTATGCAGCGTTCCTGCCGGCTTTCCTGTTCCTGCTTATTGTGGGCCCGGCCATGGTTGCGGACGCCGACCCGATGGGTGGTTCCGTTGCTGGTCCGGCGGCCGAACCGGCACGTGCCTCGTCCGGTTCAACGGGTCCGGCGAAGGGTCACGGTCCTCTCCTCGGTGCAGCATTGCAATGGGGCGAGGATAGCGCGGCGGGGTTCTCTGAACGACTGGGTTCCTCGCCGGGCATTTTCAGCCACGATGTCACCCTGCCGGTCCGGGAATCCGAGAAGGCGGATGTCCGCAAGTTCGTCGAGCAGGCAGGCTCCCTGGGCGCCCATGCCCAGCTGACGGTAAAGCCCGCTGTTCCGTTGGAGCAGATCGATGCTGTTAGGGCTCTTGCTTTTGCGCAGGAGATCGGACGGCTCACGGAGGGGATTCCCGGGAAAGTGTTCATCCGGTTTGCCCCGGACATGAACTCCAGCTGGGTGAGCTGGGGCCAGCAGCCAGCTGCCTATGTGGCCGCCTTTCGGGCGGTGGCAGCCGCGTTTGGCTCCATTGACGACGCCGGCACTGTCATGGTCTGGGAGCCCTTCCTGGCCAAGGATTACCCCTTTGAGCGGAACCGCAACGCGCCCAGGCCCGGCTCTGACGGGTATCGGATCCTGGACTCCAACGGGGACGGTGTCTGGGATGGTGCTGATGACGGCTACTCGCCGTACTATCCCGGGGACGACGTCGTTGAGTGGGTCGGGCTGAGCGCCTACCATGACGACACCCGTGGCGGAGCCGCCGTGAACTCGGTGCCGGCCTCCGGGGAGCTGGCAGACATGCTGACCGGTCACGAGGCCGGTGGTTCCTTCGGCAATTTCTACGGCGCCTACGTCCAAGGACGTGCTAAGCCACTGATGCTCCAGACTGCAGCGTTCTACAGCCCCACAGTGGGCGGCGCAGAGGAGTCCGCCATCAAGCTTTCCTGGTGGGGGCAAGTGCTTGCTGAGTCCTCATCAGAGCGGTTCAGCGGTGTCGAGGCCGTGGTCTGGGATGAGAAAATGAGCACCAGGGACAACGGTGTGGCCGCTATCGACTGGCGGCTGACCGGACGGCCGGACATCGCCGCAGCAGCCGGAAACCGTTTGGAAAGCTCCACCCTGGTAACAGGACCCGTCACCGCCACCAAAGACCCGAGTGCTTCCGTGCCGGACGCCGGTCAGGTCCTTTCCGGCGGGGCAGTCTGGGGCGTTGGTGCCGCTGTGGTGTTGGTGTTGTTCCTGTTGTGGGCCGCTCCCCGGCGTTTGCGCCGCGTTTCGGGCTGGTCGTACACGGACCCCTCTTCCCGGGATTCAAGGGTGGACCTCCTGCGTGGGCTCGCCATTGTGTTTGTTGTGGTCAATCACTTGGGCATGACTTCGCTTTTTCAGTTATTCACTCAGGAGGCCGTGGGCTTCGTGTCCGGGGCGGAACTCTTTGTCCTGTTTTCCGGGTTGGTCCTGGGCATGGTGTTCGGTCCGCGGGTCACGGACCATCTCGGTGACGTGGTGGACCATGCCGGGAGGCGCGCGGGAAAGCTGTACGGCACGGCCTTGGTGGTTCTGCTCGGCGTCTTCATCTTTTCGCTTGTGCCGGCTGTCAATGCGGATGCCCTGACGTCATTCGTTGACCAGGGAACGGGCGCCGCGGGGCGCGGGGGATCGGGCCGCGCCTATGACCTCTACGCGGGAATGAGGTCCCTACTGCAGTTCCCGGTGCCCCCCGAAGTGATCCCCGGGATCCTGCTGTTGAAGTTCGGGCCCTGGCAGTTCAACGTCATGGGCCTCTATGTGGTGCTGCTCATCGTCAGCCCCCTGGTATTGGCGGCGTTGTCCCGGGGAAAGGTGCTGTGGGTGCTGGCGTCGTCCGCAGCTCTCTACGCGGCGGGTGCTGTGTTCAGGATCCGGCTGCTGCCCTCGCAGTTCGAGGACTCCTTTCCGCTGATGGTATGGCAGGTCCTCTTCGTGCTCGGTCTGGTGGCCGGGTACCATCGGGCGGCCATCATCGCCTGGCTGGGCCGTCGGACCTGGGTGGTGGTCGCTTGCACGGCGGCCGCGGCCGCACTGGCTTTCCTGTCCTTCTGTAATCCGTATCTTGCCAACGGGTTTGATACCCGGCTGGCCGTCATGCCGGACGCCACCTACCGTGCCATGTACGATGCCTTTTTCGGCCGCACCTATCTGGAGCCGGGAAGGTTGCTGAACGTCGTGCTGTTGGTAGTAGCGGTCTACGCGTTCCTAACGGCCTATTGGAAGCCCGTGGAGCGTATTTTGGGGTGGTTCTTGATTCCCCTCGGACGGGCCACACTCTACGTTTTCATCATGCATGTAGTGCTGATCGCTGTCATATCCAATATCCCCGCCCTGCAGGATGGCCGAGTCCTCGTGAACACGGCCGCGTACCTGGTGGTGCTGGCCGTTCTTTGGGTGATGGTCCGGACACGCTTTCTGTTTCGCGTCATCCCCACCTGACGGGCGCCGCGGCGACCAGAACCGCCACCAGCCTCCCCAGAGGGTGTGCTATGCGGCCACCTGAAGGCGGGTGAGGAAGATAGCTGTGACGTCGTCATCCGGCTGGGTCTCCCGGTGGAGGTCCTGCAGGAGGGCGGTGAGCTGTGCGGGGGTATTGTCGCGGACGAGGGCTGCGAGGTCATCGAGCGCGGCCAAGGTACCGTCGTAGAGGTCCAGGAGCCCGTCGGTGAAACTCGCGAGGGTCTCTCCCGGGGCGAGGACAGCATATGCCGTGCCCCACGAGCCTGGTTCACCGAGTCCCAGCGGCAGCCCGCGACAGGGCAGGCGGCGGTAGGAGCCGTCACGGGCGACGATGATGCTCAGGCCGTGACCGGCGTCGGCGTACTCCAGACGCCCGCTGGCCGGCTCAAGCCTGGCCAGGAAGACCGTCGCAAAGGTGGCCGTGTTCTCCAGATCCACTGCGAGGAGCCTGCTGGCCCGGTCCAGAACCGCACCGGGCGCGTTGCCTCCGGCACTGCGTACGGCGCTGCGGACGGTGGCGGCCATGAGCGCCGCAGCCGTCCCCTTGCCCATCACATCGGCAAGCATCAGATCCACGCCGTCTTCCGATTCACTCCACGAGTAAAAGTCCCCGCCCACGTCCCCTTTCGGCAGGCAGATCCCGGAAATCTGATAGTGCGGTGCGCCCGGCGTGGAGGATGGCAGTAAGGCCTGCTGCACGGCTCGGGCACGGTCCCGGTCCGCGGAGTCTTGGAGCTCACGTTCGGCCCAGCTTCCGAGTTCATCCAACTGCCGGAGCTGAACCTCGGAAAGCTCACGCGGCTGGGTGTCAAACAGGCAGAGAGTGCCGACCCTGCTGCCCGCATCCACGCTCAGCGGCCGGCCGGCATAAAACCGGACCCCGCGCCCGCCGACGACGTCAGGCAGGTCCAAGAACCGCCGGTCCGCCATCGCGTCCGGGACCATCAGGATTTCCGGTTGGGCAATCGCGGCGTCACAGAAGGTGTCCTTCCGGTCGATCTCCCTCAAACCCGTTCCTTGCGGTGACTTCACGAACGCCCGGTCGCTGTCCAACAGATTCACTGCGGCTACGGGGACATTGAACAGTTCGCGGGCGGCACGGGTGATCCGGTCAAAGCGTTCCTCCGCCCGCGTATCCAACAGGGATAAGCCGTGCAGGGACACCAGCCTGACACGCTCGTTCTCGTCGGCTGTTGTCAGATCCACATTCATTTGCCGTCCTCCCAGGCCGTCACCGTCAAGAGTACTGTCCAAGACCGGTTTCGGCGCCGGTGAACCGCGGCTGAAGGAGGCGAAGTCAGCTGTGGAGGCGGGCGAACCGCAGAATGGCGAGGATGGCCGGGGCGAGCTCATCCTCCATCTGGTCGTAGAACTCCTGCCCGCGCCGGTAGGGATCCACAACGTCGTTGTCGGCGGCGTCCGGCGCCAGCGCCAGGTGCCGAACTGACGCCGCCCGGCCGGGGAGTTCCCGCCAAAAGGATGGAGTGTCGCTGGCGGGAGAGGGTGCGGGGGTGTCCGCGCCGCGATGCTCAAGGACCTTCAGCATCCGGGCAAACTCGCGGAGAGTAAAGGTCCGCTTCAGCAAGGAGGCATCCATCTGCATCACCTCGCCGCGGTGTTTAGCGGTCATCGCCAACACCAGATCGGACTCCTTGAGGATCCTTGGCGTCAGTTGGCGGGCCGCAAAGCCGTCCGGGGTGCCGCCATACGTCCTGATGATGTCCGCAGAGCTCGGCTGGATCGGATCGCCCACCATAGCCCGCGTGCCGGCGCTCCGCACCACGAAAGCACCGGGCCGCACCTGGTCCAGGCCCGCCTGCAGCAGGCGCTCGGCCACCGGCGAGCGGCAGATGTTGCCGGTGCAGACCGTGAGGATCCGAACGGGGCGAGGCGTATCCAAGGTTTATCCAACTTCCATTAGCGAGACTCTTGCCAGCGACGTGGTTTCCGAGTCTAGCCGCGCAGGGCGCGACCAGATCGCTTCAAGGAGATAGTGGCGAATTCTGTCGTTCTTGAAAATAAAGCATCTTGATATTGAAGATTCATGCTTTTCTGCGTACAGTCGTCCAAAGATGCCGAAACGCTCGGCAGGAGTTGGCCCGACTGGGGTTCTCCGCCGCACTAGAACTTGGGGTAAATAGATGTCGGAGATCAAGAGCTTGGCCGCACCGAAGGCGAGTTTCGACCGCCGTTCAGTTGTGAAGGGCGCAGCGTGGAGCGTCCCCGTTATTGCGGCAGCCATTGCAGCGCCGGCCGCTGCGGCGTCGGTGGTAGTCCGGTCGCTGACGATTGCCGGGCCGACTCGCCGTGCCGAGCTGAATCCTCGCGATGTCAAAGCTCCCGCCAACTTCACCATCGAGAATTCCGGGGCTGCGATCGTGGGTCCGCAGTTGTTCTCGATCACAGTCACGCCGACGCCTGCTGCGGGCGGCATGGCGAATAAGATGGCGAGAATCGGCGTCAATAAGGTCTCGGGGGTAACGGTGAACGGATCATTCGATAATAAAAACGCGTTCACCGGTACGGTCGCAGTGCCGGGAAATGTGGCACTTAGCAAAGTCTTCGACCTGACCTATTCCTACGCGCGAAGCGTAAACGAGACGCAGTTCGGCAGCTACAGTGTCGCGATAAGCCTTACGTCATTGTCACCCGCCTTGACGGGCTTCTCGACGATCGTTGACACCAAAGTGGGGTAGCAGGGCAACGCATTCCGAGCCGCAGTTCGCCGGACCTTCCATTAGTGATCTAATGGCCAGAAGCAATCTGCCGGGATCTTGTGGGGGTGCCATGTCGGAACTGTTCGGGCCGTGGAGGCGTCAACTGGCCGAGGGCAGCAAACTTTTAAGGCGTGGCCGGATTGGTGAGACTGATTGAAAGCCCCCCGTAATTTGTACCTTGACGTGCTGGCCACAAGCTTCACCGTTATTTGGGGTCCAGCCGTCACTCGTTCGCAGCGCCAGGAAATGGCTAAGGCCTGGAGTCGGTGTCTTATTGATCTTGACCCGAATCTGCGGGAATCCTCCGTCACGCCAGGAATAGCGCCCCACACCTCAGCCATCCCCTTCACGGCATCCCTTTATTTTGATTCGAAGGTACCCAACGGCGGCGTGATGAGCCTTGGATCGGACACTTTTGAGGGCTTGGCCGAGGCCGTGACGTCGGAAGTCACCGTCGCCGCCATCCTGGAACGCGCCGGCGAGTTGACCATGCTCCACGCGTGCGGGGTTGCGGATTCCGAAGGCGCTGTCATCGCATTGGTGGCGAAATCCGGCACGGGCAAGACAACGGCCTCCTCGCAGCTTGCCCGAACGTTCGGTTATATCACCGACGAGACCGTCGCAATCCGGGCTGATGGGACGGTTCTGCCCTACCCGAAGCCGCTGTCCGTGAAACAGGCCGAGCCCGGTTCCGCCAAGCTGCAGGTTGGCCCAGACCAGTTGGGCCTGAATATTGCGCCGGACAATCCCCGCATCACGGCCATTGCACTGCTCGACAGGGTTACCGGCGGCGACTATCAGCTCCCCGTCATCGAGCCGGTCCCTCTGGTGGATGCAGTGCTTGCGCTGATCCCGGACACGTCCTCCCAGGCTGCCGTGTTCCAGCCGCTTCAGTCGCTCTGCCGGCTGATTGACAGCGTGGGCGGAGTGCTCCGCGTCAGCTATTCCGAAGCGGCGGACCTAACGGACAGCCTGGCGCCGCTGTTTTTGGCGGAGCCCGATGACCGGCCGGAAGTCATCACCGCATGGACTCCGGCCCTGCTGGAGCCGGAAGCGGAGCAGGCAGATCGCCAGGCACGTGAAAAGTCACGTGAAAAGAAGGAAGAACCGATCCCCGGAGGCTGGCTGCAACGGACCGACGCCGTTGACGCAGTAGAAATCGGCGGAGACCTTCTGGTTCTGACGGAAACTGAAGTCATCAGGCTCAGTGGCATCGGACCGATCATCTGGCAGACAGCCCAGCGTCCCGTCTCGCTGCGGACTTTGGCGGCCCGAATTGAGGCCATACACGGGCTGCCCGAGGGCTATGAAGTGTTGCTCGATGCGGCCGTGGAGGGCCTCGTCGGCCAGGGACTGCTCCTGCGCGGTTAAAGGGACTACTGCTGCGCGGTTAATAAGCACACCAACGCGGTCGCCGTACCGTACAGTAAATTTTCGTGTGGGTCGTTGGGGCCAGGCACGGGGGAGAGGATCTAGGCGTGACTGGTTTTGATACGGCCGAGAACAACGGGCAGACACCGGCGGGGCTTGCGCTGGAAGACTACATGCGCATCGCCCGCGCGCGGTGGAAGGGCATCCTGGCGTTCACCCTGGCTCTGACCGTGCTTGCTTTCTGCTGGACCCTCCTGCAGCCGAAGCTTTACGCGGCGCAGTCCACCGGGATCGTCGTGGCAGGCGGCTCGGATAACCTCAGCCTTTCGCTGATGAGCGAAAACTTGGCCCAGACGAAAGCCGCCAAGTACGAGTCTGTGGCCAAGTCCAGGCTTGTGGCCGAGCGTGTCGTCAAGTCTCTGGGCCTCACCACCTCGCCGGACGCCCTGCTGGGGTCCGTCTCCGTGTCCGTGCCGAAGGAAAGCGCCCAGCTCGCCGTCACTGCCACGTCCACTGATCCTGCCATGGCCCAACGGGTCGCTGATGCCTGGGTTAAGGGCCTTGCCGAGCAAGTCAAGGAGTTGGAAAGCATCCAAGCAGTGGAAGGCTCGAACGTTGTCCCGGTTCCGGTTATACGAGTGGTTCCACTGGGCGAAGCCGCCCTGCCCACCTCCCCGACATCCCCCAACGTGAAGTTGGCTCTGGGAATCGGAGCTCTTGTGGGCCTGGCTCTTGGACTTCTCTACGCCGTCATTCGCCACCGGCTGGACCGCAGGCTCCGCAGTGCCACTGCTATCGAACGCCGGTTCGGGGTCCCAGTCCTTGGCACGATTCCGGTCGACCACCGTCTGGACGGGAAAAGCAAGGTACTGGATGACGGATTCAGCCCGGTCGCGTCGGGCGAAGGTGCGCATGCCATCACCGAGGCCCTGCGGGAGCTCCGGACCAATCTTCAATACGTCGACGTCGACAATCCCCCGCGCATCATCGTGGTGACCAGTTCCGTGCCGGCCGAGGGCAAATCGACGGTGACAGCCAATCTTGCGGTCACCATGGCCGCCGCCGGTGAGAACGTTGTAGTCGTCGACGGCGACCTGCGCCGCCCCACCCTGGTGGATGTTTTCGACCTGATCCCCGGAGTCGGCGTGACCGACGTCTTGAGCGGCCATGCCGAGCTGGAAGACGTGCTGCAGGAATGGAGCGCGATGCCTAACCTGCGTGTGCTCGGGTCCGGCCGGATCCCGCCGAACCCCAGTGAGCTGTTGGGCTCCCAGGCCATGAAGACGTTGCTCAAGACCCTCGCACAGGACGCTATTGTGCTGGTTGACGCCCCGCCGTTGCTCCCCGTGACAGACGCCGCCGTCCTTACGCGCATTGCCGACGGAGCAATCGTTGTTGTCAGGTCCGGAAAGACCACCGATGAAGAGCTTGGCAAATCCCTCGGCAACCTGGGCCGGGTGAACGGCAACGTCTTGGGCACGATTCTCAACCGCGTGCCCACCACAGGCGCGGGCTCGTACAGGTACTACACCTCGTATCAATCCGTCGAGCCGGTGGCCGCTCGGTAGCACTGAGGCGCGTTAGCACTGAAGATATCCCCTTGGAGCGACCGCTCCGAGGGGATTTTCGTTACCCCGAAAAGTCAGCCCACTCCGCCAGCGCGGTCAAGGGGCCAAAATCTCGCCGCCACCTGACCGACGACGGCCGAGGACTTAATTGTCCTCATGCAGTCGCCTGCCACAACAGTCAGGCTCCGGCAGGCGATGGCCGAATCAACGGAGACCGAACGGTGGTCCCCGAGCACCACGAGCTCTCCCTCGGGGACTGTAAACGCAGGAAAACACCTGAGCGAACCGGGGCTGGTCTTGCAGTCGTTGCTGCCAGCCTCAAACGGCAAATCCTCGAAAATGTAGGGCTCGTCGAGGGGCTGGCCATCGATGCGCAGCTTGCCATCCTCTCCGCAGCAGCTGATGGTTTGGCCACCGGTCGCAACCACCCGCTTCACCAGGAATTGCTCGTTGGAGGGCCCGATCCCTGTCACATCGCCGAACGAACGGGCAAACCCGGCGATCCCGCCGCTGCGTGCCACCGCCGATTCCGTCTGCCAGCTGTCCGGGCGGGTGAACACCACGATGTCACCGGTGCGTGCTTCTGAGCCAGCGTAGGCAAGACGGTTCACGAGGATTCTGTCGCCGTCGCCCGCAGACCCCTGCAGCGTCGGCTCCATCGATCCTGACGGTATCCGGTAGGCCTTCACCAGGAACCCCTGGACCAGGGCGACGGCCACCAGGGCAATCAGCATGTTCAGGGCCACGGAGGCCCAGAGGGGGAGCTTCTTGCCTGCGCCGATGTTCACGAGTTCAAGCTATCACCGGCGGTCCGGACTCAAGGCGCCGGCGCTGGGTCGTACTGCATCCGGTGAGGTAGTTCCTCGCCGCGGCGGCAGGGGGCACCGTGGCCGCCCCCAATACAGTACGCCCGGGCCTCCGATCAACGCTTTGTGGCCAACGAAAAGGCACATAACGCGAGATTTCCCGGATATGAAGCGCACTGTTGCCTACGTCACACTCCCTGCCTAGGCTGGGTTGCGGTCGCAGCGTCGCGGCCAAACCGGTCGCAGCGTCGCGGCCAAGCGGTGAATGCACGAACAGGGGAATCGTTTTGAACCACAAACTCCGGGTTCTTGTCAGGCTCGACCTCGACTGCGGTCAGGCAGAAGTAGCAGCGCAGGGACATGTGACGGCGAGGAGCCTCCAGGCCCTGTACGTGGTGGTCAAGCGGGCAAACCACCTGAAAGAAGGACTCCACCTTGTGTTGGATGTCAGCCACGCCGTGGTGGAACCGGCGGCCCTCGAGCAGTTGCGGGAGTGCTCAGCCTCCCACCACCTCCCGGCCGCCATTGATCCGCTCCAGTCAGAATGCCAGCTCAGCATCGTTGCGCCGACGGAATATGCGCCGGCCCCGCGGCTCCGGAGGCTGGCAGCAGCCTAGAATCCAGCCGCGTCGGGTTAGCCGATCGAACAGGTTTCCATCTGTGCGCTCCGGCTGCCCGCGACTGATAAGTGACTGGACGGAGCTACTCGGCGGACGGCCGCTGGCGTTGCCGTTTCGTCGCCGCCCGCTGTTCCTTTGCGGCGAGGCGCCGCCGGTTCGAGCCCCGGGTGGGTTTGGTCGGCCGGCGGCGGGCAGCCTCGGGAGCAAGCCCCTCTGCCACGAGGGCTGAGAGCTTGGCCAAAGCAATCTCGCGGTTGCGCAGCTGGGAGCGCCGCTCGGAGGCGGTCACGGTGATCACCCCGGCGATGAGGCGTTGTCCGAGTCGCGTGAGGAGCATCTGCCGTTGGCCATCCGAAAGCGCCGCCGAGCCGGCGACGTTCCACGAGAGTTCGACGCGGCTGTCCGAGGTGTTGACGTGTTGACCGCCGGGCCCGGACGAACGCGAGAACCGCCAGCCGAGTTCCGACGCGGGAATGGTGAGCGCGGGTGACACCTCCAGATCCATGCCACTAGCCTTGCACGATATGGGCGAGGGCTGACATTCTCTGTTGTGCGGAGGCCCTGCTGCCTAGATGAAGCCGAAGACGGGCGGGAAGGCCACCACCACGACTGTTGCCCAGGCGCCGTAGATTGGCAGGTAGCGGGTTTGCCAGCGCTCGACGGCGGCAAACGGGAGCCGGCCGCGCAGGAATCCGACGGCGAGCCAGGCCGCGCGCAACAAGTGCACCAGCAGCAGCAGGTTCAGCCCGAGCGCGGCGATCTTGTTGGGGCTGTAGCCGAACTCGGCGATTCGGGCCAGCATCGCAGTCAGCATCACGGCATCGACCGCAAGGGCCGCGATGACGAGGGCCAACTGCAGTGCATCGAACAGTCCGGGAGGGGCGAGCGGGTCGCGGGCGGAAATCGAATAGAGCAGCAGGCAGAGGACGAGCACCAGGATGGCGTCCATGAGGATGAGCAGGTTTCGGTCGATTTCGACGAAGCCGCCCGCGGTAGCAAGGACGGCCAGAAGGGCCAGCAGCATGGCAACGGTCAGCGGTGTGAAAACGCGGGTGAGGACGGGGGCGATATTTTCCACAACCTGCTGCTTGGCCTCGACGAGCCACGCTGCGACCACGAGGGCGCCGGGCACGGCGAACGGCAGGACCCAGTCTTCCAGGACCGGCTGGAAATCGACATCAATAGCCCGGAGGCTCGCGAGTGTGAGGGCGATCAGGACTGCGCCGCCCAGCGCCAGCAGCGTGTAGTAGACCGCGAGCTCGCCGGTAAACCGGACGAAGTCCATGCGTCCCTTGTCGGACCGCCATCGACCGCCGACGTAGGCCACCCCGGTCAGCAGCCACAGGATGACCGGGGCGTGCAGGGCGGCGAGCATCCCGGTGGCGCCGCCTGGAGCGAAGGGATAGAGGTTGAGCACTGCCGCCAGGGCGGCAAACGGGACGATCAGCGCCACCGCCACCTTCCCGGTGAAGCGCCGCTTCCACGCGAAGTATCCGGCCACGAAGGGGAAGACGAGCAGGCCTAGATTGCGCATCAGGGCGGCGCCGTCCTCGATCCAGGCAGCGCCGGCCTTGACCGCCACGCCCGCCCCCACGGCAAGTGCCAGGACGACCATCAGCTCGCGCCATGGTGACGCGTTGGCATCGTCGGAGCCCACCGGCACCAGGACGAGCTGCTTCCACAGCCGGTCGGAGTGCTCGCGGGCAAATTCGCGTGAAACGGCGTCGAGGTTGCCCAGGCGCTTGATGGCGACCAAGAAGGCCTCCTCGTCATCGAGGCCGGTGGCCTGCCGGTCGGCGATTTGCTCGCGCAGGTGGTCCTCCAGCTCATCCACGTCGGCGGGGGAGATCGCCCGGTTCCGCTGAACGTATCCGCGCCAGCGGTCGATCTGCGCCTCGAGCTCAGCGTGTGGCGTCATCATGCCCACCCCTCAGCCGCGGCCGCCGGCCCTTGAGCGGTCTGCCACACCTGACGCAACGCGTCTGCGACGACGGTCCACTGCTCCTGGCGGTCGGCCAGGGCGTCCCGGCCCGCCGGCGTGATGGTGTAGTGCTTGCGCCGGCGCCCGGCATCGGAGGTAACCCACAGCGAGGACACGTAACCCAGCCGCTCAAGTCGGTGCAGCAGCGGGTAGAGCATCCCTTCGGTCCACTGCATGCCGCCGTCCGAGAGCTCACTTACCCGCTTGAGGATGGCGTAGCCGTACAGGTCGCCCTCGGCCAGGATGCCCAGCACAAGAGGAGTGGCTGAAGCGGCGACCAGGTCTTTATCAATGCGCACTGCGCCTCCTAATACCTAGGACTGATACGTAGAACTGAAAGCTATCAAACCTAGCAGCTCTAGGTATAGAGGTCCAGGCGCGGCGGTTTAACCGCAAACCCTGTCCTTGACGCATCTCGCGCCTTCCGCATATCCTGAACGAACGGTCGGTAATTATTTATCGGAAATTCATTAGGAGCAACCATGGCATCGCAGACCCTGCAGTCAGTGCCCGCCGAGCCATCGCCGGCACGGCATGAACTGAGCCCCGAGGACGCGGCCCGGCGCGACGCCGAGGGCCAGGCCTATTTCGACAAGGTCATGGCGGAAGATTCCCGGATCGAGCCGCGTGACTGGATGCCGCCGGCCTACCGCAAAACGCTCCTGCGCCAGATCTCGCAGCACGCGCACTCGGAGATCATTGGCATGCAGCCCGAGGCCAACTGGATCTCCCGCGCCCCGAGCCTGAAGCGCAAGGCCATCCTCATGGCCAAGGTCCAGGACGAGGCCGGCCACGGTCTCTATCTGTATTCCGCCGCCGAAACCCTCGGCCAGCCGCGCGATCAGATGATGCAGGACCTGATGGACGGCAAGGCTAAGTACTCCTCCATCTTCAACTACCCCGCCCGCACCTGGGCCGACATGGGTGCCATCGGCTGGATGGTCGACGGCGCCGCGATCGCCAACCAGGTGCCGCTCTGCCGCGCCTCCTTCGGCCCCTACGGCCGGGCCATGGTCCGCGTCTGCAAGGAAGAATCCTTCCACCAGCGCCAGGGCTTCGAGATCCTGCTGGAACTCTCCCACGGCACCCCCGAGCAGAAGCAGATGGCCCAGGACGCGGTGAACCGCTGGTACGCCCCCGCCCTGATGATGTTCGGCCCGCCGGATGACGATTCGCCCAACTCCAAGCAGTCCATGGCCTGGAACATCAAGCGGTTCAGCAATGACGAGCTCCGCAACCGGTTTGTCGGCATGATGATGGAGCAGGTCAAGGTCCTCGGCCTGACGCTTCCGGACAAGCACATCCGGTTCAACGAGGAAACCAAGAAGTGGGAGCACGGGCCGCTGGACTGGGCTGAATTCCATGAAGTCCTGGCCGGCCGCGGCCCCTGCAACGCCCAGCGCCTGGAACGGCGCCGCGAGGCACACCAGAACGGCGCCTGGGTCCGCGAAGCCGCCGCCGCCTACGCGGAAAAACAGAGCCGTAAGCAAGCAGAGAAGGAATCCGCAGCATGACCACCGAACCCCAAGCAGGAAACGTCTGGCCTATCTGGGAAGTGTTTGTCCGCTCCAGCCGCGGCCTGTCCCACGTCCACGCAGGATCCCTGCACGCACCCGACGCGGCCATGGCCCTGCGCAACGCCCGGGACCTCTACACCCGCCGCAATGAAGGGGTGTCCATCTGGGTGGTCCCGGCCGAGGCCATCGCTTCGAGCGATCCGGACGCCAAGGGCTCGTTCTTCGAGTCGCCCCAGGGTAAGGACTACCGGCACGCCACGTACTACACCAAGAGCGAGGGTGTGAAGCACCTGTGAGCACCTCACCCGAAACTGCGGCCGCTGCGGCTCCCGCAGAAACAGAAACCGTCGGCCACGGCGACATCTCCGTCGGCGTCAAGGGCTCCAGCGGGAGCGGTGAGGCTACGGCCAGCGCCACCCGCATCACCCCCGGCAACGCCCTCCGCCCGGAGGACATCGCCCTGGCCGTGAGCCGCGGCACCGCGAAGCCGAGCGAGGACGCTGCCGAGTTCGCCCTGCGCCTGGGTGACGACGCGCTGGTCCTCGCCCAGCGCCTGGGCCACTGGATCTCCCGCGCCCCGGAGCTTGAGGAGGACATTGCCCTCGGCAATATCGCCTTGGACCAGCTGGGCCACGCCCGCTCCTTCCTCAGCTACGCCGGCGGACTCGACGGGCGGAGCGAGGACGACCTTGCCTACTTCCGCCGCGAGCCCGAGTTCCGTTCCGTCGAGATCTTCGAACTCCCGAATGGCGACTTTGCCGTCACTATCGCCCGCCAGTTCGTCGTCAGCTACTACCAGTTCGAGCTGTACAGCCGGCTGACGCAGTCCACCGACGAAACGATCGCCAGCATCGCCGCCAAGGCCGTCAAGGAAGTGGACTACCACCGCGACCACAGCGCCCAGTGGGTCCTCCGCCTGGCCCAGGGCACGGACGAGTCCCGCGAGAAGATGATCCACGGCTTCAAGGTCATCTGGCCCTACGTCGATGAGCTCTTCCGCGACGACGAACTCACCGGACGCCTCAGCGAAGCCGGCGCCGCGCCCCAGCCATCGAGCCTGCGCGACGACTTCGACCGGCTTACCGGCGAGATCCTGGCCGAAGCCGAGCTTGAGGTCCCGAAGGTCCAGCCATCACCCGGCGGCGGCCGCCGTGGCCTGCACTCCGAACACCTCGGCTACCTCCTCGCCGAGATGCAGGTGCTCGCCCGCGAGTACCCCGGAGCCAGCTGGTAGAAACCATGGAAATGTTTGTCTCCGATCCGGAAACCGCTGAGCGCCGCAACGCCGCCAAGGGCAATACTGCCCGGGAGAAGGCCTGGGCGGTCGCTGCCACCGTGTGCGACCCCGAAATCCCGGTCCTCACCATCGCGGACCTCGGCATCCTGCGCGATGTCCAGGTCTCGACGGAACCAAGCGCTGACGACGGCGGGATGGTTCCCGCCGTCCAGGTCACCATCACCCCGACGTACTCCGGCTGCCCCGCCATGGACGCAATCCGGGATGACCTCACCGCGGCTTTCCACCGCGCGGGGTACCCGAGCGTCCGGGTCGAACTTGTCCTCTCGCCGGCCTGGACCACCGACTGGATGACCGAGGAAGGCAAGGCCAAGCTGGAGCAGTACGGGATAGCCCCGCCGTCCGGCCACTCGGCGGCCACCCGGCACGCCGGCCCGGTCCGGCTCTCGCTCGCCGTCAAATGTCCCCAGTGCTCATCGCTGAACACCAAAGAACTCACCCGCTTCGGTTCCACCTCCTGCAAGGCCCTCTACGTCTGCCAGGACTGCAAGGAACCGTTCGACTACTTCAAAGTTTTGTAAGGAACAGGTGCCTCCATGAAGGTTGTCCGCCAGACCGCCGCGGAGTCGGCCGCAGCTACCGGCCGCCGTCGTGCGTCCTTCCACACCCTGACGGTGGACGAGGTCCGCCGGCTCACCGACGACGCCATCGAGGTGACGTTCGGGGTCCCGGCCGAGCTCGCCGGACAGTTCGACTACCTGCCGGGCCAGTACGTCGCCCTGCGCACCGCCCTGCCCGACGCCGACGGCCAGCCGCGCGAGATCCGCCGCAGCTACTCGATCTGCGCCGAACCGCGCAGTTTCGCGGACGGCAGCAGCGAAATCCGCGTGGCCATCAAGAAAGACCTCGGAGGCCTGTTCTCCACGTGGGCCAATGCCGAGCTCAAGGCCGGCGACGTCCTGGACGTCATGAGCCCCATGGGAGCCTTTGTCTCCAAGCACGGCCGGGACGGCAAGTCCGTGGAACAGAACGTCATGAACTCCATGAACCATCCGGAAGAGTTGGCGGGCGAGCCCGGCTCCTTCGTGGCGATTGCCGCGGGCTCCGGCATCACTCCCGTGATCGCCATTGCCCGCACCCTGCTGGCGGCCCACCCGGAGACCCGCTTCGACCTCGTCTACGCCAACAAGGCTGCGATGGACGTGATGTTCCTTGAAGAACTCGCGGACCTGAAGGACAGATACCCGGCCCGGCTGGCGCTGCACCACGTGCTCTCGCGTGAACAGCGGATCGCGCCGCTGCTCAGCGGCAGGATCGACGCCGAGAAGCTGCAGGCGCTGCTGGGCACCGCGATCCACGCCGAGGACGTCGACGAATGGTTCCTCTGCGGCCCGTTCGAACTCGTCCAGCTTTGCCGGGACACCCTCGCCGCTCGCGGCGTCGCCCCGGAGCATGTCCGCTTCGAACTGTTCACTTCGGGCAAGCCGGAGCGCCCCGAGGGCAACATTGGCCGGCCCGTGGTCACGGACGAATCCAAGGAAACCTACAAGATCACGTTCAAGCTGGACGGGCTGCAGGGCGAAGTGGCCAGCCCCACCCATGCCCGCGAGTCCATCCTCAACGCCGCCCTCCGGGTCCGTCCCGATGTGCCGTTCGCCTGCGCCGGCGGCGTCTGCGGCACCTGCCGGGCCAAGGTGGTCAGCGGCAACGTCACCATGGACGAGAACTACGCCCTGGAGCAGGATGAACTCGACAAGGGCTACGTCCTGACCTGCCAGTCCCACCCCACCACACCGGAAGTCACGGTCGACTTCGACGTCTAAGGTTTTCGACGTCCAGGCCTTTTCGAATCCAAGGAGCCCCATGATTTCCCTCTCCATCGCCGACGGCGTCGCCGAGGTCGTACTCGACGCCCCGCATAAGCTCAACTCCCTCGACGAGCAGGCACTCGCGGATTTGTCCGAGGCGTACGATCGCGCCGCTGACGCCGCCGCGCGCGGCGACGTCAGGGCGCTGCTGCTCCGCGGCGAGGGCCGGGCCTTTTGCGCCGGCCGTGACATCGCCGGCGTTACACCGGAGAGCGATGACGCGCAGGCCTACCTCGGCGGGCTCGTCCAGCCGCTGCTGAAGAAAATGAGCGCCTTCCCCGCGCCCACGTTCGCCGCCGCCCAGGGCGCCTGCCTTGGCGTGGGGCTGGGGCTGCTGCTGGCCACGGATGTGGTCTACGTGGCAGAGAATGCCAAGGTCGGCTCACCGTTCGCCAAGCTCGGCGCCACCCTCGATTCGGGCGGGCACTGGTATTTCACCGAACGCCTTGGCATGCACCGGACCCTGGACCTGATCTACACCGCCGAACTCATGAGCGGCGCCGACGCCGTGGCGCAGGGCCTGTTCAGCCGGGCCATGCCCGCAGCGGAACTGCTGGAGAATACCCGCTCCATCGTGGCGGGCGTTGCCACCGGGGCCACGGGCGCGTTCCGGGCCAGCAAGGAGCTCGTCGCCCACATCCGGGACCAGCGGCTGGGGCTGTGGGAGGCCATGGAAGAGGAAAACGCAGAGCAGGCACGGCTGTGCAAGAGCGAGGACTACGCCGAGGGTTTCCGCGCCTTCCAGGAGAAACGCAGCCCGGTTTTCAAGGGACTTTAGGCTCCCTTGCGGGTCCCGACTACCACTTTGCTCCTTTGATTTGTAAGGTGCAGCTATGACTTTGGGGAAATCAATCAGAAAAGCCGTCATTCCAGCCGCCGGATTGGGCACACGCTTCCTGCCTGCCACCAAGGCAATGCCGAAGGAGATGCTGCCGGTGGTAGACCAGCCGGCCATCCAGTATGTGGTGGAGGAGGCCGTCAGGGCGGGACTGACCGACCTGCTGATGATCACCGGCCGCCAGAAGCGGGCGCTGGAGGACCACTTTGACCGCGCCCCGGTCCTGGAACGGACCCTGGAGCTCAAGGGCGATCTGGACCGCTTGGAGGCGATCCAGCACGCCTCCAACCTGGGTCCCCTGCACTACGTCCGCCAGGGCGACCCCAAGGGCTTGGGCCACGCTGTCCTGTGTGCCCGCCAGCACGTGGGAGACGAGCCGTTTGCCGTACTGCTGGGCGATGACCTGATCGACGAGCGCGACGAACTGCTCAGCACCATGATCGACGTCCAGGCCAGGACCGGCGGCTCGGTGATCGCCCTGATCGAAGTGGATCCGTCCCAGATCAGCTCCTACGGCTGCGCGGACATCTGCGCCGTCGAAGGCGAGGACTACGTCCGGGTGAACCGCCTCGTGGAAAAGCCTGCAGTGGAAGACGCTCCGTCCAACCTTGCCGTGATCGGGAGGTACGTGCTCCATCCGGAGGTCTTCGATGTCCTGGAGGAAACGGAGCCGGGCCGCGGAGGGGAGATCCAGCTGACGGATGCCCTCCAGACCCTGGCCGTGTCCGACTGCGAGGGCGGCGGCGTTTACGGTGTGGTCTTCAAGGGCCGCCGGTACGACACCGGAGACAAGCTGAGCTACCTGAAGGCGGTCATTTCCATCGCCTCAGAGCGCGTTGAATTCGGTGAAGAGCTGAAGACCTGGTTGAAGGAATTCGTTAATTAGGCGGCACGCTAAACGCGAGACTCTGCCAGGCCCGGCGCAGAAAGGCGCCGGGCCTGTTGGTCTTTTACGGCTTTGAGCGTGGCAGCTGCCATCAAGGTGCCTGCCGCGCAGCCTGCAGTGTTGGTAATAATATCCAACGGGCTTGCGAAGCGGCTGCTGAGGAACAACAACTGTCCGAGTTCCATGCACGTGGAAACCAAGAGCCCCAAGGCCGCGTTCTGCCACCATTTCCGGCCGGGAAAGGCCAAGGTGGCCGCGATTCCCACCGGGATAAAAAGCACCACGTTGGCGGAGGCCTCCACGAACGCGTAATTAAACCAGCCGGGAAAGCCAAGCGCATGGAGCAAAAATAGAAAGGCGCTAAGTTCGCCTTGGACGGGCCGGTCCACGGGACTGGGCCAGAAGCCGATAATCGCCAGCAGGATAAAGGCGCCGCCAAGGACCCCTTGCCAGAGCCGGGGCCGTCCCAGCGCCCTCACAGCGGCCCTAGGAGGTCTTCAGGACGGCCAACGCCGCCATTCCCAAGGCGACGGTGGCCAGGAGCGCCAAGAGGATGTAAGGGAGCGCCTGTCTGGTGGGAAATGGAATGGCAAAGTCCGGCTGCCATCTTCTTTTTATGCGCCAATGTCTCCCCGCAAATTCCGGTCTCCCCATAGCTCTAGTAAATACCACAACTGGCCATGACGGGCCCCATGACGTGTTAACACGAATGGTGGTGGGGTTCATCGGTATCCCGATGAACCCGTTGGAGTCAGCGCCGGTGTTGGCCAGTCCGCTCGTCGAGGCAGATGTGGAGGTGGAAGTAGAGACAGCCGCTACCGCGGCGCCTGCTACCGTGACGCTCGAGCTGGCGGTAACGCCAGACTCCAAACCGGTAGCGGTGAGCGTGTAGACGCCCACCTCGCCGATGCTGAGCGGGAGGGCGAAGGCGCCACTGGCATCGGCGCGGGAGGAGTACTGCTGCGGTGCCAGCGGCAGCGTGATCTTGCCGGGAACGCTCATGCCGCGGCCGTTGACGCTGGCGCCCGTCGATGCGGGCTTGGTCCCGGGCGTGACCTTAATGACGAGGCCCTCGCCGGCCTTAAAGCCCTTGCCGCGGAAGACGAACTGCGCGCCCGGGCCAACAACGCCGTCAGAAACGGCGGAATTTGCGGGCGGTGCCGGGTAGTGATCCGCTGCTACTGCGGGAAACGCTCCGATGAGGGCGATGGAGCCCGCGAGTGTGATTGTTGCAAGTGTTTTTTTCATGTGTCCCCCTGAGACCGTAAATTCGTGTGTCACGCGATGTGGAGATTTCCAGTCCCCCGAGTGGCCGCGGATTGAAATCTCATTTGATAAGCCTCTGCAGACGATAGCACCTTAAACGCGTGTGACCAAAGTGAATCAAGTCGCTTTACATATCGTTAACTTGGCCTTTACTTGGCCGCCCCGCACGCTGAATTCTCGGTGGCCAGAATGACATCCGTGACGGGCTGGACGGTCGGCGTGACAACCAGGGTCGGTTCCGTGTGCTGGACGATTTTTCCGAAGGTCAGCTCAACCGTGCTGCTTTGGCCTGGCGCCAGAGCGACGGTGACAGTTCCCACGGGCCTATCCGCGTGGCGGTGGGCGGCGAAGCCCGTCTTCTTGCCGTCAACCGAGGCTGTTTCCACGTTGGCTTGGACCGGGCCGTAGGCAATCACATTTGTCTGGACCGTTCCGGCTGGCACGCCATAGGTGCCGCCGCCAGTGACATAGGCAGGCAGCGACGCTGCTGCGTCCGCAGGGGCCGCGTTGGTGCTGGTGATGCGGACCTTGATCTGCCCGTAGTCGTCTCCCCTGCATTCCTTCACGAGTTGAACCGTCCGCTTGACGTAGTAGTCCATTTTGGCGCCGGTTCCATCGTTGAAATAGACGCCGAACTGAGTGGCGGCAACGCTCTTGCCGGAGATTGATCCGCTGAGCGGATAGTTTGCGATGATCGTCTGTTCCGCAGCTTTGCCGGACCACACGATGACCCGGCCTTCCGCCGTTCCACGAGTGATGCCTTTGATCAAGCCCTTGGCGTCACCCTTTCCGCTTGAGAGGGCTCCGAAGATTTCTTTGGCGACACCTGCAAAATAGGCGTCCTGATCTGTTGGCGACGCAATTTTGGCATAGACATCTGACAGCAGGGTTGGGACCACGTTCTTACCGTTCAGCTCCGCAGGCAATTTGTCCTTTGCGAGGGCCAACAGCTCCGGGCTGTTGATCTTGACTGGTCCGGTCGCGTCGAGGATATAGCCCAGTGCCACGGGGTCCAAGGAGAGAATCCCGTCCACATGCTGCCCGGTTTTCCTTTCCCACATAGCCTGCGCAGTGGCTGCAGCTGTGGGGAAGTCAGGAGTGAGGTTGACGTCCTGCATGTATTGGCCGAGTCGGGTCGAGTAGATCTGTTGCTGTTCCGTGTCCGAGGGGATAACAGGTGACATTTCGCCAACGGCGCTGCCGCTGCTCTGTGCACCAAGCGACAGCGTGCCATTTTTCAGATTGAGTACTGCCAACGCCCCGGGAATACCGCCTGAGGCACGAGCTTCGGAGTTGTTCTGGATCATGAGTAAGTAGTTCCGCTCCCCATCGGCCCCCAACATTCCCGGGACGATTTGGGCCGCATTCGCGGATGCATCCAGCGCACCCGTCACTGTTTGGAGTTGCTCTCGGGCCCGCGCCAAAGGCTCTGCCACTTGGGGCCACAGACCGCTGGCGTCGATTCCGTCCAGCCGCTCGGCCGAGGCCCGCACAGCGTGGGCGGCGGACGAAACGCTAGGGGAGGCCGCCCGCAGGGGTTCCAGGTTCGTTCCCGCCGGGCTGGGCATCAGGCTGTTCCAGTCGAGGGAATCGAACACCTTCACAAGAGGGGCAACCCCCAAAGTGGCAACGTCGTCAGCTGATCGAGCCACTTCTGCGACGGCGCTGAAATTTGCACCGACCCAAGGAATCGACCTTGCCAAGGTCCAGAGCGGATCTTCTGCAGCATCGCGGGCGGCGGCAGTGTGAGATAGAAGCTTGTCCGAAGTCGTTTTGGCCTCTTGTGGCTTGTCGGCAGCAACGTTGTCTTTTAGAACGGGGAAGAGCTGGACGGATGCCTCAAGTTCGTTATTGATAATGGTGGCCCTGGAGCTCAGCCAGGCCGCTGCGGCAATGGCTGTGACCGCAATGACGGCCAACCATAATGAAGCGATCACCAACCGACGGCGGCGGAGCGGTCGAGGTGTCGCGCGGTCGATGCCCTGCGATGCGAGGCCGGCCAGGCCGGCATCCGAGGATTCGGGCGTCCCACTCATCGTCTACGGACGCCCAAGTCCGCGGTAGATCCAACCGGCCGCGCGCCATTTGGCGGCGTCCAAAACGTTGCGACCGTCCAGCATGCGGGGAGTGCTTACCGACGCGGCCAAGGCGTACGGGTCGAGGTCCCTGTATTGCCGCCACTCAGTGAGCAATAGCAAGGCATCGGCCCGCTGGACAGCCTTCTCGGTGTCTGCTTCGTAATGCAGCTCAGGAAAACGTCCGGCGGCGTTGGCTAGAGCCTTCGGATCCGTAACCGTCACCACTGCGCCCTGGAGCTGAAGCTGGGCGGCAATACTTAGAGCCGGAGAGTCCCGCACATCGTCGCTCTCCGGCTTGAAAGCGGCGCCGAGAACGGTGATTCGTTTTCCTAGCAGCGTGCCGCCGCACAGTTCGCGGGTTAGCTCCACCACTCGGGTCCTGCGACGCATGTTGATCGCGTCAACCTCGCGTAGGAACGTCAGCGCCTGGTCAGCACCTAACTCTCCCGCGCGGGCCATGAAGGCCCTGATGTCCTTCGGCAGACATCCTCCGCCGAAGCCGATCCCGGCATTGAGGAATTTCCGGCCGATTCTGTCGTCGAGGCCGATTGCATCGGCCAACTGACTCACGTCGGCCCCGGCTGATTCACAAACTTCCGCCATGGCGTTGATAAAGGAAATTTTGGTCGCGAGGAAAGAATTGGCCGCTGCTTTGACTAGTTCTGCTGTTGCCAGGTCGGACACCAATCGAGGAGTGCCCGCGTTCAGAGGAACGGAGTAGATCTCGTCCAGTATTGCGACGGCGGGATGGTCCTCGGAGCCGCCCTCGACGCCGTATACAAAGCGGTCCGGTTGGAGGGTGTCTGAGACGGCGTGTCCTTCGCGCAGGAATTCCGGATTCCACATCAGCTGCGCAGTCGGCTGGACCTCCCGGACCATCTCTGCCAGCCGTGCGGCGGTGCCGACAGGCACAGTGGACTTACCGACGACCACATTGCCGGGTTGCAGATAGGGGAGAAGCGCAGCGGTGGCCGCGTCAACATACCGCATGTCTGCGCCATTCTCACCCTTCTTTTGCGGCGTACCGACGCAAATGAAGTGGACGTCGCTTCCGGCTGCTGCGGTGATGTCCGTTGTGAACGTGAGTCTGCCGATCGACTGCACGTCATTAAGGAGTTCGTCCAGCCCGGGCTCGTAAAAGGGCGCCTGCGCAGAGGCCAGGGCAGCGATTTTGTGTTCATCTACGTCGATGCCGACAACGTTGTGTCCTAGCTTGGCCATACAGGCTGCATGCACGGCACCCAGGTAGCCACAGCCGATTACAGATATTTGCATTGTTGTTCCTTGACTATGAAAGGGCGTTCGTCAGCAGGTGTTAGTAAGCGCCTGCGCCACGAAAGACGGCGCGAAAAGTCTTCAGCAGGATCATGAGATCCCCGGCGAGTGACCAGTTTTCCACGTAGTAGAGGTCAAGCCTGACTGAGTCCTGCCACGAGAGGTTTGAACGCCCGCTGACCTGCCATAGGCCGGTGAGGCCTGGTTTAACCAAGAGCCGGCGACGAACATCGTGCTCATATGCTGCTACCTCAGAGGGCAATGGGGGACGCGGTCCGACCAAACTCATGGAACCCATGAAAATGTTGAACAGCTGGGGTAGCTCGTCCAGGCTGAATTTTCTGATGAACTTCCCAACTCGGGTTACCCGTGGGTCATTCTTCATCTTGAAGAGGAGCCCATTCCCGTCACTGTGGTGTGCAAGTTCGGTCAGACGCTGCTCTGCATCAACAACCATCGAGCGGAACTTCAACATGTCGAAGTGTTCGCCCGCGATCCCAACCCGCACTTGCTTGAAGAGTGCGGGACCCTGGCTTTCAATTTTCACGAGTATCCCCACGACAACCATGACGGGTGAGGAGACGATGATCAGCACTGATGAAACAAAGATGTCAAACAGTCGCTTAGCCACACCTTGTCCGCCATCCAGAGTAGGTGTTGTCACGTGAATCAGGGGTAACCCTGCCACTTGTTGGGTGTGAATTCGCGGTCCCGCAACGTCGGTCAGCGCGGGGGCCATGATCAGCCCGATATTTCTGGACGCAAGCTCCCAGCCGAGGTGCCGGAGTATTTGTGGATGGAGCTGGACTCCAGCAGATACGGCGACAGCGTCTGCGCCGCAGACATCGATTGCCTCGATGATCGAGCGCGCGTCAGGCTTGTGTCCCAATATTGGCAGCCCGGACTCCGGTTCAATGCCGGATTCCGCGTGGGCTCCTGGCGTGTAAGCCGCAATGGGCAGATAGCCAGAAGACTTCGCGCCTTCAAGGGACGCCGCTAGATGCGCGACAGCGCTGGGACCACCCAAGATGAGTAATAGCGACATGCTCTGGCCGCGGAGACGGTTGATATTGAGATGCTGTCTGATAAGCCAGCGGCCAAGGAGTAACCCAATTAGCCCAACCGGAAGCGCAACTCCAACATACCCTCGTGCAGTATCGACGCGGAGGACGTAGGAGACGATGGCGATGAGGCCAAATAGCCAAAGTGAAGCCGCTGCGACGCGCTTGTATTCGTCGGGCCCGGCCCCCAGAACCCTCGGCTTCCTGCTGTTCCAAGCGCCCAGCATGAACCACCACACGACAGCCAGTGCAACTGAGAGCCACGCATAGTTGAATTCCTGCCCGGCAACAACGAAGTCTGGTTCAATTCCAAATCGGATAATAAAGGCTCCGGCCACAGCCCAAACAACGACGAAGGCATCGACCACCCGTAAACGCCGGGAAGATCGAGCACGCCAATCTCTGCCCGCAGGCATCAGATTCCCCCAATTTTTTGAAGTTCTGGATTACGCATTCAGCTATGCGCTGACAGCGTTAACTAGCTGCGGATCGACGCAATGTTCGCGCGATACCAATCTACAGTCTCTCGAACACCCTCTTGGAGCCCGATTGAAGCTGACCAGCCGGCCCCTGTCAGTTTGGAAACATCCAGCAACTTGCGTGGGGTTCCGTCAGGCTTGGAGCTGTCCCACTGAATGACGCCCTTGTAGCCGACCGCATCAGCAACGAGGGACGCCAATTCTTTGATGGTGACATCTGTCCCCGTCCCTACATTCACCTGGGAAGCGCCGTCGTAATTCTCTAGGAGGTGAAGGCAAGCAGCAGCCATATCGTTCACATGCAGGAACTCGCGTCGAGGCGTTCCGGTTCCCCAGTTACTGACGCTTTGGGCTCCAGACCGGGCCGCTTCGTCGTAGCGGCGGATAAGGGCAGGAAGGACATGGGAACCTTCGGGAGAGAAGTTGTCCCCGGGCCCGTAAAGGTTCGTAGGCATTGCCGAGATCCACGGCAAGCCATACTGCCGCCGGACCGCCTGAATCTGCATGATTCCGGCGATTTTAGCAACTGCGTACGCGTCGTTCGTCGGTTCCAGGTGACCAGTAAGGAGTGAGTCTTCCCGAATGGGCTGGTCCGCGAATTTTGGGTAGATACATGAGGACCCCAGGAACAGGAGGCGTTCCACCCCGTATTTCACGGCGGCATCCAGGACATTTACCTGGATACGGAGGTTGTCGCTGAGGAAGTCGACCGGGTACGTGTTGTTGGCCAGAATTCCTCCAACCTTGGCTGCCGCGAGAACCACATAGCGAGGCTTAGTCTCGGCAAAGAACTGGAATACTGCGTCCCTGTCCTTTAAATCGAGTTCCGTCGAATTGCGGCCGATGAGATTCGTGAAACCGTCCGATTCAAGTTTCCGCCAGATTGCTGAGCCGACAAGGCCGCGGTGTCCGGCGATGTAGAAAGCTGAAGCCCGGTCCAGCTGCCCTGGAACGAAATCGATGTTCGCGGACATCAGTTCTTCCAGCTGTCAAGATCGACGCTGTCGATCCAATGATTGCCTGCGTGCTTCAGTGCCTCGATGTCAGCCTCGACCATGATACGGGCCAACTCCGGGGTGTGAACCGAAGCCTTCCAGCCGAGCTTCTCCTCAGCCTTTGATGCATCTCCCACCAAGGCATCAACTTCTGTCGGGCGAAGATAGCGTTCATCGAAGCGCACGTGGTTTTCCCAATTGAGCCCAGCGTGTTCGAAGGAGATTTGGAGGAAGTCGCGAACGGTGTAATTGCCGCCTGTGGCTAGAACAAAATCGTCCGGCTCGTCGGCCTGCAGCATTCGCCACATCCCTTCGACGTATTCGGCGGCATACCCCCAGTCGCGGACGGCGTCCAAGTTTCCCATGTAGAGCAAGTCCTGCTTGCCGGCTTTGATAGCGGCCACCGCGCGAGTGATCTTGCGTGTAACAAACGTTTCGCCGCGGCGAGGCGATTCGTGGTTGAACAGGATGCCGTTCACTGCGTACATTCCGTAAGCTTCGCGGTAGTTCTTGGTGATCCAGTAGCTGTACACCTTCGCAGCGCCGTAGGGGGATCGGGGATAAAACGGAGTGTCCTCGTTTTGCGGGGGAGGCGTAGCGCCAAACATTTCGGAGGAGGAGGCCTGGTAGAACTTGGTCTCGATGCCCGACATGCGGACAGCTTCGAGGAGGCGGATGGTCCCTACTCCTGTGGTGTCGGCCGTGTGTTCCGGTTCGTCAAACGAGACGCGCACGTGGGACTGGGCTGCCAGGTTGTAGACCTCGTCCGGCTTGATCTCCGCCAATAAGGTGACGAGGCGGGCGCCGTCACTGAGGTCGCCGTAGTGGAGAAACAGCTTGGCGCTAGGATCGTGCGGGTCCACATAAAGGTGATCCACTCGGGCCGTGTTGAACGTGGAGGCCCGGCGGATAAGGCCGTGAACCTCGTATCCCTTTGATAGCAGGAGCTCGGCGAGGTAGGAGCCGTCCTGTCCGGTTATCCCGGTGATAAGTGCGCGTTTTGTCATAGTGCCCCCATGGTGCGTACAGAAAGTCACGCGTCCTATCGGCCGCGTGACGATGCCAGACTGGTGATGAAATCATCATAGTGGCCAATAGCGGCGGCTTCGGACAAAGTGTCAAACCTGAATCGAAGACCCTGAGCCCCAAGACTGGACGCCATGGCTGAGTCTCGCCCAAGCTCCTCGGCGATCTCCAATAATCCGATGGGGTCGGCCGCATCGACGCGAACGCCACCGCCGGACGCGAGCATCTCCGATGAAGTGACGCTCCCATTATCGGTTGCCGCGATGACGGGCCGGCCCGTGCTGAAATACGAGGTAAGTTTGCTCGGCACCGCCATATCCTTCACGCCAGGGAGTTCGTTTACGAGGAGAACGTCGGCCGCGGCTAGGGCTCCCTGGAAATCATCTCCGGGCAATGGATCGATGAACTGGATACTGCTCAAGCCTGTTGCATCTGCTTCGAGAGCCTTGCGCTGGTTTCCGTCGCCCATTAGAACAAATTTCACGGGACTATTGCGCTCCTCTGCCAAACGAGCCGCGGCGACTACGTTTTCTAGACCCTGCTTCTTACCCATATTTCCAGCGTGAAGGACAATTACATCACCTGACGCCCATCCCAGCTGCACGCGTGTTTGAGCACGGTCACAAATCGGAGCAGTAGGAAGATGCGTCCAGTTGCGTATTACGCGAGTTGCTTCTTTGGGAACTTTAAGAGAGTTGACGATGTATTGTCGGAATCGGTCATGAATTACGACAACACCATCGGCGGAGCGCAGAATAAGCGACTCAACCTTGCCCATCACCCGCCCCAATCCTTTGCCACCCGTGCCAGTCTCTACAACGCCGCGGCTGTATATGTCCTGCACCCAAATTCCAACTGCGGGGCGCCTAGGGGAAAGCCGGACGCGAAGTATCGCGAGTGCGGATGAGAACAACGCAGGACTAATGACCAAGACAACATCCGGGTGACCCCATCGGGCGAACAGCAGACGCAGACCAAAGCTCACTTCCATGTGCATGCGATGAATTGTGTTGGGCATCCGGGGGATGAAGTGCCTGAGACGCTTGGTGGCCACCCCGTTGACGACCTCGTCGCTGACCCAGCCGCCGTAGCCATCCTTCATCTGCCACTCGGGATAGTGAGGATAGCCCGTGACGACATGAACGGTGTGGCCGGCTGCTTGAAGACCTTCGGCCAGGCTCGTTGTGTATGGAGCATTGCCGGTGGGTTCAGGAGCGTAGTTGATGCCAAGAATTGTAATCTTCAATGAAACTTCATTCCAGATTGTTAGTGGTTGGATTTACTCAAACCCGTTTCGATGAGCTCAGGCCGGGCCAGGGGCGTCGAGCATTTTCAGGACGCCTGAACTGAAATTTCTAACCATGCCGTCAATAGTGGGATAACGCCAGGACGGGTGGTTCCCATCTTCTACCCACGAACGTTCCTGCAGGAATGTTCGTACAAGCGAGACGTAAGAGTCAACGTCGTCTATTGCCGTGAAGCAAGACTCACCCTCCACAAGAAACTCCGCTTCGGGGGCATGGTATTTCCAGTCCGTAGTTATGATTGGGATGCCGAGTACGAGTGCGTCTACCGCTACGAGGCCGATTCGACCCGGCATTAGCAGAGCGGACGAGGCTCTTGCAATGAGGGCTTGGCCAACTGAGTCCGCATAGCCCAGCATTATCGCTTGCCCGCGATCTACGGATGTTTTTAACATTCCTGCCAGTTCGCCACGGCCTCCAATGAGGATCTTCACGTCAGGATCAGAAAGCCATAGACGGTCCAAAGTCTGCGAAAGAAAATCTATTCTTTTGCTATAATCCAGTCCTCCAATGAAACCTAGAGTCCTCCCGGGAGTCAAACCATGAGCATTCATGAACTCTCTGAGCTGAATAACATCAAGGGAGTTCTTAGCCTGGCTCAAAGTGGTTGTATCAGTCGAATTCATGACCGTCGTAATTTGAGTGCTATCGACTCCAGCAGCGATGCCGTAATCCCGACCTCCGGGCGAATAGGCAAACACGTGGTCAACATTTCGAAGTTGCCATTTTTCCAAGGCAAGATCGAGAGGATGACCATCATTTACATAGGACTTGATATGTCCCCACACTCCGACTTTCATTCGGCCGCACTTACCATCACCAATGGCCAAATATGTGTCTAGCGAGGAACCCAAGTGCCCTACTATCACCCCGTCTGCACGATGCCAGAGCGGTCGAGCGCCTCCCAGCCCAAGGGTTCTTCCTGCGATTCGTAGACTCCGAGAACGGAAAGGAATGATCCAATCTGCGACAGCAGCGTCTCCACGCGCTGACTGCTGGGCCGGGGGGGATGCCGCAGCGATCCAGCATTGAACATTGTGGTCAGCCAGGGTGTCAATCAAATTAGAAAAGAAACCAACTCGATACTCCGGAACGTATGGCTGAACAATTATTAAAGTCCTTTTCTTGTTCATTCCAAGTACCTACAAGCCACGATCCCTCGCAGCTTCGCTATATATTTCGGAAAGCTTCCGGACGATGGCGTCCATACCGAACCTCTCTCGTGCCAGTCGTTGTGCATTGGTAGCGGTTTCCTGGCGTTTCGGGTGGCTTGCTAGCAGATCGGCGACGGCCGTAGTTAGGGATTCAATATCGGGACCTGTAACGACACCGGCCCCCGCCGTCGTTACCGCGTCAGCAAGCCCGCAGGTGTCCGTGATGACCACAGGCTTGCCCAATGACATGGCCTCCAGAACCGCCATTGGAAATGGTTCGTCAATAGACGGCAACACGTATATCGAGCTCTTGCCAATCCGCGCCGCAGCGTCGTGGGGCTCTACCGGACCTTCCCAGCTAAGCCGATCTCCCATTCCCGATGCGGCGATTGCCGAACGCACTGAAGACCCCTCACCTTCATCGGGGCCCACTAGGACAAAGCGAGCGGCCGGAAAACGGGCTTGGAGCCGTTTTGCCATCTCAATGAACATGAGGGGCCGTTTGCGAGTGTGGAGCCTTGCAAGGAAGAGCACTTCAACATCGCGCGATAGGGGGCTTGGGGCAGTTAGCGCAGGCACGCCGTTGGGTAATTCTTGGAGTTTCTGTTCGTTCGTCCCCAGATCCAACAGGCCACTTCGTTCCGTGTTCGTTAGATATAGGACCCGATTTGCCCCGTTCAGCGCTCGTTTGGTCCAGAATGCGTCAACCGGGCCCGAAAATATGTGCGAGGATGGCGCAATCATTCCGTGAGTCTGAGTAACGTACGGGGTACCTCTCCGGGCCGCTATTGCGGCGGCAGGAAGTGTGACGAAATCCCTGCCCATATGGATGTGCAAAACATCTGCGGTCTGTGCAGCCCGCCGTAGCCATTCCAGAAGGGATGGAGAGAATGTTCCTGCGAATCCCAGTTTCGGTATGTTTCTTGCCGGGAATAGTTTCGCTGGCACTCCGTCAAAGGTATTCGGCAGCACTCCCTTGAAGCCGCGCGCAGCTGCCGCCATGACGACTTCGTGACCAGCATTGAGCAACGCCCGCGTCTGATTGACGGCGACGCGAACTGGACCACCGTATGCCCCGTCCGGTGTAATAAGGGTCGCGACCTGAATTATTCTCATCGGAGCAGTCCCTCTCCCACGACGCTGGCGCGGGGCGCTAGCGTCCGAGCCCCTTCGGGCACGTCCTGCGTGACCAGGCCCGTTGCACCAACAATTGCGTTTTCGCCGATTGTTACGCCTCGGAGTACCGTGGCCCTAGCAGCAATCCAGGCTCCATTTTGAACATGGATGGGACCATTGTCGAATTCAAAACTTGGGGATCTTGCGTCGTGACTTCCGGTACAAAGCATCACCCCTTGAGAAATGCATACGTCGGACCCAATACGGATGAACTCGAGATTCAGCAACCACGCGTCGACTCCGATCCACACGTTGTCACCGATTTCGAGCTTCCAGGGCCAGTGGACACGCACACCATGCCGAATAAGCACGCCCGTGCCGATTTTTGCGCCAAAAAGCCTCAAAATCGCTACGCGAGCGGGAGCTGGGCACCATATGCGTTCAACTAGAGCAGCGGAAGTCACGAGCCAGAGTGCTTGGACAATTATAGGTTTTCCTTTGATGTACCCCGCGCCCGAGAATGAAGCTAGCTTCCTCAGTGTTCCCATGTAATAAATCTCACTTCCAGGATCTTCAATGCATTTACCGATTTCAATGGGACGGGCACCGGGCGCCCGAAGTACCTGAATTAGAATCCACCACGTGCACGCTACCCGCGTTCAGGCAGTGAAGGACTGGCCTTCGAGGGCGCGGAAGAATCAGTATATCGAGGACGGTACCCGGCAGCTCGGTGAAGAGCAGTGTCGAAGACTTCAGCGAATCTTTCCGGTGTATGTGTGAGGATCTCCGGAACTTGGATCGGACCGTTCCAAGCTTCGCGGGAGGCTTGCATCTGGGCGGCAAGGTCGCTCAAACTTGGCTGTGCCACGAAGACGCCCATCATAGCTTTGACCGAGGGCGCAACTCCGCAATTGGATGTAACTACCGCGTGCATACCTGCGGCTAGGGCCTCGTTCACCACGAGTCCCCAGACTTCACGAGATGAAGCCAGAACCAGTGTCATGCAGCCAGACATAATTTCAGGCAACGAGCTGTTGCTGACATATGGGATAAAGCTGATGCCACTATCTGAATGTCTGGCCAGCCGCCTAAGGACGGGCTCTTGGTCGCCGGACCCAATAATGCACAATCGGTCGTTTGGATTCGCAATTTCATTATAGGCTTGAATGATAGACGCGACACGTTTTCGTTCAATGAGCTGCCCTACATATAGAAATACGTGCCCAGAATCCTCGTTTGCGGGAATCTCGGTCGACCGCATCGAAGATGCCCGGTGAAATGATTCCACATCAACTGCGTTGAATCCGACAACAATGTTCTCTGGATTGACCCCGATGGATGAGAGGGCCTCTCGCGCTGCCGCACCCGGAGCCACAACTACATGCATCGATTTGAAAAACTTTGTGCGCACCCATGCGACCGGGCCTCTGGTGTGACGCATCGTGCTGATAGGGCTTTCGTAGAATCCCACTCGACCAACGCGGAAAACAACTGCCGCCAAGAGGAATGCCCAGTATGCCGGTGACTCCCAGCCGCCAAATAGTATGACGTCTCTATTTTTGACTTGAAAAATCGAAGAAAGGCTACGCAAAATGTAGTAGCGCGATTCACCGCGCTTTACCTTTATTGTAGGAATCTCTTGATACCTAATATAATCCGATCCTCGATGCAGCCAGTCTTCGCCTCTGTTGGCTGTCGAATCAGAAATCAGTGCCTTATTAGACTCAAGAAGCCCTATCCTTAAGTCGTGGTCATGCCCCAGGCGCAGCCAGACAGGCAACCGGTATGGCGCGGCTATGTTAGTTAGCCACAGAACGCGCATACGTCGGTGCGGGAGAGTCTTTGCATCATCCCCAATTTTAGTCAATATATTTTCCTCGGCGGCATCATGATGTCAAAAACAATGGGCGGCAGGCCATCGTCCCTATTTGCATAGCAGGTCGGATGCTGTCCGAGATCAGCTTTGCCAAGCATGTCACGATCATGTCACGGTCTGACGGTGCAATAGCTCGCCTGATGATACATTGCTTAGTTCGGTTGCGCGGCACTTGTGCGAGACTTCTGAACTGAGGCGGCGCCTGCTTTCGACTGGTCATCGCCGATCACTGCCCCAAAGCTTTATGCGCCGGCAGCGGGGGGCGGCTCAGCCGAAGCGGCTGGGAACTCGTTGTCCGGACGGTGTGAAACACTTCCTCAGACGCTACAGATAGGGCAGCGTCGAACTCCAGGTCTGTGGCAGCCCTCACTGTCGGCGACGGAACCTTGGCTGGTGCGGGTGGCGATTTTTCAGGCGGTTGCGAAGGGCCGGTTCGCCAGCTCTTGATGACCCACCCTTCGTGTGATCGCTGCCTCATATGACTGTGAGCTGGAGAAATTACGATGTTGTTGGAGTCCAGAGCTGCGATGGCCGCCAGGCCTGGTTCGCGGCGAAGCTGAAGGAGGACAGCTTCCTGGGCTGTTTCCTTCATGAACTTCATCCGGTTCTAGCACACTATGATTCGATCCCGAGGAAACCGGTCGTCGGTCAGGCCGCCGAAAGCGTGCACCATCCTTAGGATAGTTGCGCGGCGCGCCTTGAAAAGAACGCCCTCAGTCGAGGAAAGTCCGCCAGCCATGTTCGGGTAGGATTGCCATTGCCGAATAAATTGGCTGTCACATCCGGTTGCTGTCTGCGACACATCTACAGGCCGCCGATAGTGGTCGACATAGGGGGACCCTAATTTGGATCTGCGCGACTACATGCGTGTTATGCGACGAAACTGGCTTGTTGTCGTCGCCTTCACGTTGATTGGGCTGATTGCCGGGGGAGCCGTTGCGTTACTTACCAAGCCTACGTACACTGCCGAGACTGAGCTATTTGTAGCTATCCAGAATTCCGGATCCGTGCAGGAGCTGCAGCAAGGAAATAGCTTTAGTCAAGCCCGCGTGCAGTCATACGTGAGAACTATCGATAGCCCGGTGGTCCTTCAGCCAGCCATCGATTCTCTGGGTCTTGACTCAACGGCGGAGGAGTTGGCAACCCGCGTAAGCGCTACGACTGAAGCTAATACCGTGTTGATTTCGATCTCGGTGTCGGACAGTTCCTCAGTGCAAGCCGCGGCTATCGCTCAAGCCGTTGTGAGCAGTCTCGTGAAGACAGTCGACACTCTCGAAAGGCCGAAGACCGGGAATGGCACGTCTCCCGTAAGCCTTTCAATCATCAAGCCTGCCAAGGCGCCAGTCGCCCCGTCGGCCCCCAATACCCGTCTTGACCTCCTCGTCGGGCTGATCTTGGGACTGGCGGCGGGAGCGAGTGTGGCCGTTCTGAAGTCCTCGTTCGACAACAGGGTACGCGGGGAGAGCGATCTTAGGCGGGTTACGGATGCACCGCTATTGGGTGCTATTGCCTTCAATCAGGACGCCGCCCGTAGTCCCCTCCTTTCTCAGACAGGACAGCACAGCCCTAGGGCGGAAGCCTACCGTCAGCTGCGCACAAATCTTCAGTTCGCGAACGTAACCGGACATGCGAAGACAGTACTAGTAACTTCCTCCCTTCCGGGGGAAGGAAAAAGCACTACGGCTACAAATTTGGCCATCGCGCTAGCTCAAGCCGGTCATTCGGTATGTCTTGTAGATGCAGATCTTAGGCGCCCTATGATTAGTGAGTATTTGGGGCTTGGTGAGGGAGCTGGCCTGACTACTGCCCTCGTTGGAGCCGCGGACATCGACGATCTGCTCCAGCCCTGGGGTGACGATAATCTTTTCGTACTAACTTCTGGACAAATTCCTCCGAACCCGAGTGAGTTGTTGGGATCACTGGAAATGAAAGCGCTTATTGTCAGGCTTGAAAAGGTTTTTGACTGGATAATAATCGATGCGCCACCGCTGCTGCCAGTTACGGATGCAGCAGTCCTTTCGCAACATGTGGGCGGCGTGGTATTGGTCGTGGGAACGCAGAAGTTGCGAAGTAATGACCTTGAGAAGTCAATGAATGCGCTTTCCTTAGTGGGATCCGAGATTTTGGGTATCGTTCTGAACTTCCTCCCGGCGAAGGGTCAGGACTCTTACGCTTATGGGTACTATGGCGCTAACCTTTCGAAGCAAAAAAAGGAACGCAAGCAGAAGGCCGAGAGGGAACAGTCGCCTCCAGCCACTCAAGTACTAGTGGAGGATCTCGAGCCGAGCGAATTGCATGACATAAACAGTGGTGGTAATTTGAGGCCCCCATCAACGTTTCCCGTCAAGCAGACTGAATAGAATTGTTGCTCTCCTCCGGATTCAATTGGCTGCCTTGGTGAATGGAGCCGTTCGCGAAGTGTTATCAGAATCGGTGCAACATCCAATGGCCCCATAAGTTGATGTGCCAATTCGAAGGCAGCCTTATTATAGCGAGGATGGGGAAGTGTTAAGGTCGGGACTATTAGCAAAACTTAAGCACCGAAATGTGTTGGTTGTCGTTAATACCGCAATCGCAGCCGCATCCAGCGTCGTGCTGTTGCTCGGTGCTGCGCGATCCATGGGRCAACAGCAGCTTTCTGATTTCTCGCTTGTGCAGCTCATCATAATGACCTCGGTAATGCTCCAGCGATCCGCGTTTCTTGCTCCAGCCCTTTCGACTCAACGCGCCAATGGCAAGACTGTTATTCCTCTCTCGTGGGTAGCTTTAGTGTCTGTTCCTTTGGCTGTCGCCATTGCGGGGTTGATTTCGGTTGCTTTCGGTGCCGACGGCAACCGCTACGCTGAGTGGTTTCTGGCCGGCCTCGTGGCCGGCGTTGCCGCCTTGGCGCAGGATACACTTCGCTACTGTCTTATGTCTCGGGGCTTAACGGCGCGAGCTGTATTTAGCGACGGATGTTGGCTATTGCTGATATTCGTTACGTTGTTCTTTCCTGGTAACTTCCACCTTGCATTGGACCTGACCATCTATTGGGGACTCAGCGGTGCTCTTGCAGTGGCTCTTGCTCTACTACCTCTGCTCAGAGGGGGACGCGGGAGCGAAGTGCCCAATGCCTTAGTCAAGACGACCTGGCGCCTAGGAAAGTGGTCAGGACTCGACGCCATACTGAGTGCAGCCGCTACGCTTTCTCCGATGCTCATGACGGCCCTCGTCCTCGGATCGGCGGATGCCGGGACTTATCGCGTATTGCAGAGTTCGCTTGGACCCATCAACATATTGTGTACGTCGTTGATCACGATGTTCGGCCTGAATGCTTGGCAGCTCACGTCTCGAAGTCAGCTTAGGGTTTTGCGTAAGCAGGTATCAATCGCCGTAATATCCAGTTCGATATTTGCACTTTTGTATATTGCGCTGGCGGAGACGCTAATTATCGCATTGTCAGGGTTGAGATCCACGGATCTATTGCGGATAGCCGTGATAGTAGGGGTGGTTGGTCTCATCGGTTCTGCTGCTGCCCCTCTTTCGGCTGCTGCTTTGGCGCTTGGATATCAACGTCACGGGGCTTTGTTAAGGCTAGTTATTGTCATCTTTTCGCTCTTGGTGTCCTTTCTTGGAAGTTCAGGCGCATGGTTGCCATGGGGCGACCCTATCGGCACTGTTACTTTGTTCGCTTCCGTAGCTGGCCTTATTGGCTGGTCCTTTTCTTATAGACACGCAATAAGGAAGGAAACGTCTATTATGAGGCGGAATGCTGAGAGCCTAGGGTTGCGTGGGGGCGCCGGGGAGCGGGCTCGGCTTCAAGCCTCTGGGCCGCCAGGCTAAAGGCTTTCGCCGTTGTCGGTCAGGTGGAATTGATCCGATTCAAGGATGGACCACGAGTCTCGATTGAACGTACCGGGTGGCGACGTACGCTTCCTCTTTAACCTGCCCAACTAACGCGTCATCTCTGTCGGGCCCGCTACTCGACCGGCGCCGGGTCATTGTCGAACCCACCAGCCAACAGGCTTCCCGACCTGTGGTTTTGTGGTGTCTTGACTACGCGGCGGACAGAACAGTGATTCCAGAGTATCCGTGACATCCCGGTCGCTGGCGCCGTCCAGAAACGGCTCTTCATCGCTTGTGGTATGTCATTCCGCATCTTGGGAAAAGGTTGGGAAAAGAAGCTGAAGCCACAAGCTCGGCAACTTGGGCACTACGGCGTTATTTCCGTCAGCGTGCTGACCGGCGGGCGCCGTCAGGTGACTGCTGAAACCGGCCAGCCAGCGGGCTAGTCCACTTGGTTGATGGTGCCTTCGCGGCGGAAGGAACGGCGCTTTCAACGGTTCCGGAAAACATCGAGCACGGTTCTTTAGCCTTTTCAAGTATTGCGGGAAATCCTTCGCGACCACGAGCAGTCCTCAAGTCTTACCGCGTATCCAAATCCTCGAACACCAGGAACGTCTGGGTGTCCAGGACTCCGGGCATGGACTGCAGCTGATCGAAAATCACCCGGCGAAGGTCAATGTTGTCCACGGCGCGCACCAGCAGGATGACATCGAAGTCCCCGCCCACCAGCGCGATGTGATGGACCTCGGGGATCGCGCGCAGGAGTTCGCGCAGCTCGCGCCAGGAGTGCTGGCGCACTTTCAGCGTGACGTAGGCAGAAGACTTCAGGCCGGCTTTGATGGGATCCACCAGGGCGGTGAACTTGGTCAGGACGCCTTCGCCGGTGAGCCGGGCGATGCGGGTGTAGGCGTGGGCGCGGGAAATGTGGACGTTCTCGGCCACCTGTGTCACCGACATCCGGCCGTCCCGGGTCAGCTCCGCGATGATGTTCCGGTCCACATCGTCCAGCGGCACCGCCATCTGCTCTGATTCGAGCTCTGCCATTCGTCTACGACCCCCGCCGGTAATCCAGCTCACACTTACGATTTGTCTTCAAGATTAGGGCATATTTGTGGACATCTCCACGATTTTCGGTGGAGGTGGATACGAAACATCAGCTGGCGGCATACTGGGACAGATTAGTGGCTACAGAAAGACGGACCAATGACGATCTCCGCAGACCACACTGCGCAGCAACACGCGCAGCAGGCCGCGCAGCAAAATTCAGCCAGTGATGCCGTGAGTAAGTTCGGCATCACTGTTGAGGACTACATGCTCCCGGCCCGCCACCAGATCCAGATGGTCGGGCCCGACGGCACCCTGAATCCGCACACGGAGCAGGGCACCCAGCCGGGGCACGAGTACAGCCTGCCCAGCGAAGCCGAACTGATGGCCGCCTACGAGCAGCTCGTCGTCGGCCGCCGCGTCAATGACCAGAACTCCGCGCTGGTCCGGCAGGGCCGCATGGCCGTCTACCCCTCCAGCCACGGCCAGGAGGCGTGCCAGGTTGCCGCCGCCCTGTGCCTTGCCGAGGGTGACTGGCTGTTCCCTACCTACCGCGACTCCGTGGCCGTGATGGTCCGCGGCGTGGACCCGGTGCAGACCATGACGCTGTTCCGCGGCGACTGGCACAGCGGGTACGACCCCGCCAAGAACAAGGTCGGCATCCAGTGCACCCCGCTGACCACCCAGCTGCTGCACGGCGTCGGCGTTGCCCACGCCGCCAAGCTGCGCGGCGAGGACACCGTGGTCCTGGCCATGTGCGGCGACGGCGCCACCAGCGAAGGCGACTTCCACGAGGCCCTGAACTTCGCCGCCGTCTTCCACCTGCCCGTGGTCTTCTTCGTCCAAAACAACCAGTACGCGATCTCCGTGCCGCTCGCGCACCAGTCCGTTGCGCCCTCGCTGGCCCACAAGGCCGTGGGCTACGGCATGGCCGGCGAACGCGTGGACGGCAACGACGTCGTGGCCCTGCTCGCCGTCCTCGGCCGGGCCGTCAAGCTCGCCCGGGAAGGTTCCGGCCCGCTGCTCGTGGAGGCGCACACCTACCGGATGCAGGCGCACACCAACGCCGACGACGCCACCCGCTACCGGCAGGACAGCGAAGTCGCCGAATGGGTCGCCAAGGACCCGCTGAGCCGGATGCAGACTTATCTGACGGACCGCGGCCTGCTGGACGATGACCGCGCCGCCAGGATCACCGACAAGGCGGAAGCGGTCGCCACGCAGCTGCGCGAAGGCCTCAGCGAAGAAGTCCCGGTGGAACCGCAGGACCTCTTCAAGTACGTCTTCTCCACCCCCACCCCACAGCTGAAGGAACAGTCAGCCATGCTCGCCGACGAACTGGCCCGCGACGCCGCATCCACCGCAGCCGCATCCAACTCAAGGGAGGCCGGCAAATGAGCCCCAGCATCACCACGTCCTCCGAGGCGAACGGCAATGTCAGCGCCGCGACCGCCCGCGCGGCCGCCAAGGCTGCAGCCACCGCAGAGCTGACCGGCCCGCAGGCCGTCACGCTGGCCAAGGCGCTCAACACCGCGATGGCTGACGCCATGCACGCGGATGCGTCGGTCCTGGTCTTCGGCGAGGATGTCGGCATGCTTGGCGGCGTCTTCCGCATCACGGACGGTCTCACCAAGACCTTCGGCACGAGCCGCTGCTTCGACACCCCGCTGGCCGAATCCGGGATCGTGGGCATGGCCGTGGGGATGGCGATGAACGGCATGCGCCCGGTCATCGAGATGCAGTTCGACGCGTTCGCGTACCCGGCCTTCGAACAGATCGTCAGCCACGTCGCCAAGATGCACAACCGCACCAAGGGCGCCGTGAAGCTGCCCATGGTCATCCGGGTCCCGTACGCCGGCGGGATCGGGGGAGTGGAGCACCACTGCGACTCTTCCGAGGCCTACTACGCGCACACCGCCGGCCTGAAGGTCTTCACCCCCGCCACCGTGGCCGACGGCTACCGGATGCTCCGCGAGGCCATCGACTCCGACGATCCAGTGATGTTCATGGAGCCCAAGAAGCTGTACTGGTCCAAGGACCAGGTGGACCTGGACGCGCTGCGTGCCGAGCACGCCACGAACACCGAGCGCGGCACGTCCTCCGAGGGTCGGGCCGCCGTCGCCCGCCCCGGCACCGACGCCACGCTGATCGCCTACGGGCCGTCCGTCCCGACGGCGCTCGCCGCCGCGGCCGCCGCCGCCGAAGAAGGCCGCTCGCTGGAAGTGATCGACGTCCGCTCGATCGTCCCGTTCGACGACGAGACCGTCTGTGCCTCGGTCCGCAAGACCGGCCGCGCCGTGGTCATCGCCGAGGCCCACGGCTTCGCGTCCGTGGCCTCGGAAATCGTCGCCCGGGTCCAGGAACGCTGCTTCCACCACCTGGCCGCACCGATCCGCCGCGTCACCGGCTTCGACGTGCCCTACCCGGCGCCGAAGCTCGAGCACTACTACCTGCCCGGCGTGGACCGCATCCTCGACGCCGTTGACGACCTCCAGTGGGAAGACTGACCATGAGCGAACCGAAAGTATTCCTCCTGCCGGACCTGGGCGAAGGCCTCACCGAAGCCGAGCTCGTGAACTGGCTCGTGGCCGTGGGCGACGAGATCCGCGTGGACCAGCCGATCGCCGAGGTCGAGACCGCCAAGTCCATGGTGGAGGTGCCCTCGCCGTACGCCGGCACCGTGGCCGTGCTGCACGGCGAGCCAGGCCAGACGCTCGACGTCGGCAAGCCGCTGATCTCGGTGATGCCGGTTGGTGCTTCCGTTTCCGGCGCTTCCGTCGTTGGGGCCGGTGGGGCCGGCACGAATGATGCCGCCCCCGCCCCTTCGCCGGACAGCATTCGTCCTGCGGACGATGCCGCCGGCTCCGGAAGGCCCGATGCCACTCCCGGGGCGGCATCATCCGCGCCGGCTGGTTTCGCTGCTGGCTCACCCGCCGCCGCTCCTGTTTCTCCGCCGGCTGCTGTTGCGGCTGAGGCTTACCGCGAGGAGGAGAAGGCCGGGTCCGGGAATGTCCTGATTGGGTACGGGACGCCGGGCGGGCATGGGGTTGCCCGGCGGACGCGGGCTCCTAAGCGGGCCGGGATGGCTGAGGCTGTCAGCGGGGTATCTGCTGCGGAGAAGGCTGCCGATGACCTGGTGCTGATGCGCACCCGGATTCCCGGGAAGCTGGGCGCCGTTATCTCTCCGCTGGTTCGCCGGATGGCGCGCGATCATGGGGTTGATTTGGGGGAACTCCAAGGGTCGGGAGCCAGCGGGCTCATCATGCGGCGCGATGTCGAGGCCGTCATCAAGCCGGCGCCGGTGGTTGAGCGCCCGGCGGCGGCGCCCGCCGTGCCGGCCGCACCTATCGCGGGTTCCGGCACCGACGCGCGCACCGGTCTGGGCATTTCCGGGCGCACGGCGGTCCGGGGCGTACGGAAGGCCGTCGCGGCAAACATGACGCGCAGCCGCTCCGAAATCCCGGAAGCCACGGTGTGGGTGGACGTGGACGCCACCGCGCTGGTGGAGATGCGTGCCGCGCTGAAAAAGGCGGACCCGCACAACACCCCGGGCCTGCTGGCATTCATCGCACGGTTTGTTACTGCCGGGCTGAAGAAGTTCCCGGAGCTGAACACCAGGATCGTGACCACCGAGGATGCCGCGGGCGGGGCGATGCAGGAGATTGTGGCCTTCGACGGCGTCAACCTCGGGTTCGCGGCGCAGACCGACCGCGGGCTGATGGTGCCGTCGGTGCGGAACGCGGACAAGCTCAGCGCCCGCGAACTGGACGCCGAGATCCGCCGCCTCACCGCCGTCGTGCGCGAGGGCAAAGCGACCCCGGCAGAGCTGGGCAGCGGCACGTTCACTCTGAACAACTACGGCGTGTTCGGGGTTGACGGTTCCGCCGCGATCATCAACCACCCCGAAGTGGGGATCCTCGGCGTCGGGCGGATCATCGACAAGCCCTGGGTGGTCAACGGCGCGCTCGCGGTCCGCAAGGTCACCGAGCTGACCCTCACGTTCGACCACCGCGCGTGCGACGGCGGAGCGGCCGGCGGCTTCCTGCGCTATGTCGCCGACGCGATCGAGAACCCGGGCTCGGCGCTCGCGGACATGTGAGACGCGAGGGGGTTGGCTTAGCGCTGCTGGGCCTCGCAGCCTTTGGTGTGGTCGGGCACGCGCTCCTGCCGGCCAAAGTCCCGCTCTCGGTTGCACTGCCCTCCTTGACGCCAACGGCGACGGTAGCCCCAAAGCCTACGGCCGTATTCCTTGGCGATTCCTACACCCAGGGGTCGGGCTCCAACACGCCGAATAAGCGATGGTCGAGCCTGGTGTCCGCCGAGATGGGTTGGGCCGAAGACAACATGGGCCGCGGTGGCACCGCCTACGTAGCAGTATCGGACGTGAACGGTTGCGGACTCGTCGTCTGCCCAAACTGCCGAGAGATGACGGACTCTGCGGTGTCTCACAAGCCTTACGTTGTTGTTGTGACTGGTGGGCAGAACGATCGCTCGCAGTTCGTCAGGGCCCCCGCCATGGTTACAGCCGCCATCGACACGACTTACCGGGCCCTGCGTGAGCGGCTTCCTAAAGCGCGGATAGTCGTGGTCGGCCCGTCCACACCGTGGGGGGTTGTTGCGCCGATCACTGACCTCGATAAGGCCGTGCAGAATGCGGCGCTGGCCGTTAGCGCAACCTATGTCAGCCTCATCGGCCCGGACTTCATCGACCCCGCCAACGTCCTGCCGGATAAAGCCTACGTCAACAATGCAGGCCACGCCGCCTTAGCGGAGCGCGTACTCGCAGCGCCGCTAAGCCCCTAGATCAGGCCGTACTGCGCTACCTGTGTTGCCACGGCGATACCGAACGCCTGGTACCCTGCCTGCGTGGGGTGTGCCGCGTCGAGGAACTTTTGGCTACTGCTTACCAGAGTGCATGGAGTACCACGCGGACGCTTAGGCACACGGCTAAATAGGCGGCGGGAACCGCACCAGCGGCCGTGCCAGCCTTTTGGAGCCCATATACTTCTCAGCATGGGGACTACCGAAAAACTCATCCATCTGCAGCAGCGACCCCTCATCGGCAAGCTGGCTACCGAAATACTGTCAATCTACGGTGTTGAGTTTCCGCCGCAGGTAAAGATTGGAACCGGGCTAGTCGTCCACCACCGCGGTCAAGGCATTATCGTCAGTCCCAGAACCACAATTGGCAACGATGTTGTCATATATCAGCAGGTGACTATCGGTCGCAGTGGGGTAGGCACTAGCGACTCTGAGCAAGGATTCGAAGGAGTAGTCATAGACGACGGGGCTACGCTTTGCGCGGGGGCCAAGATACTGGGCGGGCGCGGTACTCTGCGAGTCGGCAAGGGTTCCATCATTGGGGCGAATGCGGTCCTAACTCAGTCAACCGGTGACTTCGAGGTGTGGGCCGGGGCGCCAGCCCGCAAGATCGTCGACCGGATTGCATCCTCCACAAGTGATTACCAAGAGGCAGCAGCAGGGCTCTCCGCCCATTATCATTAGGTCAATCACATCTGAATCTTTTGGGGGAATCGCCTTGGCGCATGATCTAAAACAGGCCCACGCCAATGGAAGAGCGATGTCTGCGCCGCTTCTGGGGACGGTGGTAGCTCTCCTCCTGTCGGTAATAGCTCCGATCATCCTCCTGGATGCGACCGCCACTCAGGGTGGCGAGAATAGCTATCTTGGCCCCCTAGTCATTGCCTGCGGTGCAGGGTTGCGGTTCGCAGCAATTGTTGGTTCTAGGCGGCGGCGCTTGTTCGAGATGGTCTTCTGGTTGTTTGTATACGTCTTCCTGGGTATAGCGCCAACCATCCAGTTGCGCCTCGGTATTGACACGGATACGACGCCGAACATCAGCCACTCCTTCGACGGGCAGGCGACGGCGATTGTTATTGCCGGATGTGTCGCATTCCTTTTCGGAGCCTTCCTGGGAAAAGAACCCAAGCAGGGGGCTCCGGCTTCAGAGGTTCCCGCGGTCGGCTCCCTGGTCAGCCCCGCCCGTGTGAATGTACTGACCATTGCGTGCCTAGGGCTATTTGCTTATTACGTCAGCCGCCTCGGGCTCAGTAACCTGTTCATCAGCAGGTCGGCGTTTGACCTGCTGCGAAGCGAAGTGTGGGCCGACAAGACTACCAATGTTCTGATCGTCGGCGCAACGTCGATGGGGTTGCTGGTCGCTACTGTTGGACAGATATATTTGCGTCAGCAACGAAAGGGTGAGGGGCGAAGCCGACCTTTCATGCTCCCGCTGGCGAGCCTTGTTTCGCTACTCCTCTGTGTCAATCCGATCAGCAGTCCGCGCTACATATTCGGGACGGTCCTGTTGGCACTACTGGGGGCATGTGGTGCGTATGCCACGGCGAACAGGTTTCGCCTTGTCTCGCTGGGCGCAGTATTCGGCCTCGTGTACCTGTTCCCCATTGCTGACATGTTCCGCCGATCACTGGACCCGGCCGCGAAGTCACAGAACCCGCTTGAGTCAATGTTGAGCGGCGACTTCGACAGTTTCGCCCAGATTACAAACACGGCCGAATATGTGGCGACGGAGGGGATTACCTGGGGAAATCAGCTTCTTGGAGTCCTGTTTTTCTGGTTGCCCCGCAGTGTGTGGCCCGACAAGGCTGTGGACACGGGGACAATGCTGGGGGAATGGAAGCTGTACATGTTCAAGAACCTGTCAGCCCCGCTGTGGGCCGAGCTGTTCATCAATGGCGGGTGGCTCATTCTGGTTGTCGGCATGCTGATCTTGGGTGCTGCGGTCGCCAAGCTCGACCGGTCCAGCGAGGCGGCGCTAGCTACAACAGGCCGGCCTACGGTTCTGGCCTGCATCTTGCCTTTCTACATGCTCATCGTGCTACGCGGCTCCCTGTTGCAGTCCGTGGCGTTCATGACGGTCGTGGTGCTCGCATACCTGTTCATCCGCACCAAATTCAATGCCAAGGTTGAGGCCCGAAGCATTGCTCCGGGTCTCAACCTTGCACCTACCCCACAGCCGTGGGGCTCACAGCGTCGCTGAGATCATTTGCCAGGCCTTGAATGCCCGCCAATTCGTGCCGTTGGCGATAAACGTCTTCCCGGTCAGCGGGGCCAGCGTTCGAGTCGCAGAGCCGTTTACTTTTCCGGCCGGCCCTAGACCGAACGCGGCGAGTGTGGCCCGGATGAGGTTAGCTTGCCGGATAGCCAGCGCGGACCCAACTTCGGGAGTGACGTGGACGCTGTCTATGTAGAGGTGGGTATCACGTGTGCCGTCACGGTTGTTGCTCCAGTGGTGTCGGTTGCGAACGAGTTGCTGGTTGGTGCTGCCAGACTGGTGACACGGGCTTTGCCGGGGTTGAGTCGGGGGGCCTCGAGGATGCCCCCTGTAGCTGCAAGCTCACCACAATCTGGGGGACGAGGGTTGCGGCGCCGTTGGGCGTTCCGCGTGATGGTCGGCTGCGTGAAGGGCTTCGTGTGGCATTCAGTGCACCCGGCAACGGGGTGCTCGCGGTTCGCAAGATTATCGAACTGACGCTCACATAGGCTCGTCCGGGGATCCCAGGGGCTGGGGCGGGGACCGCACGGTCACCTTTGTGCGGTCAGTGCTGAGCGGTTCCCGCGCTCTTCTCCGCCTGTGCGGAAAGTCGCCGCGCCAGCCACGACGCCGGCAGGAGCAATAGCCACAAAAACGGCGTGTAGGCGTTGAGGGCGAACGCCGCCGGAATCGAGAAGATGAAGACCAAGGCCACGGCCAGGCGCGCGTAAAAGATGCGGCGGTGCACGTGGGCGGCCATCTCGCGGTCCATCAGCCCGGCGTGCTTGGCGTAGCCCCAAATGGCCGCCAGCATCAGATAGACGGCGGCAATGTTGGCGGCGTACAAAACGCTGGGCCACGGAGTGGGGTCGTCCCCATAATCGCTGAGGATCGACGTCGGGGCGGGCAGCATGGCAATAAAGAACAAGAGGGCCAGATTCAGCCAGGCCAGATTCGCATTGAAGCGGCGGATGAGGGCAAAATCGGAATGGTGGGACATCCACGTCTTGGCGATGATGGCAAAGGACAGGGCGTACGCCAGCAACTGCGGCCAGGCCGCGATCAGGGCGCTGTCCAGCTGCTCGGCGGGGATGCCCTCGGGCAGTTTCAGGTCCAGGGCCAAGAGGGTCAGGGCGATGGCGAAGACGGCATCGCTGAAGAACACCATCCGCTCCAGGGAGGTACCGGCATTCAACGGGAGCCACCCCCAATCGTTTCGGTGGAGCACCTGGCTAATCGACGGAAGTAGGCCACAGGCTACTCCGCGGCGAGGGCCAAGACGAGGGCCTACGGGCAGGGCCGCCACAGGGCGGGACGGGCATGCCCTGAAGGGAATTGCCAGCCGACACGGGTAGAATCGAGGCCTGTGCATCGCACCAACACCGCACCAACAAGACCGCACAAGCAACGCCGGAAAAGCGTCGGAAATACGGAGATTCAATGTCACGATGGCTCGAGGTCGGTCCGGACAACTACGTACTGACAACTCAAGGTTCCCTGCTCAACACGGGTCTGGTGGTCGGCACCGAGCGCGCCATGGTGATCGACACCGGCGGCGGGCCCCGCCAGGGCCGTGAGATCCTGGCGGCCGTGCGGGAAAAGACCGGGCTGCCACTGGTGGTTGTCAACACGCACGCCCACTACGACCACTTCTTCGGCAATGCCGTCTTCGCCGACGACGGCGTCACGGAATTTTGGGCGCACGAGAACTGCGCCGCGGAAATTGAGGAGAACGGCGACGAGCAGCGCCGGCTTGTGGCCTTGGCGGAACCTGAAATGGCGGCCGGTCAGGGCTCCGACGCTGAGTTGGTAGTTCCGAACGCCATCGTGAGGGACCAGCCGGTCCTGGTGGATCTTGGCGGACAGAGCGCCACCTTGTTCTATCTGGGCCGCGGCCATACCGACGGCGACCTCCTGGTCGGCACCGCGAGCACCGTCTTCGCCGGCGACCTCGTCGAACAGGGTTCCCACCCGTCCTTCGAGGACTCCTTCCCGGAAGACTGGGCCGACGCTCTCCGGCACCTGTCCGCGTTGCGGCACCGGTACGAATTCCTGGTCCCCGGCCACGGCGAGCCGTGTTCGGACCAGTTCGTCAAGACCATGGCCAACACCATGACCACCGCGGTCCGGCAGGCGATCCAGGCCACCCGGGAAACCCCGGACGACGCAACCAAGGCCATCCCGATTCTGCCGTACGGCCCCGAACAGTCGCGCTGGTTCATCAAACGCCTGCAGGACACGCGGGCCCACCGCTGAGGATGGCGGGCGCGGGGCTCGCCGGATGGACAACGCCGGTAGCCTGTGAGTAACCTCATCTCCGGGTCCCTTTCCGTGGACCCGCTCTCGCCAGCGGCCAGCTTGCCCAAGGATGGGGATCCCCGGGGCTCGCGTCAATGATGTCGCTGCTCTCAGGAGGTCTCACCTGTGACATTGCCCGGCTATGTCCTTGCGCTGTGCATTTTGCTGGGGAGTCTCGTGTTTCTCTCCGCCGTGTTCTACGTGTTGCTTCGCCTCAGGCGGCGCAGACACGCGCCCGTCTCCGTTCCTCAGCGCCAGGAGTCATGACAGTGCCGTACGTCGACATCAACCCCCACCGCAACCGGCCGAAATGGTGGGCCTATGTGGGCCTGGTGCTCTTGACGGCAGCAACGATCGCCGTTGTGGTGCTCGCTCTGCGTCGCTGACTAAGTGCACTTTCTGGCCGCGTCTGCGGGTACTCGTCAGCTGACCACCGTGCCTGCGCCTAGACTTGCTGTTTGGACCAATTCAAACAAGCAACGCAGCGGCCTGCGCTGTGATCCCTGGGGGGAATAGACATGTCCGAACCGGTGGACACCAAAACTGCCAACGACACGATGGACGCCGAGCAGCCGGATCTCCGGCGCCGGCGTGACCGCCGCGCCGACGGCTCCGATGCCTGGACGGGAACCATGCCGATCATCACGCCCAACGAAGCCGACGTCCAATCTGCACGCACCGCCCCTAGCAGTTCATGGGCAGAAGCGGCCGCCGCAGCGGATGCGCCCGCTGCACCCACACACGCGCCCTCCGGCGCAACACCGGCGGCGTTGCCCGAGACCCCCGGAACACCTCCGGCCGTGCCCGCGCAGCCGGCCCGCTCCACGCGGTCGGCCAGCCGGTCCGCGGCCCTGGCCGACGGCCCGGTGCCCGACTTCATCAGTTCCCCCGGCCTCTTCGTCCGCGAGCAGAAGCCCCGGCCCGTCGGCGGGTTCCGCGGCGCCCTCTACAAGCTGACCGGCGGCGGGCTGAACCTGGGCCCGAACGCCCGGCAGCGCGAAGAGAACGAGCTCGCCCAGCGCATCTCGCGCCAGCTCCAGGGAAGCTACAACACGGCCGTCCTGAGCCTGAAGGGCGGCATCGGCAAGACCTCCACCACGGTGGGCGTCGGACTGACCCTGGCCGAGTTCCGCGGCGATCCCCCCTGCGCGATCGACGCCAACCCCGATTCCGGCGACCTCGTGGAGCGCGCCCTCGGCGAGGGCATCTACCAGCAGCAGAGCCCGCGCACCATCACGGACCTGCTCAAGAACATCGAGTCCGTCGATTCCCTAACCGCACTTGCCCGCTACATGCACCACGCCGGCCGGCTCCACCTCATTGCCGGCGAACAGGACCCTGAGGTGTCGGATTCCCTGACGGCCGCGGAATACCTGCGGATCCGCAAGCTCATCTCCGCTTACTACTCCGTGGCACTGATCGACTGCGGCACGGGCGTGACACACAACGCCATGAGCGGCATCCTGCAATCGGCGGACAACCTGATCATCGCGGCCGGCTACGCCGTCAGCGGCGCGAAACGGGCCCGCAGCACCCTGCACTGGCTGGCCAGCCACGGCTACGAGGACCTGGCCCGCAACGCGATCGTGGTCATCACGGACAAGGACGAGGTCTCCACCCGGGTGGACAAGGACGCCATCGAGGAACACCTGTCCGGCATCTGCCGCCAGCTGATCGCAGTCCCGCACGACCGCGGAGTGGCCGACGGCGACCTGGTCACCTTGGATGTGTTGCGCCCGGAAACGAGGCGCGCGTACCGCGAGATCGCGGCCGCCATTGTGGACGGGTACGTCTAGGGGCCGATCGCTAACCGTGGCGTGTAGCCCTGACCTTCCGGGCTGCGGCCGGAAGGCCAGCCAGTCCCCGGCGCCAGCGTGAAACGTGGGCCCTGAAAAGCCCGAAGATGGAGTCGTTAAGATATAGGTCGCGCTCCCGCAATGTTTGCCGTGACGGAAAGACCGCGCGGGCCAGCACCAGCGGCTTAACCCGCCAGGGGCTTTCGATGAGCGAGACCAGATAGGCCGTGCCCGTGCCGTGTACAGCAGTACGGTGGTGCCACTCCTCGCTGACGGATCCCTGCCGGAGCGTCAGATCCGTTATTTTCAGGTCGGCGAAGAGCGGTTTCAGCGCCGCCGTCGCCTGGAGCTCCGAGCTGAGATCCACGACGTCCGGGTGCATGGCGACGTCAACCCGCTGGAGCAGCTCCGAGTACTCGCGCTGATGGCGGGGTTCATCCATGGCGCGCAGGCTGTGCAGTGCCTGAAAGATCACCGCCGCAGGAATGGAAGGAACGGGCACACTCCTGGCCGCCATGACCAGGTATTGCCTGTCGCGCCAGAGCGCATCGAAGGCATTGCCGGGGGAGGCCTCCATCCCGGGAAACCTGTCATGGACGTCGATATCGCAGTTCCACTGCGGATGGTAGAGAGTGCGGGAGTGCGAGTACCGGCGAACGACTGTCACGCCGGATGGCCTTTCGAGCCAGCCGCGTCCGCCGAGGAGGTCCACCATTCTGTCCAGGTCTTCCGGACGGACCAGGACGTCCACGTCCGCAGACACATGGTGCGCGCGGAGTCCCATCATGGTGGCCGCGGGACCCTTGATGAACAGCACCTGCAGGCCGGCTGACGCTGCCACGTGGTCCACGAGGGCCGTGGCCAGGAGGACGGCTTCTTCTTGGTGCAGGGGTTCCGGGATGTCCATTAGCTGGCACTTTCGCCGCGAGAGGTCGGCTTGATCATGCCGGCGTTGCTCAAGCTGCGGATCAACCCGACTACGTCATCCGCGATCGCGCCGGCCTCTATGGCGTATTCGCGGGCAAGGCACTCGATGAGTTCCGTCTCGGTTCGGACCCCGTCCAGCGCGTTCCACACAGAGGCAGCCGTCCCAACCAGGATGACCGGGACCTGTTGCTCAAGGTGCAGGACGGCGACGCGTTCGCCGTCGGCGCTGTGAACGAAAGCGGCGTCTTCACTGACGCGCCACACCTGTTCCGTCATGAGACCTCCGCCGACACTAGAGAGGCCATGAAGCATCACGCGGGGCCTTCGCAAGGCTTCATGCTACCGCGCGGCAGCCAAGTTGTTTCGCGCCGGTGACCGACTTAGATTTAGGCATGACCAACAACGCCGGGGACGAAGCCGCCCTGCAACTGCAGGACCTCCTGATGGGAACCGAGAGCGTCGAGGACTTCCTGGGCCGCCTCGCTGAATTCTCGGCCGCCACACTCAGCCAGGCCGCCGGCGCGGAGATCGAATGCGGCGTGACGCTGCAGCGCAAGAAGAGGACCATGACGGTGGCCGGGAGCAGCCCCCGGGCCGTCATCCTGGACCGCATCGAGCAAACCCTCGGCGACGGACCGTGCATCGCGGCGCTGCGGACCAAGTCCGTGGTGGTGCTGGCTGACGTCGATACCGATCCGCGCTGGCCGGAGTACCAGCTGCAGCTCGCGGCCCATGGCTGCCGCAGCACCCTCGGCGTGCCGCTGGAAATCGGCGAGGACGCGGCCGCCGCGCTGAACTTCTTCGGCTCTGACACGGGGATTTTCACCGAGGCAATTGTTACCGAGGCCTCCGGTTTTGCCGACCTCGCCGGCCGGGCCCTTCGCTTGGCCGTCCGGATCGGCACCGCGCAGTCCCGGGCGGAGGACCTGCAGGCCGCCATGGAGCACCGCACGTCCATCGACCTGGCCTGCGGCGTTATTATGGCCCAGAACCGCTGCTCCCAGGACGAGGCGATGGGCATTCTCACCCGGGTGTCCAGCAACCGGAACCAGAAGCTCCGCGACGTCGCGGCAGACGTCCTGCGGAATCTCCCCACTGGGGAAGTCCGCACGCACTTCGACGCCTGAGCTCCCCGGCGCGCCGCCCGCCCTAGGATGAAGGGGATGACCACCACACAGACCGCACCCTTCAGCCTCCGCAGCATCGCCGTCCCCGCCTTCGGTCCGGCCCTGCTTTTTTGCATCGGCGAGGGCGCCATCCTGCCCGTGGTGGCACTGTCCGCCCGCGACCTCGGCGCCTCGGTGGCCGTCGCCGCCCTGGTGGTCACCCTGATCGGCCTGGGCTCCTGGTTCTTCAACCTCCCCGCCTCGCTCATCACGCTGAAGTTCGGCGAACGCTGGGCCATCGTCGGAGCCGCGGCGGCCAGCGCCGTCGCCCTCGCCGCCGCGGCACTGGCACCGCTAGTGCCCGAAGGGCTGTGGCTGCTCGCGGCGGCCATGGTGGTGGTCGGCATGGCCGCGAGCGTCTTCAGCCTGGCCCGGCAGAAATACCTGACCGAGGCGGTGCCGGTGATCCTTCGGGCACGGGCCCTGTCCACGCTCGGCGGCGTCAACCGGATCGGGATCTTCATCGGCCCCTTCATCGGTGCAGCCGTGATGCAGTTCGCCGGAATCACCGGCGCCTACTGGGTGGGCGTCGTCGCCATGGCCGCGGCCGCCGTCTTGTCGGTCACCATCCCGGACCTCGTGGCCGCGCCTGCGGCGGACGACGGCGTCCCCGTCCGGCAGGCGACGCTGCGCAGCGTCGCAGTGTCCCACGCCGGGGTATTCCTGACCGTCGGCATGGGGGTGCTGCTGCTCAGTGCGCTGCGCGCATCCCGGCAGGTGGTGATCCCGCTCTGGGCCGAGCACCTCGGGATGGACGCCACCCAGGCATCCCTGATCTACGGCCTGTCCGGGGCCATCGACATGCTGGTCTTTTATCCGGCCGGCAAGCTGATGGACCGCAAGGGCCGGCAATGGGTGGCCATTCCGTCGACCCTCATCATGGGCACCGCGATGCTGCTGATCCCGCTCAGCACCGGCTTCGCAGGCCTGCTCCTCGCGGCGCTTCTGATCGGGTTCGGCAACGGCATCAGTTCGGGCCTGAACATGACGCTGGGGGCCGATTTCTCACCGGACAACGGCCGCGGCCAGTTCCTGGGCATCTGGCGGTTCATGGCCGACGCCGGCGCCACCGGAGGGCCAGTGCTCCTCTCCGGCATTACCGCCGTGGCCTCGCTCGGGGCCGGGGTGGCCGCCACCGGCGTGATTGGCTTCGCGGCCGCCGCGGTCTTCGCCGTCACCATTCCCCGGCTCAAACACCGCCGGAACTACTGACCGCTGTCCGCCCAGGGCGTCGTCGTACCGCATGACCGAACAGCCAGACGCCGGCCACGGTGGCGAGGTAGCCCGTGATGACGATCAGTGAAGTCCCGGCCCAGAAGTAGCTGGTGGTGCTGATCTCCTGGCCGCCCGGGCCGATGCTCAGTAAGGCATAGGCCGCCACGCCGGCCGCGGCAAGACTGGTGAGGACGGGAAGCACCACCCACAACCTGGCTGATGCCCAGTGTCCGTTGTAGCCGTCCCAGACGTTCCAGCTCCGGCCGGTGCGGATGATCAGCCAGCCGGCCGGGAGCATAAAGGCCCCCACCACGAGGAACGCCGCGACGACGTCGGCCGGACGGTGCCACTGGTTGATCAGCGTGGACACCCCGGTGGCGACGGCGAAGCTGCCGCCCAGGAAGCCGGCCAGCGGCCGCCAGCGCGGCGAAACCATAAGGAACACGGCCGCCGCGGCCGAGGCGGCAATCGTGGTGTGGCCGGACGGCAGCGAGTTCAGCTCCAGCGTTTCGATCCCGCGGTACGGCCGGACCGGCACCAGGTCCTTGAGGATCTGGGTGGCCACGTTGGCGCCCACACAGGCCGCAATCGCAATCCCCGCCGCCGCCCAGCGCCGCCGCACGATGGTGACGAATACGACCACGATCGATGCGATCACCACAGAGAGCGCTGGCAGCCAGTCCAACAGCTTGGTGGCCGCCTTGCCCGCGGTCCCGCTGAGCTCCACCGCTTCCACGAGGGCGGATTCGTCAATGAATTGTCCCGTGGTGGTGCGGACAAAGAAGAAATAGGTGGCGGCCAGTGCGGCGACGCACGCAACCGTGGCCAGCACGAACAAGGCGGTCGTGCCCTTGCCAGGGGACGACTCCGCCTGCGGATCCCGAGTTCTGTCGGCCTGCGTCTTTGGCGCCCGGGTGGCTGGGGCCTGAGTCTTTAAGACCTGCGTTTCCGGGCTCTGCGCCTCAGGGACCCGGGCAGACGGGTCCCATGGGGTGCGTTCCTGCCGAAAAGTCATGCCATTAAGGCTCCCACAGAACCCTGCGCGCCACCTGATCGCCCCGGCGCGCGGCGGGGCGAGTAGTGCCCGGACAAAAAGCCGAGTACCCGCTACTCGTGCCGGGCAGGAAAGGGATTCATAGAGTCGACAGTGCCGGCGTGGCTTGTCCCCGGCACGACGCTCCTTGAGCGGGGCCGGCGAAGACGAGTTTCCTGGACCAGGGACTCACCCCCAGTCGACGCCGGCCCATCAAGGGCCAGAGACGTGCAGACGCATCCCCGCCTGGACTCGATGAACAACTCCTTGCCGGCGTCCAGCTTGCGTCCGCATCCGGGTCCGTCGCATGGAGCCGGACCCGGTGTGGGAGGATGTTCCGGTGACTTCCCGCGACCCCGCCCAGTGCCGCCGCCCACGCAGCGGCTGGTGCGTGGGGATGGCTGTCGCGGTCTTGCCATTGGTGATGGGTATGTCTGCGTGTGCTGCCCCTTCACCGACCCTGTCCTCCGGCTCAGCGAGCGAGGCAGCGGCACCGGCTGGGCAAGCATCGTCTGCCCCATCCCGGGAAACGGCCGGGACAGCGCCGACCGGTTCCGCAACTGCTGCTGCCTCCGGCGTTCCACGCGCTGTGGAAGCGGCCCTGCAGACCCTGCTTGCGTCGTCGTCGCAGCCGAGCAGAGAGCAAATCCGCGCGAGCCTTTCCTCGGCAGGGTTTGCCCCGGCCGCGGTGGAGGTTTCTGCCTCCCGCACACCCACCGGGCTGGCCGCCGACGCCGTGGAAGTTGGCGTGTTGAGCGGAACCGAATGTGTGATGGCGCAGATCCGGTCCGGAACCGTGGAATCGTCAGTATTGCCCGTTCTTCCGAGCGGGCGATGCTTCGTCGGCAGCGTCCAGCGGTAGGCAACAGGAGGGGCATGTCGAACGTACTGAAGCGCCGCGCCACGGTTGCGCAAGAAACGAAACGCACCCGCCGGCGTCGTTCCCTGCTGGCCGTCCAGGTGATGGGCGAACTGCTGATCACCCTCGGCGTGATTGCCGTGCTCTTCGTCGCTTGGCAATTGTGGTGGACCAACGTTGAAGCCGATGCGGCTCAGGGGGCTGCCGTGAAGCAGTTTGTGCAGGACCACCAGGCGCCGGCAACGAATGACCCTGTTGCCACGGCACCCGGGGTCACCACGGGGGCCGCCGCCGTGCCGGTCGGCAAAGCGCCGGGTCACGGACAGCCGATCGGGGTCATCTACATACCCCGCTTCGGCGCCGACTACAGCAGGCCGATCATCGAGGGCACCAGTCAGGACGTCCTGGACACGCTCGGCCTGGGCCGCTATCCGGGCACGGCCATGCCAGGGGCCCTGGGGAACTTTGCGGTCGCCGGCCACCGCCAGACACACGGCGCGGTGCTCGACAACATCCACACACTGGTGCCCGGGGACAAAATCTATGTCCAGACCGCCGACGGGTTCTACACCTACGTTTTCCGGAACCAGGAGATCGTCCTGCCGGACCGGACGGATGTGCTGGCGCCGGTGCCGACCCATCCCGGCGCAGAGCCGCAGCAACGGATTTTGACCATGACAAGCTGCAATCCGCGCTTCGGCGCCCAAGAGCGCATCATCGCGTACTCCGTTTTCGATTCATGGCGGCCGCTCAGCGCGGGGCCTCCGGCGCCCATCGCTAAACAGCTCGCCGCGCTGCAGGGGAAGGGCTAGGCCGTGTACCTTTGGCTTTTTCGGCAACTTCCCGGGCCTCTTTGGCTAAAAATACTCCTGTCCTTGGTGATCCTTGCGGGAGCCCTGGTTGTCCTGGACCAATTTGTGTTTCCTTGGATGGCTGACGTGACGCATCTGACCGACGCCACCGTCGGGCAAAACTGAGCGCGGCACAACCTTGAACACGAACCCGTTTCCACAGCGGCCGGGCCGTCCCGGAAGCCGCCCGGAGGAACTCCGCGATCAGCTCCCCGCGCTGGAGGAACTCCTCAACGTCGCCCACGTGGTGAGCCTGCCGATGCGGGTAAAGTTCCGCGGAATCCTCCAGCGCGAAGCCCTGCTGCTGAACGGCCCGCTCGGCTGGGGCGAATTCTGCCCCTTCCCCGAGTACGGCGACCCGGAAGCGTCCCGCTGGCTCGCCGCCGCGATCGAGGCCGGCTGGCAGGGCTTTCCCGAGCCGCTGCGCACCAGCATCCCCGTCAACGCCACGGTCCCCGCCGTCACCGCGGACCGGGTCCAGGAGATCCTGGCCCGATTCGGCCGGGTGGACGCCGTCAAAATTAAGGTGGCCGAGCCCGGGCAGAGCCTGGATGACGACGCCGCACGGGTTGCCGCGGTCCGCGAGGCACTCCCGGACGCAGCGATCCGGGTGGACGCGAACGGCGGCTGGGACGTCCCGGCCGCCGTCGAGGCGCTGACCCGGCTTTCCGGCGTCGGGCTGGAATACGCCGAACAGCCCGTGGCGGACATCGCCGGGCTCGCCGAGGTCCGCCGTAGGCTGCGGGCCGCCGGTATCCCGGTGCTGATCGCCGCGGACGAAAGCGTCCGCAAGGAGGACGATCCGCTCAAGGTGGCCCGCGCCGGTGCGGCAGACCTGATCGTCGTGAAGGTGGCGCCGCTCGGGGGAGTGCGCCGGGCCCTGGACATCGTGGCGCAGGCCGGGCTCCCCGCCGTCGTCAGCTCGGCGCTGGACACCTCCGTGGGAATCCGCGCCGGACTGGCGCTCGCCGCGGCGCTGCCGGAACTGCCGTATGCCTGCGGGCTGGGTACCGTGTCCCTGCTCGCCGCCGATGTCACCCGGGACCCGCTGGTTCCCGACGACGGCGCCATCCGGGTCCGCGAGGTTGCCGCCGATCCGGAGCTGCTGGCGGAATATGCGGCCGCGCCCGAGCGCCGCGACTGGTGGCTCGACCGCCTGCGCCGGGTCCACGCGGTGCTGGCTGCCAGCCAGTGACGCAAGTGGTTTGAGAGTAAAGTGGATGCGGACGCGGCGAACTAGCCGCCGAAGATAGCTTTGGAGCGGAAGATTCGTGATGACCACCTCGGTACCCCGGCAAGATGACGCGCTGGCTACGGCAAAGCGCGCGGAGGGCCAGATGGTGGCCCAGAAGGACGGGCTGCTCCGGATCGTGCAAGGCCTGCGACGGGTCGACACGGGGACCTATGCCCTCCGCATCCGGCTGGCCGAGAATCTGGGGATCGGGACGATCGACATCAACGCGATGGCCTTTGTGGGCGAGGTGGACGGCCTCACTCCCAAGGATCTCGGTAAGGCGCTGAACATCACCACCGGCTCGGTAACGGCCATGGTGGACCGCCTGGAATCCAAGGGCTTTATGGCGCGGAAGCCCAACCCCACGGACCGGCGCAGTGTGCTGTTGCACCTGAGCCCGGAAGGAACCGACGCGATGCAGTGGGCCAACAACCACTTCGCCGCGGCGGCCGAGGCCCTTCTCCAGGAATCCTCCGAAGGCAGCATTGTGAACATCGCCGAATTTCTCGAGGGCATTGGCCAGCGGTTGATGGCTGCCGCCAGCGCCCCGGAAGAGACCGACAGCTAGCTTCTGTCCCCAAGAGTTCGCCGGTGACGCTTCCTCGGGTTTGTAGCGGGAGTTCACCGGGACTTCATGTGAGGGTCGGTTCCCCGTAGCCGGCGGCTGGAAGGGTGGGCGCGACCGCAACTCACCCCCATGGAAGGTCTCTCCATGTCTGTCACCTCCGGACGCAAATTTTCCCTGCTCCCCATGCTCGGCCACACCAAAGGCAAGCGAAGCCCCGTCACCTGCGCGCTGAAATGCGACAACGCCTGCTCGGGCGAGGTCTGCAACACCAGCACCAACAGCTACTTCCGGGACATCGCCTCCGCTACCATGTCCCGCCGCGCCGCCCTGGGCTTCGGCGCCGCCGGCGCGCTCGCCGTCGTCCTCGGCAACGCCGTGACGTCCGCCGATACGGCAGTGGCCGACGGCGGCCCGGGCCTCGCCGCCGCGGCCAAGGACGGGTTTGGAAAGTCCAAGCTGCAGTTCACCGCCATCGCTCCGGTGGACGCCAGCGTGGACAGGCTGACCGTCCCGGCCGGGTTCACCTGGCAGCCGGTCATCCGCTGGGGCGACCCGCTCTTCAACGACTCGCCGGCCTTCGACCTGGACCACCAGAGCGCGGCGGCGCAGGCCCGCCAGTTCGGCTATAACAACGACTACACCGACATCCTCCCGATTGAAGGATCCAAGGACCGCAGGGCCGTGCTTTTCACCAACCATGAATACACCAACGAGTCCATCATGGTGCCGGCCGGGTTCGACCCCGCCGAGGCGCGTGCGATCGGCCGTGTAGCCCACGGCCTCACGGTGGTCGAGTTGGAGCGTGCGAACAAGAACAAGCCCTGGAGCTACGTCCGGGGCGCCGGGCTGAACCGCCGCTTCCTGACCGACACCACCTACGAGCTCGACGGCCCCGCCGCCGGCTCCCCGCTGCTGAAGACCGCCGCCGATCCCTCCGGCCGGGCCGTCCAGGGCACCCTGGGCAACTGCTCCGGCGGCACCACCCCGTGGGGCACGATCCTCTCCGGCGAGGAAAACTTCAACGGCTACTTCGCCGCGCCCGGAACCTCCGACGCCGACAAGCGCTACGGCCTGACCAGCAAGCCCACCGCCCGCCAGTGGGAACTCGATGACCCGCGCTTCGACACCCGCAACCCCGGATACCAGAACGAGGCCAACCGCTTCGGCTGGATCGTGGAAGTGGATCCCTTCGATCCCTCCTCCACGCCCCGCAAGCACTCCGCGATGGGCCGCTTCAAGCACGAGGGCGCCAACGTGATCGTCGCCAAGTCCGGCCACGTGGTGGCCTACATGGGCGACGACGAGCGCTTCGATTACCTGTACAAGTTCGTCTCGGCCGGCACCTACCGGCCAGGAAAAACGGCGGAGGACCGCAGGAACAACCTCACGCTGCTCTCGGAAGGCGACCTGTACGTCGCGAAGTTCACCGGCAATTCCCCGGCCGACGGGTTCGACGGCGCGGGCAAGCTTCCGGCCGACGGCGCCTTCGACGGCGCCGGTGTTTGGCTGCCCCTCGTGGTGGGCGGACAGTCCAAGGTGGCCGGAATGTCCGTGGAAGAGGTGCTGGTGTACACCCGCCTCGCAGCCGACAAGGTGGGCCCCACCAAGATGGACCGCTGCGAGGACGTCCAGCCCAGCCCGCACACCGGCAGGGTCTACGTTGTCTGCACCAACAACGCGGACCGCGGCAAGCCCGGCAAGGAAGGGGCCACCGAAGTCAACCCCCGTACCCTCAACCGCGACGGCCACATCGTCGAAATCACCGAGACCGGGGACCAGGGCTCCACGACGTTTGGCTGGAACCTGCTGATGGTCTGCGGCGATCCGGCCAAGAACTCCGCCACCTACTTCGCCGGGTTCCCCGCCAGCCAGGTCTCACCGATCTCCTGCCCGGACAACGTGGCCTTCGATTCCGTGGGCAACCTCTGGATCTCCACCGACGGCGCGCCCTCCAGCATCGGCTACGCCGACGGGCTCTTCAAGGTGACACTGGACGGTGCCGAACGCGGCAGGGTGGAGCAGTTCCTCGCCGTCCCGCGCGACGCCGAGACCTGCGGCCCGGTCATCCACGACGAGGAGCGCACCGTCTTCGTTGCCGTTCAGCACCCGGGCGAGGAAGGCACCTTCGCCGATCAGCACTCGTACTTCCCGGACTACGTCGCGGCCGGCGCCACACCGAAGCCCGGCCAGGTGCGCGCCCCGCGTCCGTCCGTGGTCCAGGTGTTCCGCACCGACGGCTAGCCTCCTGCCGCCACGCTCCCTCACGTTTGGCAGGTTTCCTTCCCACGCTCCCTCACGTTTGGCAGGTTTCCTTCCCACGCTCCCTCACTTCCCTTATTTTGGCGGCGAGACGTGAGGGAGCGTCGGGTTTTTGGCGGCGAGACGTGAGGGAGCGTCGGGTTTTTGGCGGCGGGACGTGAGGGAGCGTCGGGTTTTTGCCGAACTGATAATTTGGGACTGTGAATAATCCGGCCGAATTGGTTGTCCCCAGAGTCCAGGCTGCAATTGCCACCGCGTTTGGCGAAGAGTTCCGGCAGACGGATCCGGTGGTCAGGCCCTCCCAGTTCGCCGACATCCAGATCAACGCCGCCATGGCCCTTGCCAAAAAGGCCGGCCTGCCGCCGCGGGACGCCGCCGCCAGGATTGTGGACGCCCTGAACCTGGACGGCATCTGCACCAGGGTGGAAATCTCCGGGCCGGGCTTCATCAACCTGAGCTTTGACGGCACCTGGATCGAGGAGCTGCTCAACGCAGAGTCGGTCCAGGCCGCCTCCCCGGCCACGGCCGTCACGCCCGCCGCGACACCGCAGCGCGTCGTCGTCGACTATTCCTCCCCGAACGTCGCCAAGGAAATGCACGTCGGCCACCTGCGCACCACCGTGGTGGGGGACAGCCTCGTCAAGGTGCTCGAAGCCCTCGGCGACACCGTGATCCGGCAGAACCACATCGGTGACTGGGGCACCCCGTTCGGGATGCTGATCGAACACTGGCTGGAGATCGGCGAAGACTCCCCGGAGGCGGCGCTGCTGGTGGAGGACCCCAGCGCGTTCTACCAGGCCGCCCGGGCCAAGTTCGATGCCTCCGCCAGCGACGAGGACGGCTTCGCCACCCGGGCCCGGCTCCGCGTCGTTGCCCTGCAGGGCGGCGACCAGGAGACCTTCGCCGTCTGGCAGCGGCTGGTCGCCCAGTCCAAGCGCTACTTCAACGCCATCTACTCCACCCTCGGCATCAGCCTTACCGATGACCACATCGCCGGCGAAAGCTCCTACGACGCGCATCTGGCACAGCTGTGCCACGAACTCGAGGAACGCGGCCTGGCCCGGATCAGCGACGGCGCCCTGTGCACCTTCCCCGCAGGATTTACCGGCCGCGACGGGCAGCCGCTGCCGCTGATTATCCGCAAGTCCGACGGCGGCTACGGCTACGGCACCACGGACCTCGCCACCATCCGCTACCGGGTCCGCGACCTGGCGGCCAACCGGATCCTGTACGTCGTGGGCGCCCCGCAGAACGTGCACCTGCGCATGGTCATGGCCACCGCCCGGGACGCCGGCTGGCTGCCGGACACGGTCCAGGCCGTGCATGTGCAGATCGGCAACGTGCTCGGCGAGGACGGGAAGATCCTCAAGTCCCGCTCCGGTGCCCCGGTGAAGCTCATGGCCTTGCTCGAGGAGGCCGTGGACCGCGCCCGTGCCGTCATTGACGCGAGCCGGCCCGAGCTCAGCGAGGCGGAGCGCGCCGTGACCGCCCGCCAGGTGGGCATCGGCGCCGTCAAGTACGCCGACCTCTCCACCGGCCATGACACCGAGTATGTCTTCGACTTCGACCGCATGCTCGCCCTCAGCGGCAACACCGGGCCCTACGTGCAGTACGCTGCGGCGCGGATCCGCTCCATCCTGCGCAAAGCCGGGGTACTGGAGGGGATCACCGGCGACGGCGGCAGGACAGCAGCCGGCGCCGCGGGAACTCCGGCGGCCGGCACGCCGGAAGCCGAAGCATCCGGCGGCCCCGCCACGGCGATCGCCGTCGTCGAACCCGCAGAACGCGCCCTGGCCCTGCACCTGCTGGAGTTCGACGCGACCCTGAACAAGGTGCGGGACGCGCTGGAGCCGCACCGGCTCTGCGGCTACCTCTTTGAGCTCGCACAGCTCTTCACCACGTTCTACGACCAATGCCCGGTGCTCAAGGCCGAGGAATCGGTCCGGGACTCGCGGCTGGCCCTGTGCGCGCTGGCGCTGCGCCGCCTCTCCGGCGGCCTGGAACTGCTGGGCATCGAAACGCCGGAGAACATGTGAGGCCGGCGGATTCCGCTGCCGGCCCATCCGCTCCTGGCGGCCTGACCGCGGTGGAGGCTGCGCGCATCGCCGTCGACACGATGCTCGCCGCCGGTGTGCGCCAGGTGGTGGTGTCCCCGGGATCGCGCTCGGCGCCCATGGCCTACGCCCTGGCCGAGGCCGAAGCCGCAGGACGGGTGGAGCTGCTGGTCCGGATCGACGAAAGGTCCGCGGGCTTCACGGCGCTGGGCCTGGCCCTGTCCGCCGGTGCGCCCGCCGCCGTCCTGACCACGTCCGGGACCGCCGTCGGCAATCTCCTCCCGGCCGTCATGGAGGCCAACCACGCCGCGGTGCCGCTCGTGGTCATCTCCGCCGACCGGCCCGAGGAGCTGCGGGGGACCGGCGCCAACCAGACCACCGTGCAGCTGGACCTCTTTGGCGACCACGTCCGCTTCGCCGTCGACGTGCCCGCGGGCAGCGATCCGCAGCGCGCCGTGGACACGGCCCTCAGTGCCGCCACCGGAGCTTTCGAGGACGCCCCGCCCGGGCCCGTGCAGCTGAACCTTGCCTTCCGCGACCCGCTGGTCCCGGCCGTGGGCGACGGGCTGCCCGCGGCCGCCGGACGCGCCATCTACCGGGCCGCCCGGAACCCCCTGGCCCTGGACTTTCCGGCCGCGTCGACGGCGCTGCCGGAGCGGCGCACCGTGGTGCTGGCCGGGCACGACGCCGGCCCGGTCGCCGAGGCTTTTGCGCGCGCGCACGGCCTGCCGCTGCTGGCCGAGCCGTCTTCCAACGCCCGCTTCGGCCCCAACGCGGTGGGGCCCTACCGGCTGCTGATCGAGCACTTCGGCGCGGACGCGGCACAGCCGATCGAACGCGTGGTCCTCTTCGGCCGGCCGACGCTCTCCCGGCCGGTGAGCGCGCTGCTGGAGCGGGCGGATGCCCCGTCGGCCCTGTACCAGCCGGTTCCGGTGGCCTGGTACGAACCCGGCCGCCGCACCGAACTGCCGCTGGAAACCCTGGCGGACCTGGCGGACTTCGCCGGCCGCGGATCTGCCGCCTGGCTCGATGCCTGGCTGCTGGCAGGAGCCGCCGCGCAGCATGCCGTGGACCTGATCCTGGCCGCATCCCCGGCCGCGACCGGCCCGTCGGTGGGCGCCGAAGTCTGGAAACATGTCCGCGGGCAGCTGGTCCTGGGCTCCTCGAACGGGATCCGCGACGTCGACCTCGCCGGGGCGCCACCCGCGGAACCCCAGGCCACCATGTTCGCCAACCGGGGCCTGGCCGGGATCGACGGGACCACGTCCACCGCCACCGGGATCGCGCTGGGCGGCGGCCAGGAAACCACCGTGCTCATGGGGGATGTGACGTTCCTGCACGACGCCGGGGGACTCTTGCTCGGCGCCGGCGAGGCCGAACCGCAGCTGCGGATCGTGGTGCTCAATGACGCCGGCGGTGCCATCTTCGGGCTCCTGGAGCACGGCACAGTCGCCGCGGCGGGGCGCTACGGCGACGCCGTCGAACGCCTCTTCGCCACCCCGCAGCGGGTGGACCTCGCCGCGCTGGCCGCGGCATACGGCGTCCCGCACCGCCAGGTCGGCACGACGGCGGAACTCGCCGAGGCGCTGTCGGGTCCGCTGGTGGGCCGCAGCATCATCGAGGTGCGCACGGACCGGCACCGGCTCGGGGAACTGCACCGCGCCATCCGGGCCGCGGTGGCCACGGCCGTGGAGGGCCTCCCGCAGACGTAGCGCCCGTTTCCGCTACAAAAAAGGACAGCCGCTACGTGGATCCACGTAGCGGCTGTCCGAAATCGGTGCGGAATACCGGAATTACAGCACCCGGCTGAGGAACTCCTTGGTGCGGGGGTGCTGGGGATTGGCCAGGACCTCCCGCGGGTCGCCCGACTCCACGACGATGCCGCCGTCCATGAAGGTCAGGCGGTCGCCGACCTCGCGGGCAAAGCCGATCTCGTGGGTCACCACGATCATGGTCATGCCGGACTTGGCGAGGTCCTTCATCACGTTCAGGACATCGCCCACGAGCTCAGGGTCGAGCGCGGACGTGGGCTCATCGAACAGCATGAGCTCGGGGTCCATGGCCAGGGCCCGGGCAATCGCCACGCGCTGCTGCTGGCCGCCGGAGAGCTGGGAGGGGTAGTGTCCGGCGCGGTCGCCGAGCCCCACCCGGTCCAGGAGCTCCAGGGCGCGTTTGCGGGCGACGGCCTTTGACTGGCCCTTGACCTGGACCGGGGCCTCCATGATGTTCTGCAGCGCGGTCTTGTGCGGGAACAGGTTGAAGCGCTGGAAGACCATGCCGATCTCGCGGCGCTGGGCGGCGATTTCCTTGGTCTTCAGGTCATGGAGCCTGCCCTTGACCTCGCGGTAGCCGATCAGGTCGCCGCCCACGGAAATGCGCCCGGCACTGATGGTCTCCAGCAGGTTCACGCAGCGCAGCATGGTGGACTTGCCCGAACCGGACGGGCCGATCACAACCGACACCTCGCCCTGGTTGACGGTCAGGTCGATGCCGCGCAGCACGTGGTGTGTGCCGTAGTACTTGTGAAGGCCCTCGATCTTGACCAGGGGCTGCTCTGTGGTGATCGTCATTTCGCCTCCTCCTCGGGGAAGTCCATCTTGAGGTCCGGCTCGGCGTCGGCGCTGGGGGCCACGGCTGCGGACGCCTTGGCGGCGGCGGGGTTGATCGCTGCCGGAACCCGGTTGTCCACGCCCTTGCCGTAGTGCGCCTCAATGAAGTGCTGGCCCACCATCAGGATGCTGGTGATGACGAGGTACCAGAAGGCGGCGACAATCAGGAGCGGAATGGGAAGGTAAATCCGGTTGGCCAGGGCGTTCGTCGCGAAGGTCAGGTCCAGTGTGAATGGCACAGCCAGGACCAGCGATGTGGTCTTCAGCATGCCGATGGTCTCGTTGCCCGTGGGCGGTACGATGACGCGCATGGCCTGCGGCAGGATGATCCGCCGCATGATCTTGCCCTTTGTCATGCCGAGGGCCTCGGCGGCCTCACTTTGGCCCTGGTCCACGGACTTCAGGCCGGCCCGGAAGATCTCGGCGAGATACGCGGACTCATTCAGGCCCAGGCCCAGGATGGCCGGGATCAGGCCGTGCGTGGGGTCCGAGGTCACCCAGGTGTAGGTTGCAGGACCAAACGGGATTCCGAGGACGATCGTCGGATAGAGAACCGTGGCGAGCCCCCAGAACAGCAGCTGGGTGTAGATCGGTGTGCCGCGGAAGAACCAGACCCAGGTCCAGCTGGACCAGCGGAACACCGGGTTGTCGGACTGCCGCATGAACGCCAGGAGGATGGCCAGGACGATGGCCAGGACCATGGACGCAAATGTCAGGAACAGGGTCCAGACGACGCCCTGGACCACCTTGGTGTCCAGGATGTAGGTGCCGACGACGTCCCAGCGGAAGTTGGGGTTCGTGAACAGGCTCTGCAGGAAGGCAAGCAGGAAGCCGACGATGATGATGGCGCTGATCCAGCGGCCGGGGTGCCGTACCGGTACTGCATTGTTCAGTACCGGTGCGGCGTGAGGGTCCTGATGGCTGTCCATCTCTGCCCCTGCTGCGGATCCGGTTGTGGGGAGGCTCAAGACGCGACCGCCGGGTTGACCTCGGACTTGGTGATGGCACCGTCGGTGACGCCCCAGCCCTCAAGGATCTTCTTGTAGGAACCGTCTTCCATCAGTTTGGTCATGGTCTTCTGGACGACGTCCGCCAGGGCCGTGTCCGACTTGGCGACGGCGATGCCCTGGGGAGCAGAATCGTAGACCTCGCCGAGCTTCTCGAGCTGGCCGTTGGTCTGGGTCAGTGCGTAGCCGATGATGGGGGAGTCGGCGGCCATGGCATCGATGCTGCCGTTGACCAGTCGGGTGGTGATGTCCGTCTGGGTCTTGAGGGTCACGATGTTAATGGGCTGCTTGCCCTCGGCGGTGCACTTCTTGTTGCGGTTCGAGAGGTCCGGATCTTCCTGGATGGTGCCGGTCTGCACGCCGATGGACTTGCCGCAGAGGTCATCGAGGGAGATCTTCTTGGGGTTGCCCTTCTGAACGGCCCAGCCGGTACCTGCCTGGTAGTAGCTGACCATGTTTACCGCGGCAAGCCGCTCCGGGTTGATCGTGAAGGAAGAGACCCCGAGGTCGTACTTCGGGCCCAGGGCCGGAAGGATGCCGGTGAATTCGGCCGTCTGGACCTGGACCTTCAGGCCGAGCGCCGCGCCGATCGCCTTGGCGATGTCGACGTCGTAGCCCACGGGGGTCTGGCCGTCGGTGCCGAGGAATTCCGCGGGGGCGTAGGAGGTATCCGAGCCCACGGTCAGGGTGCCTTTAGCCTTGATCGCCTCGGGCAACATGGCCGCCAGGGCATCGTCCTTCTGGACCGTGCTGGGGTCAAAGCTGGCCGCGGCGCTGCCCGAAGCGGAAGCCGCGCCGGAGGGGCCGGTCTCGGAGGCGTTCGTGCAGGCCGTCAAGGTCAATGCGCCGACGGCGAGCACCGTGGCGACCTTCATTGCGGGGTTGCTCAGGAGCGAAGGGGAGATCTGCATTTTCTTACCTTTTGTTGCCGGAGGGATGCGTAACGAGGCCGATTTATAGTGTATCGCCGAACAAGAGATGTACGTCACAGAAAACTAAGTTTCACTATTGGATAACTAAACCAGACCCGAACGCAATATCTTTAATGCCCGATCTGTCTGTGATCCCGGATTCCTGTCCGTTTCGCCAGTTCCTGCGGTGCAAGTCCGACGGCCGGTGACGCCGGCCGGCCGGCGTCACCGGCCCCGCGGCCTAGCTGCTGATGCCGAGCGACTCCAGCATCGGCCGGAACTTCGCCCACGTCTCGGCGAGCTCAGTCTCGGGAACCGAGCCGTCCACCACGCCGCAGCCCGCATAGAGCCGGACCGTGTGCGGGGATTCGATGACGGCGCCACGCAGGGCGATGCCCCACTCGCCGTTGCCGGCCGCGTCGAGCCAGCCGACCGGCCCGGCATACGGGCCGCGGTCCAGGTGCTCGAGCTTGCGGATGAGCGCCCCGGCCACGGTGGTGGGGGTACCGCAGACGGCGGCGGTCGGATGCAGCGCGTTGATCAGGGCCAGGCACGTGGGGACGTGGCCTTCCACCTCGGCCAGTTCAGCCTTGACGTCCGAGGCCAGATGCCACACGTTGGGCAGTTCGAGGATGAAGGGCTCGCTGTGCGCGTTCATGGCCTCGGAAAACGGGGCCAGCTGCGTGGTCAGGGACTGGATTGCGATGTCGTGTTCGTGCCGCTGCTTCTCGGAGCCGGCCAGCACCCGTTCGGCGAATTCCAGCGGCGAGCCCGCCATGCCATCGGCGTCGCGGCGGTCCAGGGTGCCGGCCAGGACGCGCGCCTGCGCGGTGCGGCCCTCCACCTGGATCAGCATTTCCGGAGTAGCCCCCACCAGCCCGTCCACCCCGTAGGTCCAGCATTCGCGATACCGGGCCGACAGTTCGCGCAGCACCTCGGCGGCCTTGACGCCGGTGGGGACGGTGGCCACGACGTCCCGCGCCAGCACCAGCTTTTCCAGGGCGCCGGTCCGGATCTCCGCGACGCCGGCGGCAACGGCGGCCATCCAGTCTTCCTCGCTGAGCGAGCCGGTGTGCAACGTTGCCCCTGCGGCCAATGGCAAAGGACGTACGACGGCGCCACCGGCCTGCGCGGCCGCCGGCACCGGGTCGTCCACCACGGTCACGCCGGTCCCGGGATTGGCGCCGGTGCCGTGATTGGCGCCGGTGCCGGGATTGGTGCCGGTGCTGTGAAGCCAGCGTTCCAGGGCGGCGCGGGCACCGGCTTCGGTGAGGTCGCCGTCGTCGAACGTGAGCTGGGTCAGCCAGGCCTGGCCGTCACGGAGCCCGACGACGATTTCCGGGACCAACAGCCGGGACTCATGGGCGGAGGCCTTGGAGAAGGCGAACGAGCCGAAGGCGACCGGGCCGGTGCCGGGGCAGCCCACACTGTCCTGGATGTCTGCCTCCAGGACCTGGTGGCGCCACCATATGTCCGCTTCCAGGAAGCGCTCGGGCCCGGTGGTGGTGAAACGGGCTATCTCGCCGAAGCCCACGAGACCGGCCTCGCGGCGGGTCCAGCAGAGGACATCGTCCCGGACCAGAAACGACGGCAGGCCCCCGGGGAAAGTTTCGGCATCGAGGGGGACTGTCAAGGTGCGGAACGTGCTCGTCATGATGGCATAACACTAGCCCGTGATCGCCCATTGGGTGGATATACACGAGCCGGCCGGGCCTGCACGGGGCCGCCGCGGCCGTTGCCGCAGGTGAAAGCCGCGTCAATTGGCGGCCCGTTCGTGGGAGCGCCGATCATTTGAGACAATGTCAGGGTGAACCGAGCATCCTTGGATAAGCGTCCGGACGAAGTAGCCACGATGTTTGACGACGTCGCCCCCAAATACGACGTCGTCAACGATGTCCTGTCCCTGGGGCAGACGCGGCGTTGGCGCAAGGTGGTGGTGGAGGCCATGGGTGTATCGGCCGGCCAGCACGTCCTGGACCTCGCCGCCGGCACCGGCACCTCCAGCGAGCCGTACGCCGACGCAGGCATCAACGTCATCGCCTGCGATTTCTCCCTCGGCATGCTCAAGGTCGGCAAGCGCCGCCGCCCGGACATCGACTTCATCGCCGGGGATGCCACCCGCCTGCCGTTCGCGGACAACACCTTCGACGCCAGCACGATCTCCTTTGGCCTGCGCAACGTCAACGAGCCGAAGAAGGCCCTGGCCGAGATGCTGCGGGTCACCAAGCCCGGCGGCCGGCTGGTCATCGCGGAATTCTCCCAGCCCGTGGTGCCGCTGTGGCGCACCATGTACACCGAATACCTCATGCGGGCCCTGCCGGCCATCGCCGTCAAGGCCTCCTCCAACCCCGACGCCTACGTCTACCTCGCCGAGTCCATCCGCGCCTGGCCGGACCAGGACCACCTTGCGGCCTGGCTGCAGGAGGCCGGCTGGGAATCCGTCACCTACCGCAACCTCAGCGGCGGCATCGTCGCCGTGCACCGGGCCCAGAAACCGGCAGATCCCTCAACCGGCCCTGCCGCCGGCGCTGCGGCGCTGGCCGCCCACACCGGACCCGTGGCCAAGCTGCGCCGCAACATCACCCGGCCCGGCCGATAGCCGATCCCTGCTGTGAATGTACTGATCGTCGGGGCGGGCCCGGCCGGATCCACCGCCGCCTACTACCTTGCCAAAGCCGGCATTGACGTCACGGTGCTGGAGAAAACCAGCTTTCCCCGCGAGAAAGTCTGCGGCGACGGACTCACCCCGCGCGCGGTCCGCGAGATCCAGAAGCTGGGACTTGCCCACCCCGAAACCGACGGCTGGCGGCGGAACAAAGGCCTGCGCCTGATCGCAGGCGGCCGCACGATCGAACTGCCCTGGCCGGAGGTTGCCGACTTCCCGCAGTACGGGCTGATCCGGACCCGGCTCGGCTTCGACGAACAGCTCGCCCGCCATGCCCAGTCCGCGGGCGCCGTCGTGCTGGAACGCCACAGCGTCACCGAGGCGCTGCGCTCCGAAGCTGGCCGGGTCACCGGCGTGCGCGCAGCGCTGCTGGACAACTCCGGGCGCAAGACCGGCGAGACGCGCGACTTCAGCGCCGACGTCGTCCTCGCCGCCGACGGGAACTCGACGCGCACCGCCGTCTCACTGGGCATCGGCAAGCGCGACGACCGGCCGCTCGGCGTGGCTGTGCGGACCTACTTCACCTCGCCGCGGCACGACGACGACTGGATGGAAGGCTGGCTCGAGCTTCCCGGCCGCGACGGCAAACTCCTGCCCGGCTACGGCTGGGTGTTCGGCGTCGGCGACGGCACCTCCAACGTGGGCCTGGGCATCCTGAACTCCTCGAAGGACTTCGGCAAGCTGGACTACAAGCAGGTGCTGCGCGAATGGACCGCAGGCATGCCCGCCGACTGGGGCTTCACCCCGGACAACCAGGTGGGCGAAATCCGTGGCGCCGCGCTGCCCATGGGCTTCAACCGCACCCCGCACTATTCTCCGGGCCTGCTGCTCCTCGGCGACGCCGGCGGCATGGTCTCCCCGTTCAACGGCGAGGGCATCTCCTACGCCATGGAGTCCGCCCGCTTCGCGGCCGAATTCATCGCCGACGCGGCTGCCCGTTCGGCGTCCGCCGGCTGGGGGACCGGGACGGAGGCTTCCAGGGCCGCCGACGCGCACCTTGCCCGGTACGCCGACTACGTGCGCCAGCAGTGGGGCTCACACTTCACACTGGGACGGGCGTTCGCCGCCCTGATCGGCAAGCCGGCCGTCATGAAACTGGCCCTCCGGACCGGTATGCCTGTCCCCATGCTCATGCGTTTCGTGGTGCGGATGCTGGCCAACCTCACCGATCCCGCCGCCAAGGGCTTCGAGGACCGGGTCATCCGGGTCCTGGAAGCCCTGGTACCCGCCACGTCCAATCAGGCCACGTCCAACAAGGCCGCGTCCACCACGGACAGCATTCCGCACTCCGGCGCCAACTCCGCGGTTTCCGCAACAAAAAGTTAGGGTTAACCCGTGACCAACTCTGCAGACCAAAGCTGGACGCACGCCGGACACGGCCTGCCGAGCGCTGAACCCAGCCTCAACACCACCGCGATCGCCACCGGCCTCCAACTGCCGGCCGGCTTCTCGGCCATCGCGGGCGACCCCGAGCTGGGCCCGGCGCTCACCACCAACCTGGCGCGCGTCGAGAAGAAGCTGCGCGAAGCCATTGCCAACTCCGATCCCCTGGCTGACGCAACGTCGCGCCACCTCGTGGAAGCCGGCGGCAAGCGGATCCGCCCGCTGCTGACCCTGTTGTGCGCCCACCTTGGCGACGCCTCCCTGCCCGCAGTGGTGCAGGCCGCCGTCGTCGTCGAACTGACGCACCTCGCCACCCTCTACCACGACGACGTCATGGATTCCGCGCCGTTCCGCCGGGGGGCGCCGACGGCCCACGAGGTCTGGGGCAACTCCGTCGCGGTCCTGACCGGCGACCTCATCTTTGCGCGCGCCTCCATCCTGGTCTCGGAGCTCGGGTCCCGGGCGCTTGGCATCCAGGCCCGCACCTTTGAACGGCTCTGCCTGGGCCAGCTGCACGAGACCGTGGGACCGCGCCCGGACGAGGACCCCTTGGCGCACTACCTCTCGGTCATCGCGGACAAGACCGGCTCGCTCGTGGCCGCCTCCGGGCAGCTGGGTGCGATCTTCTCCGGCGCCGACGAAGCCTACGAGCCGATCCTGGTCGAGTACGGCGAGAAGGTGGGCGTGGCCTTCCAGCTCGCCGACGACGTCATCGACGTCACCGGGATCAAGGTCAAGTCCGGCAAGTCGCCGGGAACCGACCTGCGCGAAGGCGTGCCCACCCTGCCCGTGCTGCTGCTGCGCAACGCGGCCCGCGACGGCGACCAGGCCGCCGTCGAACTGCTGACCTTGATCGACGGTGACCTCAGCTCGGATGAGGCCCTGGCCGCCGCCGTGGCCGGACTCCGGGAGCACCCCGTCACTGCACAGTCCTGGGTGGTGGCACGCACTTGGGCCGATGAGGCCATTGCCGCCCTTGCCCCGCTGCCCGAGGGCGTCGTAAAGGCCTCGCTGACCAGCTTCGCCCACGCCGTAGTGGACCGCAGCAGCTAGGTCCCCGGCCTCGGGCCGCTGAGCCCTTGGCGCCGTCCCCGGCCTCCGGCCACACCAGCTAGGCCGGGCCCGGCGGTACAGCCGGGCCGGCGCCGCTCCCCGGCCGGTTCCGGGCTGGGTGCAGCCTGACGATTAACCTGGCTTCTGGCTTAAACGGAATGGCCCCGGTTCCTCACAACGTTCGAGTCTTCCGTTGTGCCGAACCGGGGCCATTTCTCCGTTCGCATCAGATCCACCGGAGGCATTTGGTGAACCCAAGAAAGAGCATATGACAAGTTTGTAATGCTGTCCAGCGGTTTTGTAATTCGATTGTCAAAAGATTCGTCGGCGGCTTGGCGGACGCCCGGGGCACATGAGACCTCTGCTGGCGTGACTGCGGCCGAGCGGGGTCACTTTGCCGCGCTGTGGGCTGCTTCCAGGCTGTTTTATCGGCGTGTTGGTGTCAAAATGCCCCACGGCGGCTTTGGATGTCCGGCCTGAGGTTTTCCACATGGCCCAACCGGACCGGCCCCCAAGGATCCCCGGCAGGGCACATTGGCGGAATGGACGTTGCCACTTATCTTGCTTCAAGGGGCGGAACAGCCGCCACGGCGGACCTTGGCCGGGCCGGATTCAGCCGCCACCGGCTTGCCACGGCCGTGTCCCTGGGCACCATTGTGCGGATCCGCCGCGGGCACTATGGGCTTCCGCAGGATCCCGGCGTCTACCGGGCGGCGCGCGAACTGAGGGGGTTGCTGACGTGCGTGTCGGCCGCTCCGGGCTACGGCTTGTGGGCCTTGGCTCCGGCCCAGTCCATGCATTTGTGTCTTGGGCACCGGGCGGCACCGCCCGGCACCGTGGCCCATGGCCGCTGCAGGCACCTCCGGCACCCGTGGCTGCCCCTGGCCGGACTCGCCGACGTCCTGATCCATGCACTCCACTGTCTGCCTGAATTGCAGGCACTTGTCATGGTCCAGTGTGCGGTGGGCCGGGGGGACATCACCTTGGCCTTCCTCCGCGGCAAACTCGAGGGTAACCGCAACGGCCGCGCCAGGTCGGTGCTGGACCTTGTCATTCCGCGGGCCGATTCGCTGCTGGAAGTTCTCGCCAACACCGCCTTCCGCCGGGCCGGGCTGCACGTGCGCCGGCATGTGGAGATTCCCGGGGTGGGGGAGGTGGACTTCCTTGTTGAGGACTGCATCGTCGTGGAGACCGACGGTGCCTCGCACCTGGAGCCTCTGCAAGTCAAGAAGGACCGGCGGCGGAACAACGCAAGCCTCATCGGCGGTTACCTTGTGCTCAGGTTCGGGTACGACGACGTCGTCCATCACCCGGAGCGGATGGTTGCGGAGGTTCTGGCGGTGCTGGAGTTGCGGCGCAGTGGGGCCTTCCGGCCGTGACGGACAGGTCGCGGCTGCCGTCCGGGGCTACATTGGCGCCTCAGCAGGGGATCACCGGGCCGGACGACGGCGTGGCCGCTTCAAAGTGCCCCCGGACCGCCGGGCCGGCCCCAAGGAGAGGCCGTGGAGCCTAGTCTTCGTCCTCGTCGTTGAAGGCCCACTCGAACATGTCGAAGACGAATTCGGAGAAGGTCCCTTCCTCGCTCTTCCACTGGCCGCGGGCGTTGTTGCGGCGGTACACGATGGGATCCGGGATGCTGAGGTCCCCGACACGGAAGCCCCAGGTGAACTGCTCTTCCTCGTCCTCAAGGAACATGAGGAAGCCCTCATCATCCACTTCGAGCTCTTCGGGGTCCCAGAAGTAGTGGTAGGCCTCCATGATGTCCTCGCAGCCGCCGACTGCCAGGTAGAACTCGCGCAGGACCATCGGGACCTGGAACTGGTGTTCGGCGAGGGCGGCGTCGAGCTCCTCGGCCGGGAGGCCATCTTCTTCCTGCCATTCGTCTTCGAGATACTTCGGGACAAGCGCGCGGAATTTCTCGAGGAACATGTCAGTCATGGTCTTATCCTAGCTAATCCTCAGCGGTCGTTTTCCGCGGTGTCCAGGCCCAGCCGGTGCCAGCCGCGCACCGCCAGCGGAACGTACCAGTGGCGCCGCCAGGCCGTGACCCGGAAGGCGAAGACAAGCCCGGCGACGGCGCAGGCGCTCACCGCGGTGAAGGTCCCCGTGAGGGACAGGATCACGGTCAACGCCGACCCGGCGAACGCCGGCAGAGCGTACAGATCCTTGGGGTCGAAGAGCTGTGGGACCTCGTTGGCGGTGATATCCCGCAGCAGGCCGCCACCCACCGCCGTCGTGACACCCAGCAGGACGGCGGCCACAGGATTCATCCCGGCGGCCAGCGCCTTCAGTGTGCCGGTGATGCAGAACAGGGCCAGCCCGCCGGCGTCGAACAGCATCAGCAGCGACGTGAAGCGCTGGACGCTGGAGAACAGGAAATACACCAGCACCGTGGCAAACAGGGGCGGTGCCAGATATGCCGGGTTGGTGAACGCGGCGGGCGGGCCCGCGTTGATGATGATGTCGCGGATGACGCCGCCGCCCAGGCTCACCACCGAGGCCAGGAGCAGCGAGCCGATGATGTCGAACTGCTTCCGCGCAGCGAGCAGCGAGCCGGAGACCGCAAAGAAGAACACGCCGGCGAGGTCAAGCCAGACCAGGACAAGGCTGAAGGAGAAGGTCATGAAGCGTCCCGGTCGGTTGCAGGGGGGGCGGATAGGGCGGCTCCAAGGTTACGCTAACGGCTATGAATACCCCCATCCTGATTGCCTGCGCCCACGGCACGTCGAGCCCAAACGGGGCCGCGGAGGTCAACGCGCTCCGGGACGGCATCGCGGGGCTCCGTCCCGGGCTGGATGTCCGTGAGGCCTACGTGGACGTGCAGGACCCGGACCTGCCGGCCGTCGTGGCGGGCCTCCCGGCGGGGGTAACCGCCGTCGTGGTTCCGTTGCTGCTCAGCGTCGGATACCACGTCAAGGTGGACATCGCCCGCGCCGTGAAGAGCCGGCCGGACACCCTGGCCGCGGCGCCGCTGGGGCCGGATCCGCGGCTCGCAGCGCTGCTGGACCAGCGCCTGCGCGAGGCCGGGGTGACAGACAACGACGCCGTGGTCCTTGCCGCCGCCGGGTCCTCCGATCCCAGCGCCGCACAGAATGTCGAGGAACTCACGGAGCAGCTCCGTGCCCTGCGTTCCAACCGGATCGTGGCCGCCTACGGCGCCTCCGCCAAACCCTCGGTTCCCGACGCCGTCGCCATGCTCCGCGAGGAGGCCGCCGGCGGTGCCGGCGCGGGGGAGTCGGCCGGAGCGGTGGACCTTGGCGGACGCGTCGTCATCGCCTCGTATCTCCTGGCGCCCGGCTTCTTCCATGACCAGCTGGCCAAGGCCGGCGCGGACCTGGTGACGGCGCCGCTGCTGCCCTCCCCGGTCCTCGCCGAAATTGCTCTGGAACGTTACGACGCGGCGCTGGCCGGGGCCCCCCAGCCCCGACCCTGAGGGTCCGCGCAGATGCACAGCCGCAGGGCGACTTCAAGGGTTTTCGGCGGTTCGTGACGAAATGTTGCCCTAGGTGACTCCCCGTTTCTGACCCTTTGTGACGGGATTACGGCCGCCCCTACAGTCGATGCATGACTGATACAGCTCTAGCCGGAGCGTCCACGGACGAGGCTGCCGCCGGCCGCACCAAGCGCCCTCCCCGCCCGGCCGCAAAGCCGCACGGCCAGTGGAAAGTGGACGGCACCACGCCGCTGAACGCCAACGAGACCTGGAAACAGGAAGACAACGGCCTCAACGTCCGCGAGCGTATTGAGTCCGTCTACTCCAAGCACGGCTTCGACTCGATCGACGGCACTGACCTGCACGGCCGCTTCCGCTGGTGGGGGCTTTACACCCAGCGCAAACCCGGGATCGACGGCGGCAAGACCGCCACGCTTGAGCCGCACGAGCTCGAAGACAAATACTTCATGCTCCGCGTCAGGATCGACGGCGGTGCGCTCACCACCGGGCAGTTGCGCGTCATCGGCCAGATCTCCGTGGACTTCGCCCGCGACTCGGCCGACCTCACGGACCGCCAGAACATCCAGCTGCACTGGATCCGGGTCGAAGACATGCCCGAAATCTGGCGCCGGCTCGAAGGCGTGGGGCTGTCCACCACGGAAGCCTGCGGCGACGTTCCCCGCGTCATCCTCGGCTCCCCGGTGGCGGGCATCGCCAAGGACGAGATCATCGATCCCACGCCGCTGATCCAGGAACTCGCCGAGCGGTTCATCGGCGACCCGGAACTGGCCAACCTGCCGCGCAAATTCAAGACCGCCATCACCGGCCACCCCAGCCAGGACGTGGTGCACGAGATCAACGACGTCGCCCTGGTGGGCCTGGTCCACCCCGAACTCGGCATCGGCTACGACCTCTGGGTGGGCGGCGCGCTCTCCACCAACCCCATGCTGGGCAAGCGCCTCGGCGCTTTCGTCCGGCCGGACCAGGCCGCCGACGTGTGGCTCGGCGTCACCAGCATCTTCCGCGACTACGGCTACCGGCGCATGCGCACCAAGGCCCGGCTGAAGTTCCTGCTGGCCGACTGGGGGCCGGTGAAGTTCCGCCAGGTCCTCGAAGACGAATACCTCGGCTACAAACTCGCCGACGGCCCGGCCGCCCCGAAGCCCTCCACGCCCGGTGACCACATCGGCGTGCACGAACAAAAGGACGGCAAGTTCTTCATCGGCGCCACCCCGCTGGCCGGCCGCCTCTCCGGCAGCCAGCTGGTCAAGCTCGCGGACACCCTGGAGGCCCGCGGCTCGCAGCGCCTGCGCACCACGCCGCACCAGAAGCTCGTGGTCCTCGACGTGCCCAAGGATGAGGTGGACCCGCTCGTGGCCGAGCTCGACGCGCTGGGCCTGTCCGCCCGCCCGTCCGTGTTCCGGCGCGGCACCATCGCCTGCACCGGCATCGAGTTCTGCAAGCTCGCCATCGTGGAAACGAAGGTGACCGCGGCGACGGCGGTTGCCGAGCTGGAGCGCCGGCTGGCCGACCTCGCCGAGAGCAAGCAGCTGCCCCAGGCGCTGTCCCTGCACATCAACGGCTGCCCCAACTCCTGCGCCCGGATCCAGACGGCGGACATCGGCCTCAAGGGCATGATGCTGCCAACGCCCGACGGCGACCCCACCCCGGGATTCCAAGTCCACCTTGGCGGCGGGCTGGCGTCCGACAGCCGCGAGGAGGCAGGCCTGGGCCGCACCGTCCGCGGCCTGAAGGTCACGGCCGGGGAGCTGCCCGACTACGTCGAACGCGTGGTCCGCAAGTTCGTCGCCGACCGCTCCGAGGGCCAAAGCTTCGCCGAGTGGGCCTTCGCCGCGGAAGAGGGTGATCTGCAGTGACCGCAGCGCTCCGCTCCCACGACGAGCTCAAGGCCCTCGCCGAGGCCGGCGCCGCCGAGCTCGGCTGGGACGCCCCGGCCCGCGACGTCATTGCCTGGGTGGCCCGCAATTTCGAGCTGCCGACTGTCGCCGTCGCCTGCTCCATGGCGGATGCGGTCCTGCCGGCGCTGGTCGCGGACGAGCTCCCCGGCGTCGACGTCCTGTTCCTTGAGACCGGCTACCACTTCCCGGAGACGCATGCGACGCGCGACGAGGTCGCGGCCAACCTGCGCGTCAACGTCGTGGACGTGCTGCCGGAGAACACCGTGGAGCAGCAGGACCGGCTCCTGGGCAAGGACCTCTTCGCCCGCGACCCCGCGCAGTGCTGCGCCCTGCGCAAAGTGGCTCCGCTGCGCCGCACCCTGGCCGGCTACGAGCTCTGGTTCACCGGAGTCCGCCGCGACGAGGCGCCCACCCGCACCAACACGCCGCTGATCACCTGGGACGAGGCCAACGGCCTGGTCAAGGTCAACCCGGTGGCGGCCTGGACTTTCGACCAGCTGGTGCAGTACTCCGACGACAACCTCCTGCCCGTCAACCCGCTGCTTTCACAGGGCTACCCGTCCATTGGCTGCCAGCCCTGCACCCGCAAGGTAGCGCCCGGCGACGACCCCCGCGCCGGACGCTGGGCAGGAACCGACAAGACAGAATGCGGACTACACGTATGAGAACTCAAATCACCAACGAGGACCTGGAGCTGTCGGTGCTGGACAACGATGCAGCTGAGACGCCGATTGCCGCCCAGGGAGTGGCATCGAAGGCACTGGCCGAGGGACCCGATGCGAGCTTGCGAGCGTTGGGAAGGCCACTGCCGCTGTCGGAGCCGCGCGCTGGGCTGATCGAAGATCAGCCGCGCGGCGCAGGGGCGGGGGCGGCAATCGGCGTCGCAGGTTCACGCCTCTCGAGCCTCGACACCCTTGAGTCCGAGGCCATTCACATCATCCGCGAGGTCGTCGCCGAGTTTGAGAAGCCTGCGCTGCTGTTCTCCGGCGGCAAGGATTCCGTGGTGATGCTGCACCTGGCCACGAAGGCCTTCTGGCCCGGCAAGGTGCCCTTCCCGGTGCTGCACGTGGACACCGGCCACAACTTTCCCGAGGTCATCGACTTCCGCGACCGCACTGTGGAACGGCTGGGCCTGAAGCTCGTCGTCGGCTCCGTCCAGGAGTTCATCGACTCCGGTGAGCTGGCCGAGCGTGCCGACGGGACCCGGAACCCGCTGCAGACCGTGCCGCTGCTGGATGCGATCCAGCGCAACAAGTTCGACGCCGTCTTTGGCGGCGGACGCCGCGACGAGGACAAGGCCCGGGCCAAGGAACGGATCCTGAGCCTGCGCGACGAGTTCGGCCAGTGGGACCCCCGCAACCAGCGGCCCGAGCTGTGGAACCTCTACAACGGCCGGCACACGGTAGGCCAGCACGTCCGCGCGTTCCCCATCAGCAACTGGACCGAACTGGACGTGTGGCGCTACATCGAGCGCGAGAACATCGAGCTGCCGGGCCTGTACTACGCCCACGACCGCGAGGTCTTCGCCCGCGACGGCATGTGGCGCGCCGTCGGCGAGGTCTCCCAGCCGCGCGAGCACGAGGAAGTCATCACCAAGACCGTCCGCTACCGGACTGTCGGCGACATGTCCTGCACCGGCGCCGTGGAATCGGCCGCCGCCACGGTGCGCGACGTCGTCATTGAGGTTGCCGCCTCGACCATCACCGAACGTGGCGCCACCCGGGCCGACGACCGCATCTCCGAGGCCGCCATGGAAGACCGCAAGAAGGACGGCTATTTCTAATGAGCACGGAAACGTTTCTCCCGGGCCCGGACCTCGTTGCCGCGGCGCTGCCCACCACGCTGTTCCGCTTCGCCACCGCAGGCTCCGTCGACGACGGCAAGTCCACCCTGGTGGGCCGGCTCCTGCACGACTCGAAGGCGATCCTCGCCGACCAGCTCGACGCCGTCGCCCGCACCTCGGCGGACCGCGGGTTCGGCGGTGAAGGGGCCACCGGCACACAAGCGATCGATCTCGCCCTGCTGACCGACGGCCTGCGCGCGGAGCGCGAGCAGGGCATCACAATCGATGTCGCCTACCGCTACTTCGCCACGGACCGGCGCAGCTTCATCCTCGCGGACTGCCCCGGGCACGTGCAGTACACCAAGAACACGGTGACCGGCGCGTCCACCGCGGACGCCGTCGTCGTGCTCATCGACGCCCGCAAGGGTGTCCTGGAGCAGACCCGCCGGCACCTGTCCGTGCTGCAGCTGCTGCGCGTGGCACACGTGATCGTCGCCGTGAACAAGATCGACCTCGTGGATTTCAGCGAGGACGTGTTCCGCGGGATCGAGGCGGACGTCCAGCAGGTCGGGCGCGAGCTCGGGCTCGGTTCCGACGGCGTCGCCGATCTCCGCGTCATCCCCGTCTCGGCCCTCGACGGCGACAACGTGGTGGACCGCTCGGAGCGGACCCCGTGGTACGACGGCCCGGCGCTCCTGGAGGTCCTGGAGACGCTGCCGGCCGCCGACGAACTCGAAAGCCACCTCGAAAGCTTCCGTTTCCCGGTCCAGCTGGTGATCCGGCCGCAGGGCGCGCTGGCTCCGGACGCCATCGCCGGCGGCCTCGATCCTGAGGCCTACCGCGACTACCGTGCCTACGCCGGCCAGATCACCGAAGGCTCCGTGAAACTGGGGGACCAGGTCAGCATCCTGACCCCGGGCCAGGCCCCGCGCACCACCACCATCACCGGGATCGACTTCGCGGGCCGCGAGCTCGCCGAGGCGGCCGCCCCGCAGTCCGTGTCCCTGCGCCTGGCCGATGAGTTCGACGTCGCCCGCGGTGACACGATCGCGGCGGCCGGGACCGCCGGTGGCAAAATACCGGAGGCATCGGCAGACCTCTACGCCGCCCTGTGCTGGCTCTCGCCCAAGCCGCTCCGGGAGGGCTCCAAGGTCCTGGTCAAGCACGGCACCCGCACGGTCCAAGCCCTGGTCCGGAACGTGACAGGCAGGCTCGACCTCGCCAGCTTCGGCCTGGAGCCGACCACCACCCTGGAGCTCAACGACATCGGGCACGCGCAGCTCCGGCTCGCCGCTCCGCTGCCGCTGGAGAACTACCTGCACCACCGCCGCACCGGGGCGTTCCTCGTGATCGACCCGCTCGACGGCAACACCCTCGCCGCAGGCCTGGTCAACGACCACCCCGGCGACCACGAGGACGAGCGCTACTCGATCTAGGCCACGTGTCACACGGGCGCAGCTTGTTTCCCGGCCGGTCGCCATGGCGGCGGTCCGGGAAACAAGCTGCCGTCTTTTGGGGCCGAATGTGACGCTGCGTGAACCCGCGTGACCCCCGGTTTCCGGGCCGTTGAACCCCGAATATGACACTCCCTATGGTGAATGAATGAAGACACAGGAACGGTTCCCCGGCCTCCCCCGCAGGGACTTCCAGGGGCGATGTCGCCGGCGCTGACCATCCGCCCGGCCCTTCCGCACACACCCCAGAACAGGACTTCACCCATGTCACACACCCCCGAAAACCCCGGGCCCGGCACACAGCCCGGCACCACCCGGATCGTCGCCGGCGAGACCGGCAAACCCAAACGCAAGCGCACCCTGGAGATCGCCCTGGTCGCGGGCCTCGTGCTCCTGATCGGCGCCGGCGCAGCCGTTGCATCCTCGCTGTCCCGCAGCCCCGAAACCGCCCCCGCAGCGGCAGCGGCGGACGCCGGCCCGGCCACGGAACTCAGGCTCGGCTACTTTGGCAACATCACCCACGCCCCGGCCCTGGTGGGTGTCAACAAGGGGTTCATCGCCAAGGACCTCGGGGCGACCAAGCTCAGCACGCAGGTGTTCAACGCCGGCCCGGCCGCGATCGAGGCCCTGAACGCCGGCGCCATCGACGCCACCTACATCGGCCCCAACCCGGCCATCAACTCCTATGTCAAGAGCCACGGCGAGTCGATCAGCATCATCGCCGGCGCCACGGCTGGCGGAGCGCAGCTGGTGGTCAAGCCCGGCATCAACTCGGCGGCCGACTTGAAGGGCAAGACGCTCGCGTCGCCGCAGCTCGGCGGCACCCAGGACGTGGCCCTCCGGGCCTGGCTCGGCAAGCAGGGCTTCAAGACCTCCACGGACGGCAGCGGCGACGTCTCGATCAACCCGACCGAGAACGCCCAGACCCTCAAGCTGTTCCAGGACGGCAAGCTCGACGGCGCGTGGCTGCCCGAGCCCTGGGCCTCCCGCCTGGTGCTCCAGGCCGGCGCTAAGGTCCTGGTCGACGAGAAGGACCTGTGGGAGAAGGGCGAGTTCGTCACCACCGTCCTGATCGTCAACAAGACGTTCGCGGCCGAGCACCCTGCCACGGTGCAGGCGCTGCTGAAGGGCCACGTCGAATCCGTGGACTGGCTCAACGCGGCGCCCGCCGCCGAGAAAGCCACCGTCCTCAACGACGGACTCAAGGCTGCCGCAGGCAAGGCCTTGCCGGCCGACGTCATCGACCGGTCCCTGAAGAACATCGTCTTCACCACCGACCCGCTCGCAGGGACGTACAGGAAACTGCTCCAGGACGGCGTCGACGCCGGCACCACCAAGCAGGCCGACATCAACGGCATCTTCGACCTCACAGCGCTCAACAGCGTCCTGAGCGAGAGTGCGGCCGGCAAGAAGATCTCCGCCGAGGGGCTCGGCAAGGACTAGCGCCCGGGCCCCCAACCATCCGCCACAACAGTAAGGACCAGACCATGCCAGTCGTACTGGAACACCTGGGCAAGCGCTTCGGCGCCGGCGCCCCGGTGCTGGACGACGTCAACGCCACCATCGGGCAGGGCGAGTTCGTCGCCCTGCTCGGTGCCTCTGGCTGCGGCAAGTCCACCCTGCTCAACATCATGGCGGGACTGGAGGCCCCGACGTCGGGCGCCCTGGAAGTGCCCAGCGACGGCGCCGCCTTCATGTTCCAGGACGCGGCACTGTTTCCCTGGCTGACCGCGCGGGAGAACATCGAGCTGGCCCTGAAGCTGCGCGGCGTCGGGAAAGCCGACCGCCGGGTCCGGGCCGGGGAACTGCTGGACCTGGTGCACCTGGGCGGTGCGGGGGACAAACGGCCCCACGAACTCTCCGGCGGGATGCGCCAGCGCGTCTCCCTGGCCCGGTCGCTGGCCCAGGACCGCCAGCTGCTGCTCATGGACGAGCCGTTCGCGGCCCTGGACGCGATTACGCGGGACCTGCTCCATGACGAGCTGGAACGGATCTGGAAGGAAACCGGCCGGACCATCGTCTTTGTCACCCACAACGTCCGCGAGGCCGTCCGGCTTGGCCAGCGCGTCCTGCTGCTCTCCTCCCGGCCCGGCCGCGTGGTGCGGGAATGGCACGTCAGCGAAGAGCACCGCACCGACGCCGGACTGGCCGGCCAGCTCACCGGCGAAATCACCGCCCGGCTACGCGAGGAGATCCGCCGCCATGCCAAGTAACCAGCTTCCCGTGGCGGAAGCGCCGGCCGAGACCCGCAAGGTCCACGCCGCCCTGACCCGTTCCTCCACCGGCAAGGAAGACCTCCGCGAGCTCGAAGCGGGCCTCGACTCCCTGCAGTCAGACTCCATCCGCAAGGTCCGCATCGACTGGAGCCGGATCCTGCTGCCGGTGGCCGCGCTCGCGGTGCTGATCATCCTCTGGCAGTTGTACGTCTCCCTCGGCTTCAAGCGGCGCGACGTCGTGCCCGGCCCCCTGGATGTCATCGGCCAGGTCGGAACCCTGTGGGGGGAGGGCAAGCTTCAAGAGGCCGTCTGGACCTCGCTGCAGCGCGGCGTCGTGGGCTTCCTGATCAGCGTGGTGATCGCGACGCCGGTGGGTCTGGTGCTGGCCCAGGTGGCACCTTTGCGGCGCGCGTTCGGGCCGCTGATCTCCGGGCTGCAGGTCCTGCCGTCGGTGGCCTGGGTGCCGGCCGCTATTCTCTGGTTTGGGATCACGGATGCCACCGTGTACTTCGTGGTGTTCATGGGTGCGATTCCCTCGATCGTCAACGGCCTGATCTCCGGTGTGGACCAGATTCCGCCGCAGTACCGCAGCGTCGGGAAGGTCCTGGGTGCGTCCCGTCTCCAACTGGCCCTGCAGATCATCCTGCCGGCGGCCCTGCCCGGGTACCTCGGCGGCCTCAAGCAGGGCTGGGCGTTCTCCTGGCGCTCGCTCATGGCGGCGGAAATCATCGCCGTCGGCGGCACCATCGGCTTCGGTCTGGGCTCCATGCTGGACCAGGGCCGCGTCCTGTCCGACATGACCATCGTCATGTCCGCCATCCTGCTGATCCTCGCCGTCGGAATCCTGATCGAGCTGCTCGTGTTCGCGCCGATTGAAAAGCGGCTGCTCCGCCGCCGCGGCCTCCTCGCCGGCAGCACCCGCTAGGCCAGCCCCCAAGCCCCTCCAAAGCAACGCGGAGTCAGTTACGGCCCATATTTCCATTGGTTTATGGGCCGTAAGTGACTCCGCGTTGCTTTTTCGATGGCTCCTTGCCCGGGTACAGGCACGGGCCTACACTCACGCCTAGAGGCCGGGTTGCGGCCCCTTCCACGGCTGATGCAAAGCCCGATTCCTAGGAGGTCGCTGTGGCAGCAAAATTTGGCGTGCTGGCCCTGGTCGAAGCCAAAGCGGGGAAGGAACAGGACGTCTGGGACTTCCTGAACGGAGGGCGCGAAATCGTGCTCAACGAGCCCGGAACGCGCACCTGGTATGCCTTCCGGGTCAACGAGAACACCTTCGGCATCTTCGACACCTTCGATACCGAGGAGGACCGTCAGGCCCACCTCAGCGGCGCCATCCCCGCCGCCCTCGGCGAACACGGTCCGGCCCTGCTCGCCAAGGATCCCGACATCAAGCTGATCGAACTCATCGCCGTGAAATAGGGGTGCCCCCGGCCGCCGCAGATCAGGAGCGGCGATTGCCATTATGTGACGCGGCGTTACCTTGCGTGAACTGGTGTTGCCGCACCGTTGTTCCGCTATGTGACGCCGCCCTATCGTCGATGCATGGCAATTCAGGACATTTACCCCACGGCGCTGCGCCTCCTCGGCCGTCCCGTGCTGGTGGTCGGCGCCGGCCCGGTGGCCGCCCGGCGCACCAAAGGGCTGCTCGACGCCGGAGCCCGCGTCACCGTCGTGGCCCCGGCCGCCTGCCCGGCGCTCGCCGAACTTGCCGGCGCCGGCCTCCTGAACTGGGAGCCCCGCCCGTACCGTGCGTCCGACGTCGACGGCGTCTGGTTCGTCCAGACCGCCACCGGCGACGCCGCCGTGGACGCTCAGGTCTCCGCCGACGCCGAGGCGCAGCGCATCTGGTGCGTCAACGCCTCCGACCACGAAGCCTCCGCCGCCTGGACGCCCGCCGTCGCCGTGGTGGATGACGTCAAGATCGCCGTCAACGCCGGCGGAGACCCGCGCCGCGCCATGGCCCTGCGCGACGCCGTCGCCACCGCCCTGGCCACTGGAGACCTGCCGCTGCGCCGGCACCGGGTTCCCGGCACGGGGGCAACTCCCGGATCCGTGGCCCTCGTCGGCGGCGGTCCCGGCGACACCGGACTCATCACCGTCCGCGGCCGCAGGCTCCTTGGCCAGGCCGACGTCGTGGTGGCGGACCGGCTCGGTCCGCGTGAACTCCTGGCCGAACTGGCCCCCGACGTCCGCGTGGTGGAGGTCGGCAAGACCCCCGGCCACCACCCGGTGCCGCAGTCCGAAATCAACCGGATCCTGGTCGAGGAAGCCCTGCAGGGCCACCGCGTGGTCCGGCTCAAGGGCGGCGACCCCTACGTGCTGGGCCGCGGCGGCGAGGAAGCCGAATTCTGCCGGCAGCACGGCGTCGAGGTCGAAGTGGTTTCCGGCGTCACGTCGGCCATTTCCGTCCCCGCCGCCGCCGGCATCCCCGTTACGCACCGCGGGCTGGCCAAAGGCTTCAGTGTGGTCACCGGCCATGAGGAACTCTCGGAAGTCCCGGCCCGTGCCGACCACACTGTGATCCTGCTCATGGGTGTGGGCCAGCTGCGCGATTCCGCAGCCTCCCTGGCCCGCGCCGGTTTGCCTCTTCAGACGCCTGTTGGCATCGTAGAGAATGGATACCTGCCAAACCAGCGGGTGACCATCGGAACCCTCGGGACCATCGCGGACCAGGCGGAGGCCGCAGGCGTAGCGAATCCCGCCGTGATCGTGATCGGCGACGTGGTCCGCGTCAGCCCGTTCGCGCCGTCGCACTTCAAGACCGCGGACTACAGCACCACCTCCCCGAACGCTCCCCGCACCACCAAGACCCGCGTACTGACCCCCTAACACCCGTCGATTGCTCCATAACTGCCGTTATCAAGCCCCAAAAGGGCGTTTGTGGAGCAACGGATGCAGAAGAAAAAAGGAACACAGCCGTGTCAACTAGCACCCCCGTAGGAACCGCCGCCCGCCCGCTGCGCGTCGCCGTCGTCGGCTCCGGTCCCGCCGGCGTCTACGCCGCGGACATCCTGACCAAGAGCGAGGCCGTCAAGAGCGGCGAGCTCACCGTCAGCATTGACCTCTTCGACCGCTACCCGGCACCCTACGGTCTGATCCGCTACGGCGTGGCCCCCGACCACCCCCGCATCAAGGGCATCGTCAACGCCCTGCACAAGGTCCTGGACCGCGGCGACATCCGGTTCTTCGGCAACGTGGACTACGGCACGGACTTGTCCATCGATGACCTCCGCACCCACTACGATGCCGTCATCTTCGCCACCGGCGCCATCAAGGATGCGGACCTCAACATCCCCGGCATCGAGCTCGAGGGCTCCTACGGCGGCGCCGACTTCGTGTCCTGGTACGACGGGCACCCCGACGTGTCCCGCGAATGGCCGCTGGAGGCCAAGGAAATCGCCGTGATCGGCAACGGCAACGTGGCCCTCGACGTGGCCCGCATGCTCTCCAAGCACGCCGACGACCTCCTGGTCTCCGAAATCCCGGACAACGTCTACGCCGGGCTGAAGTCCTCGCCCGTCACGGACGTGCACGTGTTCGGCCGGCGAGGACCCGCCCAGGTCAAGTTCACGCCCCTGGAACTGCGCGAACTCTCCCACTCCAAGGACGTGGACATCATCCTCTACGCCGAGGACTTCGAGTTCGACGCCGAATCGGACCGGCAGATCCAGAGCAACAACCAGACCAAGACCATGGTGGGCACGCTCACCAACTGGATCGCCGAACAGCCCGAGGACCTCTCCGAGCTCACCGCGTCCCGCCGGCTGCACCTGCACTTCCTGCACAGCCCCGTCGAGATCTACGCAGAAACCACAGACGGCGCCGACGCGCCCGGCCGCGTCGCCGGGATCAAGTTCGAGCGCACCGAGCTGGACGGCACCGGCAACGCCCGCGGCACGGGCGAGTTTGTCGAGTACCCGGTCCAGGCCGTGTACCGCGCCATCGGCTACTTCGGTTCCGCCCTCCCCGAGGTCGAGTTCGACCACAGCAAGGGAGTCGTCCCGAACGACGGCGGCCGGGTCCTGGACGCCGCCGGCACCCACGTGCCGGGGATGTACGCGACAGGCTGGATCAAGCGCGGCCCGGTGGGACTGATCGGCCACACCAAGGGTGACGCCCTCGAAACCGTGACCTACCTGCTTGAGGACCGCGAAAACCTGCCGCTGGCCGCGGCGCCCGCCCCCGAGGCGATCGTCGAGCTCCTGGCGGGCCGCGGCGTCGAGTACACGAGCTGGGAAGGCTGGCTGGCCCTGGACGAGCACGAGCGCGCCCTCGGTGAAAAGGCCACCGCTGCCGGCGGGTCGCACGGCGTCGCCGTCCAGCGCGAGCGCATCAAGGTGGTGCCCCGCGAGGACATGGTGGAGATCTCCCGTGGCGCCGCCGTCGAGGTCTAGCCTCGACGCAGAGCAACACGGAGCAACGCGGGGTGACTTCGCGCCCATTCCAGACAGGAAGAGGGGCGCGAAGTGGCCCCGCGTCGTTTTTCAGGGCGTGAAAGGGCGTGGAAACCTGGGCGGTAGTCAGTAGGCTTACCGTCATGGATGAACACTCGCCCAGGGCCGGCCAATGAGGCTCCGCCACAGCAACGCGTCCGGCCGCGGATACCGCAGGGTCCCCGCCGGGACCGGGTTCAGTTACAAGGACCTGGACGGCTCCACCCTGCCGCCGGGCCCCGTGCGGGAACGGCTCGAGGGCATCGGGATCCCGCCGGCCTGGACCGACGTCTGGATCGCCCCGTACGACAACGGGCACATCCAGGCCACGGGCGTCGACGCGGTGGGACGGCGGCAGTACATCTACCATCCGAGCTGGCGGGAACGGAAGGACCGGCTGAAGTTCGACCGTTCGCTCCAGCTGGCTGAGACCCTGCCGACCGCACGCCGCCTGGTGACCATGGACCTGCGCTCCGAAGGGCTGACGCGGGAACGCGTGCTGGCGGCCGCCTTTCGGATGCTCGACAGCGGATCATTGCGCGTCGGCTCGGAGCGCTACACCAACGAAAACGGCAGCCATGGCCTCGCCACCCTGCTCTGCGCCCACGTCACGGTGCGCAAGGATGAACTCCGGCTCAGCTTCCCGGCCAAGAGCGGCAAGACCTGGGAGTCGCGGATTGACGACGCCGACCTCGCCGCCGTCGTGCGCCAGCTCAAGCGCCGCGGCGGCAACGCCCGCCTGCTGGCCTACAAGGACGGCCGCAGCTGGCATCCGGTGTCGAGCGCGGACATCAACGAGTACGTCAAGGAGCGCACGGGGGAGGACTTCACCGCAAAGGATTTCCGCACCCTGCGGGGGACGGCGGCGGCAGCGGTCAGCCTGGCGCAGAGCGGCCCCCAGGCGAAGGTCTCTGCCCGGAAGAGCGCGGTGAGCCAGGCCATGCAGGATGCGGCCGCGGTCCTGGGCAACACACCGTCGATCGCCCGGAAAAGCTACGTGGATCCCCGGCTGTTGGACCACTTCGCGGCCGGGGAAACGATTGACCCGAGGCGGCTGGATTCCGCCGAGTCCGAGCTCCGCGCCCTGCTGTACCAGGAAGGCGACGTGGTGCCGCTGCGGAAGGCCGCCGGCTAGTTCCCGGGCGCGGCCCGGCGGCACCTCAGAACTCGGCGTTGATGAACCCGATGACAATCGCCGTCCACCAGCACAACTGCGAGATCACCAGGCACAGCAGCAGATGGACCCGTTGCCCGACGGCCAGGTCCTTGAACGAGGCATCGGGCGTCAGCCTGGCCAGCCGCCGCATGAGCGGAATGAGCATGATCCCGTTCAGGCTGAGCACAAGGACGGCGGCGAGCTTGAGGTCCGTCATCGGGTTGCTCAGGTGCGGGTTCAGGAACACGCCCGTGGCCAGCATGCCGGCCAGGCCGCCCCAGATCAGCGGTGTCGCTGCACCGTCGAGCCTGATGGTTTCGGCCAGGTCGCGTCTGCCGATCAGCCACAGGAAGCCGTGCCAGTCCATCAGGACGACGGCGCCAAAGGCCACCACCATCGACAGCACGTGCAACACGACGGCGACATGGTGGACATAGGTGTCGACGTGGACCGCGGTGGACAACGTGACCGAGAGCAGCCAGGCAGCGGCGGCCGCGGCGGACAGGGCGGCCACGAGGCGCCGCGTGGACCGCTCAGATTCACGGTGCCGTCGGAGGGTGCGTCTGCTCACCGGAACGTAGCTCATGCCATACCTCTGCGAGACCTGCCGCCGGTGGCCGTCCCAGCCCGGCCCGGGGTAGGTCCACGATAGTCCCGCGGGTGGATGCCAAACAAGGAAATCCCCATCCGGGGCGGCGGCTACATCCGGCCGAAGCGCGCCCGGACCAGCGCGAACATGCCGTAGGCAATGAACCCTGCCCCGATCGCCAGGAGCAGGTACGGGCCGAAGGGGTGGTCCCGGAGCGCCTTGAGGCTGCCGTCCAGGCCGGTGGAGGAACCGGGGTTGTTGGTCGCCGCGGCCACGACGAAGAGCAGCCCGGTCAGGATCAGCGCCAGCCCTTTCGAGACGTGGCCGGTGACGCCAAGCGCGCTGATCAGCCTGCCGCGGCGGGTCCCCTCGAAGTGTTGCAGTTCCTCCTTGAACTTCTTCCCGAAGCCCTTGACGATGAAATACACGCCGATTCCCATGATGGTGAGCCCGAGGCCGGCCAGGGCCGGAACCCCGAACGGTGACTGGATCAGGGCCGTGCTGAAATCGCGGGTCGAGTCGCCCGAGTCGCCGCGCTGGCCGAGGCCGAAGCCCGCGAAGCTCAGCCCGACGCTCCCGTACGCGATGGCAAGGAAGCCGGAGGAAATGAGTTTGCCCAGCTGCTCCCGGCGCGGCAGGTGGCGGCCCCGGAGTGTCGCCTCGCTCAGCTGCCAGAGCGCGAGGCCCGCGCAGGCGATGCAGGCCGCCCACATCACCGCCGGACCCCAGGGGTTGGCAGCGAGTTGTTCGATGGCGCCGGTGGGTTCGGCCTGGCCCGGCGCGCCCAGGACCAGGGCGACGGCGATGGCCCCGATCACGATATGAAGCAGTGCCATCACGGCGAATCCGGAACGGGCGACGACGTCGAGTGCGGTGCTGTTCGACGCCGCCTCCGCGGTGTCGACGGCGTCGCCGATGGCGGCTTCGATCCCGGACTCTTCTTCTGCCATGGTGATGCGGCTATTCCTCATCTGGTCCGGTGGACGGTGTCGTGCCTACGGCGGTGGGCCGGTGTTGTGCCTCGGGCGGTGTGCCTATGGCGCCGATTCTACGCCCGGCGAAGTGGCAGCCGCTTGGACTACCGCGTTTTTGGTAAGTGTGCTTACCATAGCCGAGTCATGGCCCCCCCTCGTGGACATGCCGCGGACCGGCAGCCTTGCTGCCCCTGCGATTCGGATTCGAAGACAGATGATAGGAAGCTCAACATGGCAGGAAATCTTGTTGCCCGATCCATTCACGACCTGACGGCAGCCGCCTGGTTCGGCGGCTCCCTGATGGGCGCCATTGGGCTCAACGGTGCTACTGCCGAAGCCAAGGACCCGGCGGAACGTGCCCGCCTCTCAAGCCTGGGCTGGAAGAAGTGGGCGCCGTACCAGACGGCGGCGTTTGGGGCGCATTTTCTCTCGGGCCTCGCCGTCATGTGGGAGAACAAGGGCCGGATGGCCAAGCAGGACGGCGTCACGCGCCTGAGCGTCTACAAGTCCGTCGTCACGCTCGCCGGAGCCGCCGTGACCCTGTACGCGGGCCTGCAGGGAGCCAAGGTGGACAAGCTGGCCGCCGAGGGCGCCAAGGGTGCCACCGAGCCGAAGCCGGGTGCCTCCGAGGAACTCCGTTCCGCGCAGCAGCAGCTGAAGATCCTGCAGTGGACCATCCCCGTGTTCGCCGGCTGGGTGATCGTGCTCGGCGCCAAGCACGGCGAGATGCAGCGGCCCAAGAACGTCCTGAAGGGCCTCGTCCGCTAGCCCCGGCACAGCCGGTATGCGCCACTGTTGAGGGCCGGAACATCGCGTTCCGGCCCTCAACAGTGGCAGTCGCACTCTCGCCGGAACAGCACTCTCACGCCGGAACGGGGGGAGCCGGGACTGCGGCCCGGCCCTTCGATTGCCGGGCTCGCAGGATGATCTTGAAGATTTCACCGAGGAACAGCAGCACCACGCCCGGCACCAGGCAGAGCAGCCACTGCTGGCCGGTAAGCGGCAGCGTGCCGAACAGGTCCTGCATCACCCTCATCTGGGTGATCAGCATCGAGCCGAGGACGGCCCACGCGAACGCCCAGAGCAGCTTCGGGTTGGACACCGTGGCGGGCCCGAAGGCGCTCTCGGTCGGGTAACGCAGATTGAGCGCCACGAAGATGTTCATCAGCCCCAGCCCCACCACGGCCATGCTCTGGCCGACCTCCAGCGAACCGTAGGTGGTTTTGCCGATCTGCACGAGGATCAGCGTCGCGGCCGCCATGAAAAGCCCGACGACGAACAGGCGCACCATCATCGACCGTACGAGAATCGGCTGGTTGAAGGGCCGTGGTTTGCGGTCCATGATGCCCGGCGTCGCGAGATCCAGGCCCATCACCGCCCCAATCGGGGCGACGATCGCCATGTGGATCCACAGCACCTGGGCCGGGCTGAGCAGGGCCGTGCCGGCTATGGCGAAGGCCGAGGATCCGATGAACGCCAGAATGAACATGAACAGGTTGGCAACCTGGATCCGGATGAACTTCTGCAGGTTGTCGTACACGAGCCGGCCCTCTTCGACCGCCGCCACGATGGTGGCAAAGTTGTCGTCGGCCAGGATCATCTTGGCCGCACCCTTGGCGACGTCGGTGCCGGTGATGCCCATCGCGATCCCGATGTCGGCGGCCGCGATGGCCGGCGCGTCGTTCACGCCGTCGCCGGTCATGGCCACGATGTTGCCCTTGCGCTTGAGCACCTCGACCAGCCGTACCTTGTGTTCGGGGGCGACACGGGCGATCACGCCGATCCCGTCCACCTGGCTGTCGGCCTCCGCGTCGCTCATCGCCGCGAACTCGGCCCCGGTCACCGCGCGGCCCCTGATGCCCAGTTCATCGGCGATCGCCGCAGCGGTGACGGCGTGGTCGCCGGTGATCATCCGGACCCGGATGCCGGCGTGCTTTGCCTTGGCGATGGCGGCCACCGCCTCGGCGCGCGGCGGGTCAACCTCGCCGATCAGCGCCGAAATCTCCAGATCCTGCATCAGCGCCATCAGGTCGCCCGAAGGCTGGAACGTCGCCGGGTCGAACTCGCGCTGCGCCAGGGCGAGCACCCGCCTGCCCTGGCTGGCGATGCGATCGTTCTCGGCAAGCACCTTGCCCCGCATTTCGTCGGTGAGGCGCTCGGCGTGGCCGCCCGGCATCCGGCCGAACGAGGACCTGCTCAGGAGGACGTCGGGTGCCCCCTTCACGTAGGCCCGGATCACGGGCCTGCCATCGTCCCCCGGCATCCGGTGGAACGTGGCCATGAACTTGTAGTCGGAATCGAACGGTACCGACGCCACGCGCGGGTTGTTCCGGCGGAATTCCCTGACGTCCACGCCGCCTTTCTGCGCGAGCACGTAGAGCGCCGCCTCGGTGGGGTCCCCGACCACCTCGCCGTCGTTGATATCGGAGTCGTTGCACAAGGCGCAGGAGAACATCACGTAGTCCAGGTCCCGTTCGGCGTCCCCCGTAGTCCGTTGGATCTGGCCGTCGAAACTGTAGCCCTCACCGCTGACGGTGTAGTGGTGCTGCACGGTGGTGATCTCGCGGACCGTCATCTGGTTCAGGGTCAGGGTGCCGGTCTTGTCCGAGTTGATGGCCGAGGTGGAGCCCAGGGTCTCGACCGCAGGGAGGACCTTCATGATGGCGTTCTTCTTGGCCATATTGACCGACCCGACGGACAGGATGGTGGTGACGACGGCGGGCAGCGCGTCCGGGATGGAGCCGACTGCCAGGGCCACACCGATTCCGAAGAGCACCGCGAAGGACTCGCCGGAGGCCAGTCCCATCACGACGATAGCGATAAACGCGAAGAGGGCCGCGACAATGATGAAGATGGTGAGCCGGTCCACCTGCTTGGTGAGCGGGGTCTTCTCCACTTTCTGCCCGGACAGCATGTGGGCGATGTGGCCGACTTCCGAGCCCATGCCGGTGGTGGTGACGAGGATTTCGCCGTGGCCCCGCGTCACGTTCGTGTTCATGAACGCCATGTTCAGGCGGTCGCCGATGCCGACGTCGTGCCGGCCGATGGTCTCGGTGTCCTTCTCGACGGCGACGCTCTCCCCGGTCAGGGCGCCCTCCTCGATCTGGAGGGTTGCCGCCAGGATGATCCGGCCGTCGGCGGGGACGCGGTCACCGGCATCGACCACCACGATGTCGCCGGGGACGATCTGTTCGGCGGGGAGCTCCACAACGTCACCGTCGCGGCGCACCTTGGCCATAGCCTTCATCATCTCCCCCAGGGAGGCAGCGGCTTCTTCGGCCTTGCCCTCCTGGTGGTACCCCAGCCACGCGTTGAACAGCGTCAGCAGGGCAAGCCCAATAGCGGTTCCGTATTCCGCGATCAGCAAGCTGACCAGGGCGGCGACCACAAGGACGATCTGCATGTAGTCCTGATAGTGCTTGAAGAACCGTTTCCATACCGGCTCCTGCTTTGCGGCGGCCAGGGCGTTCGGGCCGTACTCCTGCAGCCGCTGCTGCGCCTCTCCCGTGCTCAACCCGCCAGCCGGATCCACCTTCAGCTCGGCCGCCACTTCAGCCGGTGCCAGCGCATACCAGCTCGCGTCTGCCTCCGCCGAGGCCACCCCAGCTACTGCTCCGGGATCGTCGCTCATGACTTCCTCCTCATCGCCGGGGCGCTGCTTAGAACGGGGTGGGGATGTGCCGCACGGACAGTGCCGGCTCGGTGTAATCGCCGGCCTTCTGGCGCTTGGGGAGCTCGACGTCGAGCCCCGGGTACGGCTCGTAGGGCACCTGGCTGAGAATATGGCTGATGACGTTGAGCCGGCCGCGCTTCTTGATGTCATTGTGCGCGATGTACCACGGTGCCCAGGCGGTGTCGGTCGCCTCGAACATGGCGTCCCGGGCCCGGGAGTAGTCGTACCACCGTTTGTAGGACTTCAGGTCCATCGGAGAGAGTTTCCAGGTCTTGCGGGGATCATCCATGCGGCTCTCGAGCCGCCTGGTCTGCTCGTCCGCGCTGACCTCGAGCCAGTACTTGAGCAGGATGATCCCGGAGTCGACCATCGCCTTCTCCACCATCGGAGTCATGTCGAGGAACCTCTGGGTCTGTTCCGGGGTGCAGAAATTCATCACCCGTTCGACGCCCGCACGGTTGTACCAGCTGCGATCGAAGATGACCACCTCGCCCGCCGCCGGGAAGTGCGACATGTAGCGCTGGAGGTACATCTGCGACTTCTCCCGCTCGGTCGGTGTGGGGAGCGCGACCACGCGGAACACCCGGGGGCTCACCCGCTCGACGATGCGCTTGATCGTGCCGCCCTTGCCGGCCGTGTCGCGGCCTTCGAAGACGATGCAGATTTTGGCTCCGGTGGACTTCACCCACTCCTGCATGGCGACCAGTTCACCCTGCAGGACCTCCATCTCCGCTTCGTACTTCTTGCGCGGCATCTTCTTCCCGGCGCGCTCGTCCTCTGCGTCGGAGCCCTTGGACTTTTTCTTCTTCTTGCCCACCATCGACCTCCTCGCGACGTACTTGCTGAGGTAAACCACAACACTGCGACACCGGCGAGACTGTCATCCAACGAGACCGGCACCTCGGCCCGGGACTGGGGCGCAGCTGCACTTGTCGCGGGCACCCTCGTGCGGCGTCCTGCCATTCTTAGTGTTGACCGCGGCTGGAGTCCGGTCTACGGCACTAAGACCCTAATGGGCGCCGGCGGAACCGGGTGTCTCTCGGCCGAGCCGGCCCCTGCTGCTGGGCGCAGGGGCCGGCCGTCCGGACTCGGCGCTGACGCCGATGATGACGGAAACCCGCCTGGCCGCGAGGCCGGTGCGCGGGTGGCGGCCGCCACTGAGACAGAGCATCTTCCGCGCACCTTGGGAAAGCCTTGGGTTACTCCTGGAGCCATTCCGCGCAGGAATTCAGGTTCCGGGTGACGCTTTCGACGGCGGCCGCCTCGTCGCGGGCGGCAATCGCGGCCACGAGTTCGTCGTGGCCCTCGTGCGGCAGGCCGTTGAAGCCTCCCCGACGCTGCTGGCGGAGCAGGTCGTTGTGGAATACGCTGCCGAAACTGACATACAGCTCATGCAGCAGCGGGTTGGCGGACGCCTCCGCCACGCGCGCATGGAAGTCCCAGTCTGCCCGGGCCCACGCGGCGTAGTCCTCGGCGAGCCAGGCGGCACGGCGGGCGGTGAGCAAACCGCGCAGGGCGGTGAGGTCCTCGGCCGTCGCATGCCGTGCAGCGAGCCGGGCCGCCTGGGTGTCCAGCCCGACCCGGACCTCGAGGATGTGCTCCTGGGAGTGGTCCTCATACATCCGCTGCGTGGCGCCTGCGATCTCGCTCGTGGCGCGGACATACGTGCCGTCCCCGCGGCGGACCTCGAGCATTCCGCTGTGGGCCAGCGCTTTGATGGCCTCGCGCAGGGTGCCACGGGAGACCCCAAAGGCGGCCATCAGCTCAGGTTCGGCCGGAATGCGCTGCTGCAGCGGCCACTCGCCCGAGTGGATCAGGGCCCGCAGCTTGGCAGTGATTTCCTCCGCCAACGGTGGCCGGTGCGAGGCAGTGAGTGTCATCGCCGGGTTCCTTCTGAGGAGTGCGGGGCGGTGGCCCGCAGCTTTTTGGCTGCCAGTTCCTTGGCCCGCAGTTCCTTCGGTCCGGCCGAGAGCAGGTGGCCAACCGCGATCTGGCCGAGGGCCACGGCCAGCAGCAGGGCCAACGGCAGCGACCAGGAATTGGTGGCGCTGTGCAACAGGCCCATGCCGAACGGGCCGAGCGTCGCCAGCAGATACCCGGCGGACTGGGCCACGGTGGACAGCGCGGTGGTCTCGGCCGTGCTGCGGCCGCTGCGGCTGATCATCACCATGACCAGCGGGAAGATGCCGAGGCCGAAGCCCACCAGCACAGCGGTCAGGGGAGACCAGGCAGGGGGGAGGACCAGCATGGCCAGGATGCCCAGGGCCATGGTCACGGTGGCAAGGTAGAACGCCGTCCGCAGCATCCGGGGGCGTGAACCGATGGCCACCAGCACCATGCCGGCGGGGACGGAGACGAGCTGCATGAGTCCGAACATGAGCCCGCTGTCGGAGGCGGTGAGGCCCATGGTGGCCAGCATGTAGGGGAACCAGCTGAGCACGGCATAGGCCAGGAGCGCCTGCACCGTGAAGCCGAGGGTGATCAGGGCGCCCGTGCGGGTCCGTAGCAGGGGCCATGGCGAGACCCGGGCAGCCTTGGTCGCGGGCGCGTTGCGGTGGGCGTATACCGCGATCGGGATGAAGCCGAGGCACGCCCCCAAGGCCAGGAATCCGATCGCGCCGACGCCCGCCGACGGCGAGCCCAGGGCCTGGGCCACCGGAACGATCAGCACGGCGGTGGCGGTGGCGCCTGTGGTCATGGTCAGCGTGTAGACGGCGGTCATGAGGGACGTGCGGTCCGCGAAGTGCACGCGGATGAAAGAGGGCATGGCCACGTTGCAGATGGCCAGCCCGGACATCCCCGCCACGGTGCCGGCCAGCAGCATCCCGGTGGACGGGACGCCGCGGAGCAGCAGCCCGGCGGCCAGCATCACGAGGGAGAGCAGGATGGCTTTTTCCAGCCCCAGCTGCCGGGTGAGCCAGGACGTGGCAGCGCCGGCCACCGCGAAGCACAGCGTGGGGATCGAGGGGAGCAGCGCTGCGATCAGCGGGCCGTAGCCCAGGACAGCCTGCAGGTCGTGGAAAAGCGCGGCGGCGCCGGTGATGCCGGCGCGCAGGTTGAGCCCGATGAGCACGAGCGCCACGACGCCGGCCACGATCACGCCCCGCGGGCGGACCGCGCCGGGTGGAGCTGTCTGGGAAAGTGCGGAAACCGCCGTGCTGCTAGCCATAGCTAAAGGTTAGACGTTTGATGTTTGTGACTCAGCCTTTAGTGGCGAATATCTCTGCAAGTGACCCCGCGTTGCTTGAGTTGCGGCTGGTGTGCGGCGGTGGTCGGCTGCGGGTCAGCGCGGGTGCCGGGCGCTGAGCCGCTGCACTGCCAGCGCGAGCCAGAGCTGCACCCGGTCCGCTGTCTGCGCGGGGTCGTATCCGGTGAGTTCGGTGATCTGCGCCAGCCGGTAGCGGACAGTATTGCGGTGCAGCGTCAGTTCCTCGGCGACGGCCGCCACCGAACCGTTGTTGCCGAGGTAGCTTTCCAGCGTGGCCATGAGTTCGGCGCCGTGCGCCGCGTCGAAGGCCCGCAGCGGGTTCAGTGATTCGCTGGCCATGTCCGCCAGCGGAACGTCCTCGCTGGCCAGCAGCAGCGAGGTCAGGCTCAGCCGCTCGGGCTCGTTGACCGGCAGCCCGTGGCTGGCCGCGTCGCGGGCCTCGAAATAGCTCCAGCGCAGGCCGTTGGGCTTGGTGTACGCCCCGCCTATGCCGATCGTGGCATGGATCCCGGCCTCGGCGAGGTGGTCGCTGAGGCTGCGGGCAAGGGCGCTCGCGCCGCTGCCGTCGTCGGCCACCACCACCACGAGGTCCTTCCCGACGACGGAGCCGACCGCCGCAGCCAGCGGCTGGGGCAGCGACGAGCTTCCCAGCTGTTTCTGGTGGGCGGCCGATTCGGCGAGCAGGACCACGTTCTTGCGGGTGCTGTTAATGCCGACGCCGGCCAGGCGCCGGGTGGCTTCGGACGCCTCCAGCGTCCCGTGGATAACGTCGTCGAGGACCTGGCCCGCCAGCGCCCGCTGCGCCTGCCGTTGCTTGACCATGTTGTTGAGCTCCACGCTGATCAGGTTTTGGGCGTAGCCTACGATGCCCGTGTCCTCGAACGGCTGCTTCACCCACAGGGTGCAGGCGTCGCGGCGTCCTGTGGGGATGGGATAGGACGCCCAGCCCTCGGCCTTGGGCGCCGGGTGGCCCGCAACGCTGTTGTACAGCTGGGCGGTGAACTGGGTCAGGACGATCTCGGTGCGCAGCATCGACCCCAGGTGTTTCAGGAGCTCGGCCAGGCCGCCGCCCGTCAGGAGGGCGCGGGCCAGGATCTGGTGCCCGGCGATGAGCCGCTCAAGCTTGACCAGGTGGTCCGCGGACTGGGCGTCGGCCACGAGCTTTCCGATCGCGATGAACGGTGTCTCGTAGGGCACTTCCACCACCGGCAGCCCCCACCGGTTTGCTTCGGCGATCAGGGCCGGCGGAACGGCGTCGTGCGTCAGGCCGACCCCGAACCCGATGCCCACCGCGCCTGCCCGCTGGACCTGACGCACGAACCGGCGCTGCTCCGCGGCACTCTTGAGCCGCATCCCGGTCGTCAGGATCAGTTCGCCGCCATTGAGGAACCGCTGCGGATCCTCCTGTTCGGTGACGGCCACCCAAAGTATGTCCTGGTGCCAGGTGGTTTCGGCGAGTCCGGCCTTGGTGAGATGCAGGGACGGAACTCCCAGTAGGGCTGCGAGTGAAATGGCCATGGATTCAGGATAGCCGGATGCTGGTCAAGCGCACTAAAGTTCTGCGGGGATGGTGTGCAGGTGCCTATTCCCTGCCTTAGCCTGCTGGCATAGGCTCGTGACCAGTCACACATCCGTCATTGGCAGTAGAAAGAGGTTGTACACCGTGGTTCAAACCTTGCAGAACTTCATCAACGGCGAGTTCGTCACCCCCGCCGGCACAGGATTGCTGCCCATCGTGAACCCCGCCAACGGCGACGTGGTGGCGCAGGCGCCGATCTCGGTGCAGGCCGACGTCGACGCCGCCATGACGGCAGCCAAGAACGCGTTCAAGACCTGGAAGCACACCACGCCCGGGCAGCGGCAGCTCATGCTGCTCAAGCTCGCGGATGCCGTCGAGGCCAACAGCGACGAGCTCGTGGAGGCCCAGCACCGCAACACCGGCCAGGTCCGCTCCCTGATCGCCTCCGAGGAAGTGGCCGCTGGCGCCGACCAGCTGCGCTTCTTCGCAGGCGCCGCCCGCATCATGGAAGGCAAGTCCGCCGGCGAGTACTTCGAAGGCCACACCTCCTACGTGCGGCGCGAGCCGATCGGCGTCGTTGCGCAGGTGGCCCCCTGGAACTACCCGTTCCTCATGGCCATCTGGAAGATCGGGCCCGCCCTGGCCGCCGGCAACACCGTGGTCCTCAAGCCCTCGGACACCACCCCCGAATCCACCCTGGTGCTGGCCCGGCTCGCCGGTGAGATCTTCCCGGCCGGCGTCCTGAACGTTGTCCTGGGCACCGGCGAAACCGGCGCCATGATGGTCGAGCACAAGGTCCCCGGCCTGGTCTCCATCACCGGGTCCGTCCGCGCCGGCATCGCTGTCGCCTCGGGTGCCGCCAAGGGACTCAAGCGCGCACACCTGGAACTCGGCGGGAAGGCCCCGGCCATTGTGTTCGCCGACGCCGACATCAAGAAGAGCGCCGCGGCGATCGCCGAGTTCGCCTTCTTCAACGCCGGCCAGGACTGCACGGCCATTACGCGCGTCCTCGTCCAGGATTCGGTGCACGACGACGTCGTTGCCGCCATGGTGGAGCACACCAAGACCCTGCACACCGGCTCGCAGAACGACGAAGACAACTACTTCGGCCCGCTGAACAACGTCAACCACTTCAATGCGGTCACCTCCGTCGTCGAGCACCTGCCGGCGAACTGCAAGATCGAGACCGGCGGCCACCGTGCGGGCGAGAAGGGCTTCTTCTTCGAGCCCACCATCGTCACCGGCGCCAAGCAGACCGATGACATCGTCCAGAAGGAAACGTTCGGCCCGGTCATCACGGTGCAGAAGTTCAGCACCGAGGACGAGGCCGTGGAACTGGCCAACGACGTGGAGTACGCCCTGGCCTCGAGCGTCTGGACGACGAACCACGGAACCGCCATGCGCCTGAGCCGCGACCTCGACTTCGGCGCCGTCTGGATCAACACCCACATTCTCCTCACCGCCGAAATGCCGCACGGTGGCTTCAAGCAGTCCGGCTACGGCAAGGACCTGTCCATGTACGGCGTGGAGGACTACACCCGCATCAAGCACGTCATGTCTGCGTTGGACGCATAACGCAGGCGCATAACGCAGACGCATAACGCAGGCGCATAACGCCGGCGCATAAACGCGGATCCGCATAACTCAACCTGACGCATAACTCGCGCGCCTCAACCGCACGCTTAGGAAGGCCTTCCCATGACCACCACCGCACATGACATCACCTACCGGCTCGAGCAGAAGCGCCGCGTCCAGGCCGACTTCCCGGGCCCCAAGTCCGTTGCCTTGACCGAACGCCGCAAGGCGGTCGTCGCGGCCGGCGTCGCGTCCAGCGTCCCGGTCTTCGTGGCCGACGCCGACGGCGGCATCATCCACGACGTCGACGGCAACTCCTTCATTGACCTCGGCTCCGGCATCGCCGTGACGAGCGTCGGCGCCTCGGACCCCGCCGTCGTCGGCGCCGTGAAGGAAGCCGTGGAGCACTTCACCCACACCTGCTTCATGGTCACGCCGTACGAGGGCTATGTCGCCGTTGCCGAGCAGCTGAACCGCCTCACCCCGGGCGACCACGAAAAGCGCACGGTGCTGTTCAACTCCGGCGCCGAGGCGGTCGAAAACGCTGTCAAGGTGGCCCGCCTGGCCACCGGCCGGGACGCCGTCGTCGCATTCGACCACGCCTACCACGGCCGCACCAACCTGACCATGGCGCTGACCGCCAAGGCCATGCCGTACAAGACCAACTTCGGCCCGTTCGCGCCCGAGGTCTACCGCATGCCGATGAGCTACCCGTTCCGCGAGGAAAACCCGGAGATCACCGGTGCCGAGGCCGCCAAGCGCGCCATCACCATGATCGAGAAGCAGATCGGCGGCGAGCAGGTTGCCGCGATCATCATCGAACCCATCCAGGGCGAAGGCGGCTTCATTGTCCCCGCCGACGGGTTCCTGCCCGCGCTGGCGGACTGGGCCAAGGCCAAGGGCATCGTGTTCATCGCCGATGAGGTCCAGTCCGGCTTCTGCCGCACCGGTGAATGGTTCGCCGTGAACCACGAAGGTGTTGTCCCGGACATCATCACCATGGCCAAGGGCATCGCCGGCGGCATGCCGCTCTCCGCCATCACGGGCCGCGCCGATCTCCTCGACGCCGTCCACCCGGGCGGCCTCGGCGGCACCTACGGCGGCAACCCGGTGGCGTGCGCAGCAGCGCTGGCCTCGATCGGCTCGATGGAGCAGTACGACCTCAACGGCCGTGCCAAGCACATCGAGGAGATCGCCCTCGGCAAGCTGCGCGAACTCGCCGCCGAGCTTGCTGACAGTTCAGTGATCGGTGACGTCCGCGGGCGCGGCGCCATGCTGGCCATTGAACTCGTCCAGGCCGGTTCCAAGGAGCCGAACCCGGAGCTGACCAAGGCCGTCGCCGCAGCCTGCCTCAAGGAGGGTGTCATCATCCTCACCTGCGGCACCTACGGCAACGTCATCCGGCTGCTGCCGCCGCTGGTCATCAGCGACGAGCTGCTGCTGGACGGCCTCGGAGTCCTGGCCGCGGCCATTAAGGCCAACGCCTAGCCCAAGGCCCAATGAGCTGCCGGGAAGGCGATCCTTTCCCGGCGAGCCGGCGCTACCCGAAAACTGGCGACACAGCGGAGGAGCCGCGGACACCTTGTCCGTGGCTCCTCCGCTGTTTCCGGCCTGGTTTTTCCGGCCCTGCATCCGGCCCTGCGTCCGGTCCTACTTCCAGGCCGTCGCGTCCAGCTGGATCGCCACCACGTACAGGTGCTGGCCCTGCTCGATCTTCTCCACCTCAGTGACCCGCACCTTCGTCTCCGGAATCGTGCCCATCGGACGGCCGACGCCGATCCCGTAGCTCAGCACGCCCTCGAAGTCCCCGGCCGGCGCGTAGCTGGTGAGCGCCTGGTATCCGATTGCCGGCGGCGGCGCACTGGTCACGGTGCTGGCCGTGCCGTCCGCGGTGTGCGACTGGGCCCCGCGGAAGGTCACCTCGAGGAGGGTTCCCGTGCCGGGCATCGGGATGGGCAGGCCGCTGCCGTCGTCGACGAGTTCGGGGACCGTTTCGACGTCGTAGCTGGGGAAGCCACCGGTGAAGCGGAAGCTCAACTGGTCGTACGGCGGCGCGTCGGAGGGGTGCTGGCCGGCGCCGATGGCGGACAGCGTCGGCAGCGGTGCCGCCGGCGGGGGCGCGATCGGCACAGGGTTCTTGTGGTCCGTGTGGAACGGGGTGGTCGGCCCCGGCACGGACCAGTCATGGGTGACCGTGGAGGAGATCACCTTGTCGCCTGGTTGCGGCGGCGCCGTTTCGTCGGCATCCCCGGTTGCCGACGGCGACGGGCTGGCGGTCGGGCCGGCGGGGGCGGTCGGGGACTGCGACGGCGGCTGGCTGCCGGCGGAGGGCTGCGGGGCCGGCGGCGTGCAGGCTGTCAGGACCAGCAGGAGCGTCAGGGTTCCCAGTCCTGCGGTCCGCGTCGGGGTCCGTCCGTTGCGAATGGCGTCCATGGTGCGCTCCCCTCGACCATTCCAGCGTAGGTCCGGAAGATTGTGCTGGTCAGGGTAATAAGTCACCACCTTTTTGAGGTTCCGCTGGACTAGAGTCGTTCCTATCCACTGCAGGAACGCAGACCGGCCGACGTCGCCCGGAACCCCCGGGGCGCAGCTGGCATCTGCCCCAGACCCAAAGGGGTTCATACATGCGATACGTAGTCGGCTATACACCCACCGAACGTGGTGCGGACGCCGTTGCCTTGGCCTCAGCCATGGCCCGCGCGCAGGGAGCGCATCTCGACCTGGTCTATGTGGTGGATCGGCACACGCCCTATGTGGCGATGAATCCGGAAGGAAACCAGGTCAGCGCCGCGGAGCAGCAGATCCGCTCAGCGGAACGCCAGGGAATGGAACTGGTCCCCGAGGGGCTGGAGGCGCACTTCCATGTCCGCCAGGCAGAATCGTTCGCGGCCGGCCTCATCGAGGCCGCACTCGAGTTCAGGGCCGGCTTGATCGTGGTGGGTGCCGCCAGCAGCGGCCTGTTCAAGCGCCATACCGTGGGCAACGTGGCCAACGCCCTGCTGCACGCTGCCCCGGTTCCGGTGGCACTGGCGCCGCGCGGCTACCGCCAGACCGAAGCCATCACGCGTCTGACCCTCGCGGTGGGCCAGCGCGTCGGAGCGGAGGCGGCGATCGACGTCGCGATCGAATCCGCCGAGCGCCGTGGCGTGCCGCTTCGGCTGGTTTCCCTCGTGGAACTGGACATCGAGGGGGACGGCGGGGAGAACGTCAACGCCGCCCACATCCACGCCAACACCGTCCTCGCTGCCGCCGCGCACCGTCTGCCGGAGGGCCACCACGTCAGCGTGGAGGTCGCCCACGGCCGCACGATCGAGGAAGCGATCGATGACCTGGAATGGGACGACGGCGAGGTCATGATCGTCGGGTCCTCCCGCCTGGCGGAGAAGCACAAACTGTTCATTGGCAGCACGGCTTTCAAGGTGCTGCGGGCGCTTCCGGTTCCGATGGTGGTGGTCCCGCGCGACTACCAGCGGGTGGATGCCTTCCCGGAGGTCTGAGTCCCCGGGGCCAGGACCGCCCAGTACGCGGGAATGCTGCCGGGCGGTCCACCGGCCTCCATCGGCACCGTCTTCAGGACGGTGGGACCCTCCGCGATGAGGGTCCAGCGGTCCGGGGGAAACACGCGCGAGCGCTGCCCGGCACCGAAGTGGCCCGGTTTCGGCAACGAGGCAATGGCCTGGCGGAGCGGTCCCGGGATCCGCTTGCCGGTGGCGCCGAGTTCCCGCAGGTAGCTCAGGGCGCCGCCCGGCACGTTCGTTTCGACGAGGTAGATCCTGCCCCGGGTGCCCAGGAGCGCTTCGATGGAGCCTGCGAGGTGTGCCTGCCGCCGCCGGCTGAGGACATGGAGCACTCCGCGGACAAAGACGTTGGCGTCGCCGAGTTCGCCCGCCAGCGCAGCCGCCGCGGCCGGCTGCGTGGCATCCAGGCTCCGGAAACTGAGGCCCGCGACCTGCGGCTGTGCGGAATGCGCGGCTGCCACGGCCTGGGGTGAGACGTCGACGCCGAGGACCGAGGCGAAGATGTCGGCGAGCCGCCGTGTGATGGTGCCGTTCCCGCAGCCGAGATCGATCACCGGAAGGCTGGTGTCCATCGCGCCGGCCATCACCTGCAGGTGGTGCCGGATCTCTTCGTTCCCGGCGCCCGGGGCGGCGTCCCAGATGATCGGTTCCCGGAGCGATCCCTGGGACACGCCGCGCCAGAAGGCATCCCAGCGCCGGTCCGGGCGGCTGGGACGGTGCAGGGAGAGCACGGCAACCCTGGCCGCGAGCCGGATACTATCTGCCACCCAGTGCACGCGTTTTCCTGGTTTGCGTTTTCCTGTTTTGCGTCTGCCCGCCGGCACGGTTCCGCTCACGCGACCGCGCCGTCTCTGTGCGCGAGCAGGTCCGTCATGTCCGCCACCGGGAGCGGGCGGCTGAAGAAATACCCCTGGCCGAACTCGCAGTTCAGCTGCCGCAGCCTGTTGGCTTGCTCCCTGTCCTCGATGCCTTCGGCGACGGCGCCCAGCCCGGCCGAATGGATGAGCTGCAGGATGGCCGCGACGAAGGCTTCCTGCTGCCGGTCCGTGGTCAGCCCGTCGAGCAGGGACTTATCGATCTTCGCCTGCGCGGCGGGGAGCGTGCGCAGGTAGCTGATGGAGGAATAGCCGGTGCCGAAGTCGTCGATCTCGATCCGGACGCCGAGGTCATTGAGCGACTGCATGGTGGCGGCCACCTCGGGGCCGCCGCGCATGATCGCGGTTTCGGTGATTTCGATCGAGATATGGCGGGGCTCGACGCCGTTCTGGGTCAGCAGACCTTCGACGTAGGGTGCCAGATCGACGTGGTGCAGGTCCGCGGGGGAGAGGTTGATGTGCGTGCTGAAGTCCGCGGGAAGCCCCGGATCGGACTTCCAGCGGCCGGTTTGTGCGATGGCGTTCCGGAGCACCCAGTGGCCGATTTCCACGGTGAGCCCGGCCTCGTCGGCGGCGTCGAGGAAGGTATCCGGCCCCAGCAGGCCCAAGGCGGGATGGCGCCAGCGGATCAGGGCCTCGGTGCCGGCGATCGCTCCGGTGCGCAGGTCCATGATGGGCTGGTACTCCAGCTCGAGCTGGTCCGTCGCCAGTGCCGTCCGCAGCTCCGCCACCTGGTGGACCCGCTGCTTGGCGGCCTCGTGCATGGCCGCGGAAAACACCAGGAGGGTGTCCCTGCCGCGTTTCTTGGCCTCGTGCATGGCGATGTCGGCATCGCGGATGAGTTCCTCGCTTCGCAGGCCCGGTTCGCCGAGCCGGACACCGGTGCCGGCCGTGAGGGCGACCGCCACACCGCCGGCAACGATTCTGTCCTTCAGTGATTCGCCGAGCCGGGCCGCGGTCCGCAGCACGGACTCCGTGTCCTGGTCCGCGACGAGCACCGCGAATTCATCCCCGCTGAGGCGTGCGATCAAGTGGCCCGGTCCGGCCGCGGCGCTAAGCCGCAGGGCCGTCTCGCGCAGCACGGCGTCCCCGGCGGCGTGGCCGAGGCTGTCGTTGATGAGCCGGAAGGAATCAAGGTCCATCAGGATCAGGGCCGGCTGGCGTCCCGTGCCGGCCCCGGCAACGGCTTCGGCCACTTTTTCCTGCAGCAGCGAGCGGCTGGCCAGGCCGGTCAGCTCATCGGTGTTGATGACGCGCCGGAGTTCGGCTTTGGCCGCCTCCAGGAGCGCGGTCCGCTCGGCGACCCGGACTTCCAGGTCCTCGTACATGCTCTGGAGCTCTTCGGCCAGCAGGTTGATGCCGGTGGTGACTGCGTCTATCCCGTCCCGGGCCGGTGAGACCGGCAGCCGGTTCGACAGATCGCCCGAGGACAGAACCACGATGCCGTCCACGAGTTCCTCGAGGCGGCGGTCATCATCACGCCCCGTCATGGCCCTGCGAGGTCAGCCAGCGGACCGCCTCTTCACCGTTGGTGAAAAAGCGTGTCGGAACCGGCGCGGAATTGACGCCGAGGAAGAAGTTGGCGAGGACCCGGTCCACGGCGGAGGAGCCGAGGAGTGCGATTGCCGAGGCGTCGCAGTGCTTGGCGAACACGGCCCGGGCGGCCCGGCTGACGGAGTCCGTGGTGGCCATGTCGATCAGCAGCGGCGTGGGCCGGCCGCCGCACAACTCATTGACACGATCCATGGCCAGCTGGGCGTTGGGGGCATCAATCACCACACCGCGGGCCCACTGAAGGCGCAAGATGCCGTTGCTGTCGAAGTCCAGGGACGAGATGTCGCGCCCGCCCTGAGTTTCACGATCCTCGTGTGGCACCAGCAGTCCTCAATTTCGCCCCGACATGTCCCCTTCATGATGACACTAACGCACAGTGGCAGGGGTGCGCAGGCCGCCAACCCGCCGGGGCGGTAGAGCTAGGTGGCGGCGCGGGCCCGTTTCCGGGTCACGGAGTTCTTCCGGGCCGTGTGCAGCATGTCCACGGTCAGTACCAGCAGCGCCAGCCAGACGACGCCGAAGCCGGCCCACCGGTCCGGTGTCATGGTTTCCTTGAACACGACGAGCGCCACGATGAACTGCAGGACGGGCGCGAAGTACTGCAGCAGGCCGATCGTGGTCATCGGCAAGCGGCGGGCGGACGCGCCGAAGAACAGCAGGGGCACCGCGGTGATGACGCCTGACGCCACCAGCAGCCAGAAATGTCCCGCACCGTTTGCGGCCAGAGTTGCCGACCCGCTGACCGCGAGGAAGATCATGGTGGCCGCAGCTACGGGCGCCAGGACGATCGTCTCCACGGTGAGGCTTGTGATCGCCTCCGCCCGCGGGCCCACGCGCTTCTTGACGAATCCGTACAGGCCAAAGCTCAGCGCGAGTGTCAGTGCTATCCAGGGGAGCTTGCCGTAGGAGACCGTCAGCACGCCGACGGCCACGAAGCCGATGCCGACCGCGGCCCACTGCAGCGGCCGCAGCTTCTCCTTCAGGACGAAGACCCCCAGCAATACGGAGACCAGCGGGTTGATGAAGTAGCCCAGGGAGGCCTCGACGGCCTGGCCGGTGGTCACGCCGTAGGTGTACGTCAACCAGTTCACCGCGATCAGGGCAGCGGCGATGGACAGCGGCCCAACCACAGTGCGGTCCCGGAAAGCAGCAGCCAGCACCCGCCAGGACCGTGTGACGGTGATGAGCAGGACGCAGAACAGGAGGGACCAGACCACCCGGTTGGCGACGATTTCAACCGCGCCGGCCGGATGCAGGACGTAGAAGTACAAGGGCAGCAGCCCCCAGAGCCCGTAGGCGCCGATGCCGAACAGGATTCCCGCCGTCGTGTCCTTGTCCACCGGTGCCGGTCCGCCCGGCCGGGCCGGCACCGGCCCTGCTCCAGCGGCCGGGCTGGCCGGCGCTGTCAATGGGGCGGGGGACAAAGATCCTTCGGGCTTAGGCACAAAACCAATAACACCACCTGCGCGGCGCCTATTCCTGCCAATCGGAGCGCGAGCGGGCCGGTCACATTTAGAATAGGGGCCTGTGCGCTGTATCTACTGGCGCTGTCCCTAAGACTCAGAAGGGCTCCCGGTGTCCAACTCGGCCGAATCCACATCCTCTCGTCCCCTCCGTGTCGCGATTGTTGGCGCGGGCCCGGCCGGTGTCTACGCCGCGGACATCCTGACGAAATCCAATGAGGTCAAGGACGGCGACTTCCAGGTCAGCATCGACCTCTTCGAGGCCTATCCGGCGCCCTACGGCCTCATCCGCTACGGGGTGGCTCCCGACCATCCGCGGATCAAGGGCATTGTCAACGCGCTCCACAAGGTCCTGGACCGCGGCGACATCCGGTTCCTCGGCAACGTCACCTATGGCCGGGACCTGACGCTGCATGACTTCCGCGCGTTCTACGACGCCGTCATCTTCTCCACCGGCGCCATCAAGGACGCAGACCTGGATATTCCCGGGATCGGCCTGGAGGGATCCTTCGGCGGGGCCGACTTCGTCTCCTGGTACGACGGCCACCCGGACGTGCCGCGGGACTGGCCGCTGGAGGCCAAAGAGATTGCGGTGATCGGCAACGGCAACGTGGCCCTCGACGTGGCCCGCATGCTGGTCAAGCACGCCGATGAACTCCTGGTCACCGAAATCCCGGACAACGTCTACCGGGCGCTCAAGGATTCGCCGGTCACCGACGTCCACGTGTTTGGCCGCCGCGGCCCGGCCCAGGTGAAGTTCACGCCGCTGGAGCTGCGCGAACTCAGCCACGCCAAGGACGTGGACATCGTCCTGTATCCCGAGGACTTCGAATTCGACGAGGCCTCGGACGAAGCCATTCGCAGCAACAACCAGATCCGGACCATGGTCAACACCCTCACGAACTGGCTCGTCGAGGAGCACGCCGAGGCCGAGGAACCGTCCTCGCGCCGGCTGCACCTGCACTTCCTGCACAGCCCCGTCGAAATCTATGGAACAACAGACGACGCCGCGAACCCCGGCAACGTTGCCGGCATCAAGTTCGAACGCATGCAGCTGGACGGCACCGGGAACGTCAAGGGCACCGGTGAGTTCCTCGACTACCCGGTCCAGGCCGTCTACCGCGCGATCGGCTACCATGGTTCGCCGCTGGATGAGCTGGAATACGATGCCCGCCGCGGCGTCGTCCCGAACGAAGGCGGCCGCGTGCTCGACGCCGAGGGCAACCCCGTGCCCGGAATCTACGCCACGGGCTGGATCAAGCGCGGCCCCGTCGGGCTGATCGGCCACACCAAGGGCGACGCACTGGAGACCATCGGCTTCCTGCTGGAGGACCGGCTGACGCTGCCGCCGGCGAAGAACCCGGACCCGCAGGCCATCATCGACCTGCTCAAGGAGCGCGGCATCGAGTACACCACGTGGGAAGGGTGGATCAAGCTCGATGCCCACGAGCTCGCCCTCGGCGCTGAGTGGTCCGCGGCGGAGTCCGCCAACGGCATCGAACGGGAGCGCATCAAGGTGGTGCCGCGCGAGGACATGATCGAGATTTCCCGCGGGTAGCAGGGGCGGTTCCCGGCGTCTCTGGCGGGTGGCCTGCAGGCCCATTAGACTGGGCCGGACGTGGCTGCCTCCGGCACGCCATCGAGCCCGTCCAGTGGGAGTTCAATGAAGAACCTGGTCCATCCGGCAGCACTGTTACCGCCAACAGGCGGGGTCACCGCACAGCTGCGCCAGCAATATGCCAGTGCGGGCCACGAGCAGCTGGACTCCCGTGGACTGGCGTTCTCCGAGGGCCTACAGTTGCCCGGTATCAGCACCCTGATTCAGGAATCGTGGCAGCGTTCCGTCCAGCTGCACGCCAACCCGGACAACCCCGAAGCCCCGCTCGCCATGGACCGCGAAGAACTCGAAGCATACCGGCGGCAGCACCCCCTGGCCGCCATCATGCCCGTGATCCACAAGCTGCTGGTCCTGCCCAGCCACGACAGCGGCATGCTGGTGGCCGTGGGGGACGAGGTGGGCCGGCTGCTCTGGGTCGAAGGCGACGCCGCCATGCGGCGCCGGGCCGAAGGGATGATGTTCGTCCCGGGAGCCGACTGGTCCGAGGCAACCGTTGGCACGAGCGCCCCGGGTACGGCGCTGGCCCTCGGCCGCGGCATCCAGATCTCCGGCGCCGAACACTACAAGCGCTCCGTCCACCCGTGGAGCTGCACGGCCGTGCCGTTCCACGATCCTGATTCCGGCGCCCTGCTGGGAGTCGTGGACATCACCGGCACGGAATCGGCCGTCGCCGCGCATACGTTGTCCCTCGTCGAAGCGACAGTGGCCGCCGCCCAGGCGCATCTGCGGGTGGAACGGCTGCAGCTGGCCGCAGCCGGGCAGTCCCCGGCGTCCCGGCGGCGGAGCCCGGCGCCGAAAACGTCCGGGGACCCGGGCGCCAACAGCCTCTACCGCAACAGCCTCCAGCTGCTCGGCCGGGACCAGGCGCTGCTCAGCATCGACGGCCGCACCGTGGCCCTGTCCGCCCGGCACAGCGAAATCCTGGCCCTGCTCAGCACCCACCCTGAAGGGCTGAACGCGGAGGAGCTCTGCACCCTGCTCTACCCCGGGGATGCCTCCACCATGACGCTGCGGGCCGAGATGGTGCGCCTGCGCAAGGTCCTGCATCAGCTCAACCCGGACGCGGTCCCGGAATCTCGGCCCTACCGGCTACCAATGGACCTGTTGCCGGACTCCGCCCAGGTCCTCAACTGCCTGCAGCGCGGTGCCCACCGGATAGCGCTGGAAATTTACCGCGGCGCCGTGCTGCCCCGCTCCGAGGCGCCCGGCATCGCCGAGCTGCGGAGCCGGGTCTCTTCCCTGCTGCGCGAGGCCGTGCTGACGGACGGCAGCGCGGAATCGCTCCTGAAGTACGCCGAGCTGCCCGAGGCAAGGGACGACGTCGAGGTCCGGTCCGCCGCACTGAAGCTGCTGCCGCCCCGCTCGCCCAAGCGCGCCGCCGTCGTCGCAGATCTCGAACGGCTGGACCGGGAACTGAGCGCCTGACCGGCCTTTCCCGGGAAAGTGACCCGGATCACTTGCTTGCAACCTGACTGCAACCTTCCGGCTTCTACGCTGTAGGCAACGGTGAGCGCCAGAAACTGGCCGCCACAAATTTTGCACAGCAAAGGAGCTAGCAATGACTGTCTACGCCCAGCCCGGTACCGAGGGCTCGAAGGTCACCTTCAAGGACCGCTACGAGAACTGGATCGGCGGCGAATGGGTTGCCCCGGTCAAGGGCCAGTACTTCGAGAACATCACCCCCGTCACCGGCAAGGTCTTCTGCGAGGTGGCCCGCGGCACCGCCGAGGACATCGAGCTGGCGCTGGACGCGGCCCACAAGATCGCACCGTCCTGGGGCAAGACCTCCGTGGCCGAGCGTGCCGCGATCCTGAACAAGATCGCCGACCGGATCGATGAGAACACCGAGATGCTCGCCGTCGCCGAATCCTGGGACAACGGCAAGCCGATCCGCGAAACCCTCAACGCCGACATTCCGCTCGCTGCGGACCACTTCCGCTACTTCGCCTCCGCCGTGCGCGCGCAGGAGGGACGACTGTCCCAGCTCGACGACGACACCACGGCCTACCACTACCATGAGCCGCTCGGCGTCGTCGGCCAGATCATCCCGTGGAACTTCCCGATCCTGATGGCCGTCTGGAAGCTCGCCCCGGCCCTCGCAGCCGGCAACGCCGTCGTCCTGAAGCCGGCCGAGCAGACGCCGTCCTCGATCCTGGTGCTGATGGAACTGATCGGCGACCTGCTGCCGGCCGGTGTCCTCAATGTGGTCAACGGCTTCGGCGTCGAGGCCGGCAAGCCGCTGGCCTCCAGCCCCCGTATCCGCAAGATCGCCTTCACCGGGGAAACCTCCACCGGACGGCTGATCAGCCAGTACGCCAGCCAGAACCTGATCCCGGTCACGCTGGAGCTCGGCGGCAAGAGCCCGAACATCTTCTTCAACGACGTCGCGGACACCAATGACGCGTTCTACGACAAAGCCCAGGAGGGCTTCACGCTCTTTGCCTTCAACCAGGGTGAAGTCTGCACCTGCCCGTCCCGCGCCCTGGTCCAGGAAGACATCTACGATTCCTTCATGGCCGACGCCGTGGCCCGGGTGGAGAAAATCATCCAGGGCAACCCGCTGGACACCGAAACCCAGCTCGGCGCCCAGGCCTCCAACGACCAGCTGGAAAAGATCCTGTCCTACATCGACATCGGAAAGCAGGAGGGCGCCAAGGTGCTCACAGGCGGCGGCCGGGCCGAAATGCCCGGAGATCTGGCCGGCGGCTACTACGTCCAGCCGACCATCTTCGAAGGCCACAACAAGATGCGGATCTTCCAGGAGGAAATCTTCGGCCCGGTGGTGTCCGTAACCCGCTTCAGCGACTACAACGATGCCATGGGCATCGCCAACGACACCCTCTACGGCCTCGGCGCCGGCGTCTGGTCCCGCAACGGCAACGTCGCCTACCGCGCCGGCCGTGAGATCCAGGCCGGCCGTGTGTGGGTCAACAACTACCACGCCTACCCGGCCGGTGCCGCGTTCGGCGGGTACAAGTCCTCCGGCATCGGCCGCGAGAACCACTCGATGATGCTGGACCACTACCAGCAGACCAAGAACCTCCTGGT
>NZ_JBFUJK010000015.1:0-131697 GCF_056401395.1 Arthrobacter sp. P4_F11
CCTCGTGGTCCCGGAACTGCCCAAAACCCGGTCCGGCAAAATCATGCGCCGCCTGCTCAAGGACGTCGCCGAAGGCCGCGAAGTTGGCGACGCGACCACCCTGGCAGACAACACGGTCATGGCCCAGATCGCCCAGTCACTGAAGAAATAGCCGGCTCGTTCCGATAGGGGTTCGTCGGCAGTGTTTGACTGGCCTGTTTGTCCGGCGGCGGCGCCGCCCACCGTGGTGGGCCGCGCCGCCGTCGTCGTCAGTGCTAGCGTCCGCTCACGACGGAGGTCTGAACGGGATGTTCCAGGCTCCGTATCACCCTGTTCGTGACGTCGTCGATCCCGCCCAAGCCGTCAACTTGGGCCAGTATGCCGCGCTCGGCATACTTCGCCACCACAGCTTCCGTCTGCCCGTGGTACAGGTCCAGCCGGTGGCGGATCACGGCCTCGTTGTCGTCGCTCCGGCCGGTTTCCTTGGCACGGTGCAGGAGACGGGAGACCAGTTCCTCGTCGTCGGCAGTCAACTGCAGGACGACGTCAAGAACCTGGTCTCCGGCCGCCAGAATGTCGTCCAGCTCGTCAACCTGGCATGTGGTGCGCGGGTAGCCGTCCAGCAGGAAGCCTGACGTGGCGTCTTCCTGCAGCAGCCTGTCCCGCACCATCTTGTTGGTCACGCTGTCCGGGACGAAGTCGCCGTTGTCGATGTACTGCTTTGCTTCCAGCCCCAGCGGCGTTCCGCCTTTGACGTTGGCTCGGAAGATGTCGCCGGTAGAGATCGCAACGACGCCGAGGCGCTCGGAAATCCGTTCCGCCTGGGTGCCTTTGCCGGATCCGGGCGGGCCAATAATCAACATTCTCGTCATTTGTGAGTCCTTCGTGGTGCCGTCGTTGAAAGGGGTGCGTCAAGGGCCCGCCGCTGTAGCGGCGGGCCCTTGAGCGGCTTTAGAAGAAGCCGAGCTTGTTCTCTGAGTGGCTGACCAGCAGGTTCTTGGTCTGCTGGTAGTGGTCCAGCATCATGGCGTGGTTCTCGCGGCCGATGCCGGAGGACTTGTACCCGCCGAACGCGGCACCGGCGGGGTAGGCGTGGTAGTTGTTGACCCACACTCGGCCGGCCTGGATCTCATGGCCGGCGCGGTAGGCGACGTTTCCGTTGCGGGACCAGACGCCGGCGCCGAGGCCGTAGAGGGTGTCGTTGGCGATACTGATGGCGTCGTTGTAGTCGTTGAACCGCGCCACCGACACGACAGGACCGAAGATTTCCTCCTGGAAAATCCGCATCTTGTTGTTGCCCTCGAAGATGGTCGGCTGGACGTAGAAGCCACCGGCCAGGTCTCCGTCGAGCTGTGCCTGGTTCCCGCCGGCGAGGATCCTGGCGCCCTCCTGGAGCCCGATGTCGATGTAGGACAGGATCTTCTCCATCTGGCCTACAGACGCCTGGGCACCGATCTGGGTGGTGGTGTCCAGCGGGTTGCCCTGGATGATCTGCTGCGTGCGGGCCACGGCGTCGGCCATGAAGGAATCGTAGATGTCTTCCTGGACCAGGGCGCGCGACGGGCTGCTGCAGACTTCGCCCTGGTTGAAGGCATACAGGGTGAAGCCCTCGAGGGCCTTGTCGTAGAACGCGTCATTGGTGTCGGCGACGTCGTTGAAGAAGATGTTCGGGCTCTTGCCGCCGAGCTCCAGCGTGACCGGGATCAGGTTGGCGCTGGCGTACTGGCTGATCAGCCGTCCGGTGGAGGTTTCGCCGGTGAAGGCGATCTTGCGGATACGCGGGCTGGAGGCCAGCGGCTTGCCGACCTCCGAGCCGAAGCCGTTGACGATGTTCAGCAGGCCGGCGGGCAGCAGGTCCGCGATGAGCTCGGCCAGCACCAGGATGGAGGCCGGGGTATTAGACGCGGGCTTGAGGACGACGGCATTGCCGGCGGCCAGGGCCGGAGCCATTTTCCAGACCGCCATGAGAATGGGGAAGTTCCAGGGAATGATCTGGCCCACGACGCCGAGCGGCTCGTGGAAGTGGTGGGCCGTAGTGTCCTCGTCGAGCTGGGACAGCCTGCCCTCCTGGGCCCGGATGGCGGAGGCGAAGTAGCGGAAGTGGTCCGCCGCGAGCGGGATGTCCGCGTTGAGGGTTTCGCGGATCGGCTTGCCGTTGTCCCAGGATTCGGCGACGGCGAGCATCTCCAGGTTCGCATCGATGCGGTCGGCGATCTTGTTCAGGACGGCGGCGCGCTCGGTGGCCGAGGCCTTGCCCCAGGAGGGTGCGGCTTTATGGGCGGCATCAAGCGCCAGCTCAACGTCGGCGGCTGCGCCTCGGGCCACCTCAGTGAATTGCTTGCCGTTCACCGGGGAGACGTTCTCGATGTACTGGCCGGTAGCAGGAGCCACCCATTCGCCGCCGATCCAGTTCTCGTAGCGGTCCTTAAACTGGACCTTGGATCCTTCTTTGCCGGGCTGGACATAAACAGTCATGGTTACTCCTCATGGGAAACAGACGTCTTCGTCCTGGCCGCAAGCCTAGAACTTCAAAGGTTGCGGCCACGCTGCAACGGGGCCGTCTGCTGCTCCCTGACCTTCCGCTGAGCGGCCTCTGCCAGCCATCGATATGCTCGCTGTGTCGGCACAAATTGACGCCTGTGCATGCGAGGAGGGACCGTGATCCTGTTTCTGACGGTCGTGAGCGGCCTGGCCTGGACCGTGGTCTACGTCGATGCCATCCGGATCGGCTTCAAGGACCGGAGCTACGCGATCCCGGCCGCCGCGCTGGCCCTGAATTTCGCCTGGGAGGCCATCTACGCCACGCGCTCCATCGCGACCGGAATCACCACCCAGGGGGTCTTCAATATCGCGTGGGGACTGGCCGACGTCGTGATTGTGTACACCTTCCTGAACTTCGGCCGCTCCGAGCTGCCGGCCTGGGTGACGCGGCGGCTGTTCATCGGCTGGGCGCTCCTGCTGGGCGTCACGTCCTTCGCGGTCCAGCTGCTGTTCGTCGTCCAGTTCGGCTGGGACGACGCGGCCCGCTACGCGGCGTTCCTGCAGAACCTGCTGATGTCCGGGTTGTTCATCGCCATGTTCGCCGCCCGGGCCGGCACCCGCGGCCAGACCCTGCTGATCGCCGTGGCCAAATGGATCGGCACCCTCGCGCCCACGATCGCGCTGGGCTGGTACGGCAACTCGCCCCTGATCCTGGGCGTGGGGGTGCTCTGCAGCGTCTTTGACCTGGTCTACATCGGCCTGCTGTGGCGGGCCCGGCAGCCAGGAGCCGCTAGAGGGTGACGACGATCTTGCCCTTGGCGTGGCCCTGTTCGAGCGCGGCAAAGGCTCCCCCAATTTCCGCGAACGGGTAGGTGCGGTCCATGACCGGCTGCACGTGGCCGGCGTCGACGAGGGCCGCCAGGGTGCGCAAATCATCCCCGCTGGGGTGCATGAACAGGTAACGGTAGCTGGCTTTCGCCTTGCGGGCGCGGCGGCGCATGCCCGTGCTCATCAGCCAGAACGCGGCGGTGATCACCGGCGGCGAGCCCAGGTCTTTCGTCGCGGTGAGCGGCTCGGGAACGCCGGCGATGGATACCACCCTGCCGCCGGGCCGAAGAATGCGGAAGGAATCCCTGAGGGTCACGCCACCGACCAGGTCCAGGACCGCGTCGAACCCGTGCAGTACCGCGGAGAAGTCATCCCGGTTGTAGTCGATGACGGCGTCCGCCCCCAGCCGGCGCACCAGCGCCTCGCCGCGGGCCGACGCCGTGGTGGTGACCTGGGCGCCGAGATACTTGGCGAGCTGGATGGCGAGTGTTCCCACCCCGCCGGCGCCGCCGGAGATGAAGAGCCGGGTGCCGCGGCCCACGGCAAGTTCATCGCGGAGGGCCTGCAGCGCAGTGAGCCCGGCCAGCGGCAGTCCTGCGGCCTCGGCGAATCCGAGCGACGCCGGCATGGCCGCCACTAATTCCTGCTGCACGCACACCAGCTCGGCGAAGGCTCCAAGCCTGGCCTTGTCCACCCGGGCGTAGACGCGGTCGCCGATGGAAAAGCGGTTGGGCCCGGGTCCGATTGCGTCGACCGTCCCGGCGAGTTCACAGCCGGCAACGATCGGCAGTCGGACATGGCTGATGGGCCGCAGCGCGCCCCGGCGGAACTTGAAGTCCACCGGGTTCAGCCCGGCCGCGGCGACCTTGATCCGGACGTCGCCCGGGCCTGGCTGGGGATCCGGAACATCCCGGAGTTCCATGGCGTCCGGGCCGCCGTAGCGTGTGAGGACGTAGGCCCGCATGCTCAGTCCCGTGCGGACCCGGTGTCGCCGGCCGGAGCATCGCCCGGCGCAGCTTCCGCGTCTGCTGCTACGGTCGTTGCCGCGTCTGCTGTCGGGGCGTCGTAGGAGAGGAACTCGTAGTCCGTGTCGTCCGCCTCATCGAGCATGTCGTCGAGTTCGTTCAACAGCCAGGGATTGATCCGGGCCAGGATTTTCCGGGTTTCCTCGACAGGAACGGCGGCGTAGAGCACCGGGCGGGCATCGTCGTAGCGGGTGACCGGGGGCTTGTCCGGCCACTTTTCGGCCAGCGCCTTGACCCGTTCGGGCAGCGAATTGTGCGCGTTGTCGGCAATCTTCACGAGCGTGGCGTCGTGGTCCTCGGCGATGTACCGGATGCCGGCCTGGTAGTCGTCCGGATTCTCATGCAGGCGCTTCGTGACCCGTTCGATGATGTCCGCGGCACGCTCGGAGACCCCCATGTCCAACAGCGCCTGCCGCGTCATCGGGGTGTCCTCGGCGATGTCGTGGAGGTACCCGGCGATCCGGATGTCGTCGTCGAAGTCTGCCAGGGCGTCCCCGACGGCGAGCACATGCTCCCGGTACGGCCGCTTGAGCTTGTCCTTCTGGCGGTTGTGGGCCACCTCGGCCAGGACCTTGGCTGTCTCGACAGTGAAGCGGGGCTGGGGGTGTGCGGACTCGGTCATGAATCCAGCCTACGCGCCGCGGCTGTCCGTCCCTGCCCGGAGGCCGGTTCCCGGATGCGCCCCCTTGTGCGCTCCCGGCACCCCGGGCCACACCCAGGGCTCGCGGGGCAGGGTGGCCGGGTCGAAGGCGGTGAGGACATCGTCGAGGCGGCCCGGCGGGAGGCCAAGGGAGTCCAGCAAAGTGTCCCGGACCTGGTCCGCGCCCACCCCGGCCAACGCCAGGTCGGCGAGCGTGACGGCGCCGTCGCGCTTGGCCAGCCTGGCACCGTTGGCGTTCAGTACCAGCGGCACATGCGCATATTCCGGAATAGGCATATTGAGAAGCGACGCCAAATATGCCTGCCGCGGCGTGGACGGCAGCAGGTCATCGCCGCGGACCACCTGGTCGATGCCCTGCGCGGCGTCGTCCACCACCACGGCCAGGTTGTAGGCGGTCACGCCGTCGTTGCGCCGGAGCACGAAGTCGTCGACCACCCCGGTGTAACTGCCGTGGAGCACGTCCCACACCGTCACCTCAGCCACGGTGGAGCGGAGCCGGACAGCCGGCGGCCGGGTGGCCCGCTTGGCCTCGCGCTCGGCACCGCTGAGGTTCCGGCACGTTCCCGGGTAGGCGCCCAGCGGAGCGTGCGGTGCCGAGGGGGCCTCCTGGATTTCGCGGCGGGTACAGAAGCACTCATACGTCAGGCCGGCCGCCGTCAGCTCCGCGATCGCCCCGTCATACAGGTGCTCACGCTCCGTCTGGCGCACGACGCCGCCGTCCCAGCTCACGCCGATCGCCGCCAGGTCGCGGAGTTGCTCGGCCTCGGCGCCGGCCCGGGCACGGTCCAGGTCCTCCACCCGCAGCAGGAACCGCCGCCCCCCGGACCGGGCGAACAGCCACGCCAGGATGGCCGTCCGGAGGTTGCCCACATGCAGTTCGCCGGAGGGACTGGGGGCGAAGCGGCCAGCTGAGGTCATGTGACTAGCCTATGTGGAGCAGCACAAGAGCCCCTCAGCTACCGATGACTTCGGGAAATCCGACGTCGGTGGCTCAGGGGCTCTTGCCGCGAGTGCGTTGTGCGGAAAGACGATGCGTGAACAAGAGTCAATCAGCGGCTGGTTCCTTGCGGGAGCCTCGTCCGGGGTCCGGGTGGTGTGCCGGGATGTCCGTAGCCTTCGGGATCGTGGCGGTGGCCTCGTCCCCTTGTTGTCACCATTTGAGCAGAAGCCCTACAGTTGGTGCAACGGACCGGCCCCAGAGTGGTCAATCTGATCAACCACAGCCCGGGCCGCGAACAGGAAGTGGTCATTTTGCAGGAGCTCGATGCGACGGACCGGCGGATCCTCGCCGCGCTGGACGAAGATCCCCGCGTGCCGGTCATGGTGCTGGCGCAAAAGCTGGGCCTGGCCCGCGGCACCGTCCAGTCCCGCCTGGAGCGGATGTCGGCGTCGGGCGCGCTCCGGCCGAACAGCAGCCGGGTGCTGCCGTCCGCCTTGGGCCGCGGCGTGGCGGCCGCGGTCAGCGCGGAACTGGACCAGAGCCACCTCAACGAGGCAATCGCCGCCCTGCGCAACATCCCGGAAGTGCTCGAATGCCATGCCCCGGCCGGCGATACCGATCTCCTGATCCGGGTGGTGGCCAAGAGCCCGGACGATCTCTACCGCGTGTCCGAGGAAATCCGGCTGTGTCCCGGAATCGTCCGGACCTCAACGAGCATGTTCCTGCGCGAGGTCATTCCCTACCGGACCACGGGACTGCTCGGCGCCTGAGCAGGCGGCCGCTTTAGACCGGCGGCCCGGCGTTGGCCTTCAGGTTCTTCATGACCAGCGTTGACGTCAGGCGCTCGACGCCGGGCAACGAGGTCAGTTCACTGTCGTAGAAACGCTGGTAGGAGGGCAGGTCCTCCGCAATGACCTTGAGCAGGTAGTCCGGCGACCCGAAGAGCCGCTGGGCCTCGACGATGTTGGGATTGCCGGCCACCCGGCTCTCGAAGATCTCCATGGTGGAACGGTCCACCTGGCGCAGGGTCACGAACACGATCGCCTCGAAACCGAGCCCCACCGCGGCCGGATCAATATCCGCCCGGTAGCCCCGGATGATCCCGGCGGCCTCCAGATCCCGCAGCCGGCGATGGCACGGAGCCACGGTCAACCCCACCTTGGCCGCCAGGGCCGTGGCAGTCATCCGGCCGTCCGATTTGAGGTAACGCAAAATACTTCTGTCAATGGCGTCAATCACGCAATTATGTTACCCAATAGCGGTGATTCACCAGTAAATAAGCGAGCACTTCGCGGCCGAATTTGCCTAGAGTTTTTCTTGTACCCGCCACGGGGTGCCGCACTCCTGGAGCCCGCCATGAACCCCCAGCTTTTCCTCGCCTTCCTGGTTGTCGCCGTCGCCCTGGCATGCACCCCCGGCGTCGACTGGGCCTATTCGATCGCGGCCGGGCTCCGGCAGCGCAGCTTCGCGCCCGCCGTCGCCGGGCTCTGCGGTGGCTACGCCCTCCACACGGCGCTGCTGGTGCTGGGACTGGCGGCACTGCTGGCCGGGATGCCCGGCGTGCTGGGCTGGCTGACGGCGGCGGGCGCCCTCTACCTGCTGTGGCTGGGCTTCAGCACCCTGCGGTCCTGGCGCGGGGCCAGCTTCAGCACCGGCACCGCTGCTCCCGGAGCCGCCACACCCGCGAGCCAGTTCCGGGTTTTCCTTCAAGGCATGGGCATCAGTGGGATCAATCCCAAGGGCCTGCTGTTCTTCGTGGCCCTGGTGCCGCAGTTCGTCAGCCCTGACGCCGCGTGGCCGGTTCCGGTCCAGTCGGGTCTGCTCGGGCTGACCTTCATCCTGCTCGTGGGCGTCATCTACAGCTGTGTGGCACTCCTGGCGCGGAAACTGCTGCAGGCCAGGCCGGGCGCAGCGCGCCAAGTGACGCTGGCCAGCGGGATCATCATGCTGGCCCTGGGCGCCTTGCTGCTCGGCGAGCAGATCGTGCCCGCTGTCAGCGCCATGACGCGCGGGTGAGGGCGCGAATCCGCCTAGGGGCTACTTGCGCTGCATGTACCACTCGGTGAAGGACGACGCGCGGCCGTCCGCGGTCAGTTGGATGACCCACAGGTTGTCATAGCTCCGGCTGTTGCCGCGGTACGTCGTCAGGCCCTGCACAAACGCCCGGCCGCCGTCGACCCCCAGCAGCTTCCACTCAAACATCCAGTCATCCGGCTCATCACGCCCGGCAAGCCAGTGCTCCACGATATCGTCCCGGCCCCGCCACGGTTCGGCTTCCTGGGGGTTGGTCGCATAGATGGCGTCCTCGGTAAACAGCGCCCGGATGTCCTCCGGATCGTTCGTCGTCCACGCTGTGATGTAGTGCTGCATCCAGCGCTCCACCGCATCTCTCATGCCTCGTTTGTACTCCGCACCCCAGGGGGCCGCAAGAGTAGTAGATACGTGGATTTGGCCGCGATCGGGCGTGGAAGCCCGTCAGTCGTCGTCAGCGCGCCCGTATTCGCGGTCCCAGAGTTCGTGCATTTCGGCGTCTTTGCGAATGGCTTTCACGGCCTCCAGCTGTGCAGGTTTGTGGCGCTGCCAGTCCCGGCCGCCGAGGGTCTTGCGGCCCGCCTCGAGGAGGAGCAGGGCGGTGTCCGTCAGCGCGTCGCTGCGGAGGGTGAAATCAGTCTTCCGGCGCCGCAGGACTTCCTGCAGGGCCGAACGGGAAGCGGTGTAGGCGCCGAGCCTGCGCAGCGACCGGGCACGCACCAGCAGCAGCGCCGCGGACAGATCGTCCGCGTTCAGCAGGCCCTCGGTCTCTGCCACCACGTCGACGTCGCGTCCCAGCTCGGCCTCCAGCGAACAGCGCGCCAGGGCGAGCGGCAACGACGGCGGCAGGCCGGCCAGCGCCGCCAGAGCCGCCTCCGTCTGGCCCGTCTCGCGCAGGGAATGGGACAGCGCCAGGAACACGGCCTCCTCGGAGAAGAGCACCGGAACCTCAATCCGCTCGGCCACCTCCACCCTGGTGACCACGCCGGCCAGGTACTCGCCGGCGTAGCGGTTGGCGTCCTCGTCGTTCCGCAATCTCAGGCCGTGCTGCAGGAGTTCGGACGCGCGCAGGTGCCCGCCATGGGCGTACGCCAGCAGCCCGGCCATGAGGTAGCACACCCCCGCCCAGCCGGGGTAGGAGCGGGCCAGGGTTATCAGGCGGTCAGGGTCGGTGCTGCCGAAGACGGCGGAGTGCACGGCTTTCATCCTCTTGGCCGAGGTCCGGCCCCCCACCCTGCCCAGCCGCGGCACCCCGCCTTCGGCGGCCAGCGTCCCGGGTGCCCGGCCCGCCATGAGTCCGGCCACCGCGCCGCCCACTGTGCCGGCCAGGCCGCGGACGGGCGTCCGGACCACTACCTTGCGGAACGGCGTCAAGTCGCGGGTGTCCGTGTACGGCCTGCGCTGGCCGTCGGGACGTTCGCCGTCAGCAAGCTGGCCAGGGGGAATGCGGCCGTCGGGAATGTGGGGGGCGGATTCGCCAAGTCCGGCGCTCATTCCCCCATGGTAATAGGCTCCGGCAGGCCGCTGCTAGGCCGCCGAGGCCACCCAGAGCCCGATCACCCAGGTGCTCGCGGCGAGGCACGCGAGGCCGAATTCCACGATCATGCCCAGGCCCGTGGCCTTCAGCGCGGCCCAGCTCGAGGCCACTGCTGTGCCGAACACGCGGGTCCGCTGCAGCTCGCTGAGCAGGAGCCCGGCGGCGAAGCCCACAAAGAGCCCCACCACGGGGATCACGAACATGCCGGCCACGCCCAGCACGAGGCCCACCACCACGGAACGGCTCGGGATGCTGTGCTCCTTGAGCTTCCGGCCGGTCAGGACGGTGCTGGCGGCCATGCCGGCCAGAACGAAAAGCATACCGATCCCGAAGACCACCCAACCGGTGGTCCCGGCGCCGCCCCACAGGGCCCAGGCAAGCAGGCTCGCCCCGATCAGGATGCTGCCGGGCAGAACGGGAATGATCGTCCCGGCAACGCCCACCACGATGGCGAGGCCGCAGAGCACTGTCACGACAATCTCGGGGTTCATCGCACCAGTCTATGGCCGGGCCCGGACGCTACCAGGAACGACAGCGGCGACGCTCCCCCTCAGGGAAGCGCCGCCGTCGTCGTCCGGTGTCGGATGATTTCTGACGCGGTCCGGCTACTCGGCGGCCACCGCCGCGGCGACTGCCGCGGAGACAGCCGGGGCCACGCGCGGATCCAGCGGGCTGGGCACGATGTAGTCCGTGGAAAGGTCATCCTCGGCCAGTTCCGCGATGGCCCGGGCCGCGGCGAGCTTCATGGCCGGCGTGATCCGGCGGGCGCCGGCGTCGAGGGCGCCGCGGAAGATGCCGGGGAAGGCCAGGACATTGTTGATCTGGTTCGGGAAGTCGCTGCGTCCGGTGGCGACGACGGCCGCGTACTTGGTCGCGACCTCCGGCAGGACTTCCGGGTCCGGGTTCGACAGGGCGAACACGATCGAGCTGTGGTTCATCAGCTTGAGGTGCTCCTCGTCCAGCTTCGAAGAGGAGACCCCGACGAACACGTCGGCGCCGAGCAGCGCCTCCCCCGGGCCGCCTGTCACGCCACGCGGGTTGCTGCGGGCGGCGAGCTGGGCCTTCTTGCTGGCCGGATCGGCGGCGATGTCCGCGCGGTCCTTGTTGATGGTGCCGCGGGAGTCCAGGAGGACGACGTCGCCGATCCCGGCCGTCAGCAGGATTTCGGCGACCGCGATCCCGGCGGCCCCGGCGCCGGAGACCACCACACGCAGGCTGTCGAGGGTCCGGCCGGTCACCTTGGCGGCGTTGGTCAGGGCGGCGAGGACCACGACGGCGGTGCCGTGCTGGTCATCGTGCATGACCGGGCAGTCCAACGCCTCGATGAGTTTCTCCTCGAGTTCGAAGCAGCGCGGCGCGGCGATGTCCTCAAGGTTGACCGCGCCGAAACTGGGGCGCAGCCGGACAAGAGTCTCGATGATTTCGTCGACGTCGGTGGTGTTGAGGACCAGCGGGATGGAGTCGAGTTCGCCAAAGGCCTTGAACAGCGCGGACTTGCCCTCCATCACGGGCAGCGAGGCGCTGGCGCCGATGTTGCCCAGCCCCAGCACGGCCGTGCCGTCGCTGACCACCACCACGAGGCGCTGTGCCCACGTGAGCGTCTTGGCGAGCTCCGGGTTGGCGTGGATGGCGCGGCTGACCTGGGCGACACCGGGGGTGTAGGCGATGGAGAGGTCGCGCTTGCTGGCAAGCGGGACGGTGCTGGAAATCGACAGCTTGCCGCCCTCGTGGGATGCGAAGATTTCCTCGTCGCTGAGCACGGCTACTGCCTCAGCCGGGGAGGTGGAATCGGCGGGAATGATCGTTTCAGTGGACACGTCGTTGTCTCCTGGGGCTCACCGTGGGCACACGGCTCATGGAAGCTCAAGCAAGGATGCTCAAGTTGGTCTGGCAGGGGCGGCGGCGACCAGAGGTGGCGGTCGCCGGTGTTTCCCCGAATTGCCGGCGTCAGCCGGCTCCGGTCCAGCAATGGTAAACAGGACATCGCACCCGTTACGCCCGCCGGGAGCGTTACCGCCCCTTGGTGAAACGTTTCTTCACCAGAATATGTGATCCGGATCACACGCGTGAGGGCACATTCCGGACCGCTGGTCTAGACCAGTTACGCGGCCTGCGGGGCCCGCTGCAGGAGGGAACAGGCCTTCTTCAGGTCCTCCTCCGCTTCGAAGAGGGACAGCCGGCGGCAGCGGACGGCCTGGACCAGGCCCGTAACCGTCAGCAGCAGGACCCGGGCCACGGCCGGGTCGCCGCACGCCGCAGTCACTGCCTTCTCGGCCGTCGCATCGATCTCGCGCAGCAGCCGCGTTGTGTCGTTGTCCTTGACGTAGACCGCCCGGTTGAGGGACTGCTCCACGGCGGGCTGCATCAGGCGCATGTGGAAGATCTCCATCACCACTCCCGCGAGGGCCTGGGCCGCGACCTTGCCGGCCGCCGGCGAGCTCCCCGCGAGCAGTTCGCCCAGTTGCTTGCGGTACAGCGCCAGGACCAGCTGGGTGGCCGACGGGAAGTAGCGGTACAGCGTCCCCAGTGGCACGTCCGCCTTGGCTGCCACCTCGGACAGGACCACGGAGTCCAGGCCCTTGCGGGCAAACCCCGCGGCGACATCGAGGATCCGCACGTAACGGAGCCGCTGCCGGGGCAGAGTGGGTGGAGGGGCCATCGGTGGAAGATCTGAGTGAAAATCAGGCATCAGCAGCGTTCCGGGGGTCGTTTTTCTCGGCAGCCGGGCGCGGTCCGCCCACCGCGCTGCCGCGGCAATTGCCGTCCACTATACGCCACGAATCCGGGGGCCCGGCGAGTAGACCGGGGCGCCGAAGCCCCCCGTACGGAACGCGGGCGGCTCAGTCCACGCCCTTGATCTTCACCACGAACACGGCCCCCAGAAGCCCAATTACGGCGGCCGCCACGTACAGCGCCACATAGCCGCCCCAGAAGGCAACAAAGGGGTACGCGATCAGCGGGGCGAGCACTTGCGGCAGCGAGTTGGCAATGTTGATGACGCCAAGATCCCTGCCCCGGTTCAGGGCCGTGGGCAGCACCTGGGTAATGAGGGCAAAGTCCACCGCCAGATAGCAGCCGAAGCCGATGCCGAGCACGGACGCGCCGATCAGCGCACCCGGCCAGGTGGGGGCGAAGGCAAGAATGAGGGAGGCTGCGGCGATCACGGCGGAAGAGATGATGACCAGCGGCTTCCGGCGGCCCAGGCGGTCGCTCAGCCGGCCGCCGACCACGCTGGTGATGATCACCATGACCGCATACAGGCCCGTGAGGATCAGGACGCCAAACTCGGGCTCGATACCCTGGGTTTCGCGGACGCGGACGGCGTCGTTGAGGAAGAACAGCAGGTAGAGGGTGACCATATGGTTGCCGATGTTCACCAGGAGCCGAGTCAGCCAGGCCCAGGCAAAGTCCGGATGGCGGGCCGGGGAAATCCAAAAACCCCGCACAAAGCCGCCCAGGCTGAACGGCGGACGGGCCTGCGCAGGCAGCGGGACGTCGTCGTTCTTGAAGTAATAGAGCACGACGCCGGCGAGCAGCGCCACCGCGCAGACAACATACCCCGCGGCGAAGTTTCCGGCGACGGCGGCGGCGATCACCGCCCCTGCCAGGATTCCCGCTGTCTGGCCCATGGCGGCAAGGCCGCCGACCATGCCGCGCTGGGGTACCGGCACGCGGTCCGGGATGGCCGCCGTGATGGCCGCATAGGCGCCGTTGCAGCCGGCCTGGACCAGGCACCAGAGCAGCGTCATTGCGGCAACGCCCGGAGCGCCGGCCAGCGCGATCAGGGCCGCGGCACCCAGGACGGCACCGAAGAGCACCCACGGCACCCGCCGCCCCCGGCGCGCGGTGGTCCGGTCGCTGAAGGCGCCGAAGAGGGGGTTGGCCACCAGGGACACGGCCGCCCCCGCGCCCGTCACGAGGGCGAGGATGGCTTCCTTGTCCGGTTCGCTGAAGGCTGCCGCCTGTTGGCCGAGGAGCACCTGGAGCGGGCCGAAGAATGCCGCGTTGATGCCGACGTTGACCAGCACCACCCCTGCCGTCCAGACAGGCCGGACGCGGCGTTCGGGTTCGGCGAGCGCCGGCGCGGTGGTATCGGACATGCTCATGGCTCCCCCTGGAACTGATGATCAGGCATATGTATCAGTGCGCAGCCAGACTACCGGGACTCGGCAGATCTGGGTGCAATGTGCGAGTCTCGGTCATGAAACACGCTGCCAACCCGCTCTGCCACGCCATCCGGTTAACACGCAAGGAGTCACTGTGAACGCTTCCGCCCTGAATACTGCAGACCTTTACGACGAGCGCGGCGGGGAGCTGGAATCCGTGTCGGTGCAGTTCCAGTCCCTGGGCGGGCACACGCACTTCAGCGGACCGGTCCGGACCATTCGCTGCTTTGAGGACAACGCGCTGGTCAAGACCGTGCTGGCCACTCCCGGCAACGGCTCCGTCCTGGTGGTCGACGGCGCCGGTTCCCTCCGCACGGCACTGATGGGGGACATGATCGCGGCGAGCGCCGTCGCGAACGGCTGGGCCGGCGTCGTCATCAACGGTGCCATCCGGGACCGGCTCGCCATCGCGGGGCTGCCGCTCGGGGTCAAGGCACTGGGCAGCAACCCGCGCAAGAGCGCCAAGGACGGCGCCGGGGCAATCGACGTGCCCCTGGAGATCGACGGCGTGGCCATCCGCCCCGGCGTGATGATCTGGTGCGATCCGGACGGGATCCTGGTCGAACGGTAAGGACTTTCTTCTCCCGAGGTAGTGGCGGGAACAATTCAGCCAGTAACATAGTTACTGAAAGCAACTATCCGCTTAATCCCCCACTTCACCTTGGAGCAGTCATGTCCAAAACCACCTCCGTGCGCGCCGCGGGAGAGGTCCTGACCCACCGTCAGACCATCACCGTCATGGTGGGACTCATGCTCGGCATGTTCCTGTCTTCGCTGGACCAGACGATCGTGTCCACCTCGATCTACACGATCGCCAACGACCTCGACGGCCTCTCCCTGCAGGCCTGGGCCACCACCGCCTACCTCATCACCTCCACGGTGAGCACGCCGCTCTACGGCAAGCTCAGCGACATCTTCGGGCGCCGCCCGCTGTATCTCATCGCCATCGTGATCTTCCTCGCCGGTTCGCTCTACGCCGGCTCGGTCCACTCGATGACCGAACTCGCCATTGCCCGCGGCATCCAGGGCATGGGCGCCGGCGGCCTCCTGGCCCTCGCCCTGACCATCATCGGCGACATCGTGCCGCTCAAGGACCGGGCCAAGTACCAGGGCTACTTCATGTCGGTCTTCGGCATCTCCTCCGTCCTGGGCCCGGTGATCGGCGGCGCCTTCGCGGGCACCGAAACGATCCTCGGGATCGACGGCTGGCGCTGGGTGTTCCTGATCAACATTCCGATCGGCCTCGCGGCCCTCACGGTGGTGTTCATGTACCTGCACCTCCCCGCCAAGCACGTGAAGCAGAAGATCGACTACTGGGGCGCCGCGGCCATCACGCTGGCCATTGTGCCGCTCCTCCTCGTGGCCGAACAGGGCCGCACCTGGGGCTGGAGCTCCGCGAACTCCTACCTCTGCTACGGGCTCGGCGTCGTGGGCATCATCGCGTTCCTGCTGGCCGAACGGCACGCCGCCGACTACGCGCTGATCCCGCTCCGGCTGTTCCAGAACATCACCTTCGGCCTCTCCTCGCTGCTGAACTTCATCATCGGCATCGGCATGTTCGGCGCCATCGCAATGCTGCCCATGTACCTGCAGCTGGTCAAGGGCCTGACCCCCACCGAGGCCGGCCTCATGATGATCACCTTCACCGTGGGCATCCTCACCGGCTCCATCACAGCGGGCCGGACCATCTCGGCCTCGGGCACCTACCGGATCTTCCCGATCCTTGGCACCGCTACGCTGACGGTGGCCGCCGTCGTCATGGGCCTCTCCCTCGGCGTGGACACCCCGCTGTGGGTTCCCGGCGCCATCGCCGTGTTCTTCGGCCTGGGACTGGGCTTCTGCATGCAGCCCCTGACGCTGGCCATGCAGGTCTCCGTGCCCTCGAAGGACATGGGCGTGGGCACCTCCTCCGCCGCGTTCTTCCGCTCCATGGGCGGCGCGGTTGGCACGGCCGTGTTCATCTCGATGCTTTTCAGCCTCGCGGCGGACAAGATCGCCACGGGCATGAAGGACGCCGCGCAGAATGCCGACTACCTCAAGGTGCTCAAGGATCCGGCCGTGGCCGCCGACCCGGCCAACGCCCAGCTCTACGAGTTCTTCAAGAACGGCGCCAGCAACGACTCACTCAACGACACCAGCTGGCTGCACACCGCCAACGCGACGCTGACGCGCCCCATCACCGAGGGCTTCGCGCAGTCGATCGACGCCGTCATGCTCACGGCCGCCGTGCTCACCGGCATCGCCTTCCTGATCACGTTCGCCCTGCCGAACAAGAAACTCACGGACCCGAAGGTGGTTGCCCGGGAGGGTGCCGTGGCCGCCGCCCACTAGGGCGGTCCCGAGGTCTGGAACACGACGACGGCAGGCAGTCTTCTGGACCGCCTGCCGTCGTCATCTGCCCTCAGGCGCAGCAGCTTCAAAGTGTATGTTTCGTCTCACTTTCCGGTGGTTGTGACAGGCGGCACGCCGGGTCGGGTGTAAGACTGTGTAGTTGCGGCGAAGGCCGTGGACCGCGAACTGCCAAGGGAGCCGTATGACCACCACCCATGACCAGACCGCCGCCAAGATCCCAAAAAGGGTCATTTGGCTGGCCGTAGCGGGCGCCGTCGGCGGCTTCCTCTTCGGTTTTGACTCCTCCGTCGTCAACGGCGCCGTCGACGCGATCAAGGACGAGTTCGCCCTCAGCGAGGCCGTGACCGGCTTCGCCGTCGCCGTGGCCCTCCTCGGCTGCGCGGCAGGGGCCTACCTGGCCGGCAAGATCGCCGACCGCTATGGCCGGATCCCGGCCATGAAGCTGGGCGCGCTGCTGTTCCTCGTCAGCGCCATCGGCACCGGGTTCGCGTTCGGCGTCTGGGACCTGATCTTCTGGCGCCTGGTGGGCGGGCTCGGCATCGGCCTGGCCTCGGTGATCGCGCCGGCCTACATTTCCGAAATCTCCCCCCGCCACGTCCGGGGCCGCCTGGCCTCGCTGCAGCAGCTGGCGATCACCACCGGCATCTTCGCCGCCCTGCTCTCCGACGCCGTGTTCGCGACGTCGGCCGGCGGCGCGGACCAGGCCCTGTGGCTTGGTTTGGAAGCCTGGCGCTGGATGTTCATGGCCGCCGCCGTCCCCGCGGTCGTCTACGGCTGGATCGCCTTCACCCTGCCCGAATCGCCGCGGTTCCTGGTGTTCCAGGGCAAGGACGAGGAGGCCCTCAGGGTCTTCAAGTCGATCGCCCCGGACGAGGACTCGGACCGGCACCTGCGCGACATCAAGAAGGCCATCGACGAGGACAAGCTCGCCGGCCAGAAGGGATCCCTGCGCGGCAAGGCCCTGGGCCTGCAGCCGGTGGTCTGGATCGGCATCATCCTGTCCGTGCTGCAGCAGTTCGTCGGCATCAACGTGATCTTCTACTACTCCACCACGCTGTGGAAGGCCGTGGGCTTCCAGGAAAAGGATTCGCTCACCATCTCCGTGGCCACCGCCGTCACCAACATCCTGGTCACGCTCGTGGCAATCGCCCTGGTGGACCGGATCGGTCGCCGTCCAATCATGCTGGCCGGCTCCATCGGCATGGCCCTCTCGCTGGGCACCATGGCGCTGGCCTTCGGCTCGGCCACCGGGTCCGGCGACGCGATCTCGCTGCCCGGGGCGTGGGGGCCGGCGGCGCTGGTCGCCGCCAACGTCTTCGTCATCAGCTTCGGCGCCTCCTGGGGCCCGCTGGTGTGGGTACTGCTGGGGGAGATCTTCCCGTCCCGGATCCGCGCCCGGGCCCTGGGCCTGGCCGCGGCCGCGCAGTGGATCGCCAACTTCGCCATCACCCTGAGCTTCCCGGTTATGGCCGCGGCCTCCCTGCCGCTGACGTACGCCATGTACGCGCTGTTCGCGGCGGCGTCGTTCTTCTTTGTCATGTTCAAGGTCCCGGAGACCAACGGCATGTCCCTGGAGCAGGCTGAAACCCTGTTCGTACCGAAGGGATCCGCGAAGGAAGCCGCCAAGGAATCCGCGAAAGAGTCCGCCAGGGCCTGAGCCGGCGCTTCCGTCAGGCGCGCCGCGCCTTCAGCGTCCCGACAAAGAACGCCCATGCTTCCTCGGAAGCATGGGCGTTCTTTGTGACCTCAGCGGGTTCTGCACAACAGCGGGCGTTGCTACACCACGTGCGGCTCGTGCGCCGCCAGGTAGCGGCGTCCGCCGAAGACGACGGCAATGGCGGCCACCATGGCCAGCGCGCCGGCAAAGAAGGGCACCTGCGGGCCGAAGTGCTCGCCCAGCTGCGCGGCGGCAAACGGTGCCAGGGCGCCGCCCATCCAGCGCACGAAGTTGTAGCCGGCCGAGGCCACCGGCCGCGGCGAGTCGGACACGCCCATGGCCAGTTCGGTGTAGATGGTGTTGTTGATGCCCAGGAGCGCCCCGGAAATGACGACGAGGACGACGACGGCCGGCACCGAGTGCCCGGCGGCCAGGCCCAGTCCCACAAGGTCGAGCATCAGCAGGACGAGGGTGCCGGTGAGGACCCGGACCGCTCCGAAGCGGTTCTGCAGCACAGGGGCGGCAAACACTGAGAAGACCGCGACGGCCACACCCCAGCCGAAGAACACCCCGCCGATCCCGTAGGCGTCCATGCCGAGGATGAAGGGCGTGAAGGCGAGGACGGTGAAGAAGCCGTAGTTGTAGAACAGGCCGCTGGCCGCCGTCGTCCGCAGCCCCTTGTGTCCGAGGGCCAGCAGCGGATCCCGGAGCCGGACTTTCCGCTCGGGCAGCGGAGTCCTGGGCAGCAGGGCAATGAGCGCGATGAATGCGGAGGCCATCAGCACGGCCGTGCCGAAGAACGGGGCGCGCCACTGCCAGCCGCCCAGCAGTGCGCCCAGGAGCGGGCCGAGGGAAATGCCCAGGCCGAGCGCGGCCTCGTAAAGGATGATCGCCGTGCCGGCGCCGCCACTTGCCACGCCGACAATCACGGCCAGCGCCGTGGCCACGAACAGGGCGTTGCCCAGCCCCCAGCCGGCGCGGAAGCCGATGAGCTCAGACACGCTGCCCGACGTGCCGGACAGGGAGGCGAACACGACGATGACCGCCAGCCCGATCAGCAGCGTCCGCTTCCCGCCGATCCGGGAGGACACGTAGCCGGTGATCAGCATGGCGACTGCGGTCACCAGGAAATAGCTTGTGAAGAGCAGTGACACCTGGCTCGGCGAGGCGTCCAGGTTCTTGGCGATCGCCGGCAGGATGGGGTCCACCAGCCCGATCCCCATGAAGGCGAACACCGCCGCGAGGGCCGTGGCCCACACCGCCTTGGGCTGTTTGAGCAGTGAGGCCCTTTCGGCCTCGAGGGTTACTTCCGCTGCCGGCAGGGTGTCGGCGGGCTGGCCGTGCATGGGGGCACTCCTAAAGTGATTGGAATTGTTGGGTGAAGATCAGGCCAGGAGCGTCGCGTTGATCCTGCCGATGACCGGGAGGGCGGCCGCGAGGGCGGCGCGGTCTTCGTCCGAAAGGGACGAGAGGACGCCGGCCATGACAGTGTTGCGGCGCTCGTTGGCGGATGCGACGGCGGCGAGGCCGGCGTCCGTGAGGGTGACCCGGACAGCGCGGGAATCGTCGGGGTCCGGCTCGCGCCGGGCGAGGCCGGCGCGCTCGAGCTTGATGATCTGCTCGGTGGCACTGGGCACCTTGACGCCGAGGTTCCGGGCGATTTCGCCCACCCGCACACCGCCCGCGGCGGGCCCGGCGTCCAACAGCATCTTGAGCATGCTGAGCTGGGCGGCGCTGAGTTCGCCGTCGGCGTCCAGGCGGCGGACGAGGTAGATGCTGTGGCGGAGGGCCTCGCGGAAGTCCTCGGCGAGAGCGAGGAGGCCCGGGTCAGCCGATTCACTGGCGTTCATAGTTAGGTAGCCTAACAGTTAGGTAACCTAATGGTCAACAGCCAGACCCTCCCTCACTTTTCGCGTCAAAAACACAGACCCTCCCTCACCAGAAGTGAGGGAGGGTCTGTGTCGGACAATCATCTGAGGGAGCGTCGCCCAAAAGCCCGCGCGATCTGAGGGAGCGTCGTTGGGCTGGAGCGGCTAGACGACCGCTTTGGCCTCCTCGATGAGGGAGGACACGGCGGCAAAGAGCGGGTGGTCCGCCGGCAGGCCAGTGATCTTCTCCGTGGCCTCGTCCGGCGTGGACGCGGAGAGGATTTTCGCCAGCTCCACGGCCTCGGCGTCGGCCGGATCACTGAAGCGCAGGGCCGCGGCGATGGCCCCGAGAAGCGCCTCGGGGACAATTCCGCGTTCGGCCAGCTCGGCAGCGGGACCGATGAAGCGCTCATGCCGGCTGAGTTTGCGCAGCGGGGCACGGCCCACCCGGGTGACGGTGTCCGGCAGGTGCGGGTTCGAGAAGCGGCCCAGGATTTTTTCCACGTACGCCTCCTGCTCGGCCCGGTTGAAGCCGTGCTTGGCCACCAGCAGCTCCTTGGTTTCGTCCAGGACGGCGCGCACATCGGCCGCGACGTCCTGGTCGGCCATGGCCTCGGAAATCTTGCCCAGGCCGGCCTCGAATCCGAAGTAGGCCGCCGCCGCATGCCCCGTGTTGACGGTGAACAGCTTCCGCTCGATATACGGTTCCAGATCGTCCACGAACGTCGCGCCCGGGACCACCGGCTCGTTCCCGGCGAACGGGGTACGGTCGATCACCCACTCATAGAACGTCTCCACCGTGACGTCCAGGCCCTGCCCGGCCTCCTGGTTCGGCACAATCCGGTCCACCGCCGTGTTGGCAAACACGGCGGCCGCGTCCAGGGCGCCCGCGGCCGGATCCCACTGGGCAACGACCTCGGACTTCAGGATGTCCGTGGCGTTGATCGCGTTCTCGCACGCCATCACCTGCAGCGGCGCCAGCCCGGCGGCACGGGCAGCAATCCCCTTGGCAATCACGGGCGCCACGAACTTCAGGATGTGCGGCCCCACGGCGGTGGTGACGATGTCCGCCGTCGCGATTTCCGCGACGACGTCGGCCTCCTGGGTGCCGGAGTTCAGCGCCCGGAAGTTGTTGACGGTACGGACTGCGGGGTTCTCTCCCACTTCGTGGACCTCGTAGCTGTCCGCGGCGGCCAGCTCGGTGATGAGGGCGTCCGCGACGTCGGCGAACACCACCTCGTACCCTGCGTCGTGCAGCAGCAGGCCCACGAAGCCGCGCCCGATGTTTCCGGCTCCGAAATGAACAGCCTTCACTAGGAGTTGACCTTTCCGAACAGGGCCAGCACTTCGTCAACCGTGGTGGCCGCCTCGAGCTGGGCCACCTGGGCCTTGTTGGTGAAGACCTTGGCGATTGAGGACAGGATGTGCAGGTGTTCGTTGTTGACGCCGGCCACACCGACGACGAACTTCACTTCCTTGCCGTTCCAGTCGATGCCGTTCGGGTAGCGGATAACGGAGACCGCCGACTTCATGATGTGGTCCTTCGCGGCATTGGTGCCGTGCGGGATGGCCAGGAAGCTGCCCATGTACGTGGAGACCGATTCCTCGCGTTCGTGCATGGCGTCCACGTAGCCGGAGTCGACGGCGCCGCGGTCCAGCAGAAGCTGCCCGGCCTCGTCGATCGCGGCGTCCCGCGTGGTCGCATGGCCGTTGAGGACGACGCTTTCGGCCACCAGGATGCCGGCGGGACCCTCCTCGGCTTCTGCCTCGGCGGCCGCGGGGGCGGTGCCGGCGGCGGCCGCGGCAGGGGCCGCGTCCGTGGTGCCGGCTTCCGTGTTGCTGGCCTCGACCAGTTCCACGATCTCGTCGTACCGCGGGCTGTTCATGAAGTTGTCCACAGAGACATGTACGGCGCTGGCGGTCGCGGGCTTGGCCCGTTCGGTCAGGTCCTGGTGGGTGATGACGACGTCGTACGTGTCGGTCAGGTTGGCGATCGCGGAGTTGGTGACCTTGACGTCCGTGAATCCGGCGGCCTTGATCTTGTTGCGGAGCACCGAGGCGCCCATCGCGCTGGAGCCCATGCCGGCGTCGCAGGCAAAGACGATGTTCTTGATCGGGGTGGCGAGGACGGCGACGCCGCTGGCGCCCACGCCCTCACCGATCAGGGCTGCGGACACCGAGCTCTTCTTGCCCTTCAGGGCCTCCATCCGGTGGGTGGCCTGATCGAGGTCGTCTTCGGCGGGCGCCTTGCTGGCTTTCAGGACCACCGAGGCGATCAGGAAGGACACGGTGGTGGCAAAGAGGACGGAGAGCGTCACGCCGACGTAGCTGTCGCGTGCCGTGGAGGCGTAGACCGCGATGATGCTGCCCGGGGCTGCCGGGGACCGGAGTCCGGCACCGGTGACCACGAGCGTAAAGATGCCGGTCATGCCGCCGCCGATTGCGGCGAAGATCGTCATCGGCTTCATCAGGACGTACGGGAAGTAGATCTCATGGATACCGCCGACGAACTGGATCACGGCTGCGCCCGGCGCGGACGCCTTGGCCAGGCCCTTGCCGAAGAAGGAAAAGGCGAGCAGGATGCCGAAGCCCGGACCGGGGTTGGCTTCAAGCAGGAACAGGATGGACTTGCCCTGCTCGAGCGCCTGCTGCGTGCCCAGCGGGGTGAGGATGCCGTGGTTAACGGCGTTGTTCAGGAACAGGACCTTTGCGGGCTCGATGAAGATGCTAGTGAAGGGCAGCAGGCCGTTGGTGACCAGGAATTCGACCACGGCGCTGGCGCCATTGCTGAAGGCCTTCACGATCGGGCCGACCACCAGCATGCCGACGACCGCCATGGCGGCGGCAACGATGCCTGCCGAGAAGTTGTCGATCAGCATTTCGAAGCCGGGCTTGACGCGGCCTTCCCAGATCTTGTCCAGCTTCATCATGATCCAGGCAGTGAGCGGGCCAAGGATCATGGCGCCGATGAACATGGGGATGTCGGTACCGACGATGACGCCCATGGTGGCCACCGCGCCCACCACGCCGCCGCGCACGCCGTAGACCATCCGGCCGCCGGTGTAGCCGATCAGCAGCGGGAGCATGTACGTGATCATGGGCCCGACAAGCTTGCCGAGCTCCGCATTGGGGAAGAAGCCGGCCGGGATGAAGAGCGCCGTGATGAAGCCCCAGGCGATGAAGGCGCCGATGTTGGGCATGATCATTCCGGACAGGAACGTCCCGAATTTCTGGACGTGTACGCGCATGCTGGTGCGTGGTTTCGCAACTGTCTCTGTTGCCATGTGAGTTCCTAACCGTCGTTCCCGCTGCATTGCAGGATGGTCCGATAATTTCGCCGAGCTAGCTGGTGGAGCTGTTGGAGATCCGGTGGAGCCATTCGAGGAAGAGCTTGAGTTCCGAGCTGGAGAGCTGGTCCGAGTGGGACGCCTGGAGGGCTGCGTTCAATGCGATGGCCGCCACAACCACTGAGGACTTTCCGCTGTCCACAGAACCGTTGTCCCGGGCCTGCTCGGTGGAAACCGCAAAGATCATGGCGTCGCGGGTCATGGCGGAGAGCTCGAGGTTCCGCTCCGGCACCTTTTCCGCGATCAGCATGAGGGTCATGCCCACATTGGCCGCCAGGATGGACCTGGCCGCCTCCTTGGGCGGGACGTTGAGCTGGCCGGAGACAGCCGCCTTGTTCAGCATTTCCTCCATGAGGGCCTCGGCATCGGCGACGATGGCCGGGCGGCTCTCAGGGCGGATGTTGCCGAACATGACGAGGTACAGTTCCGGCTGTTTCAGCCCGAACTGGACATGGTTGTCCCACATCCTCCGGATGTCCTCCAGAGGCTGGCCAGAGGGCGCGAAGTCCCGTTCGCCCGCGACATATTCGTCGAAACCTGCTGCGACGACGGCGTCGAACAGCCCTTCTTTGTCACCAAAGTGGTGGTAGAGGGTCGGCGCCGTAACACCGGCCAGCTGCGTGATCTGGCGGGTCGAGACTGCGGATCCGCCGGAGTTGGCCAGCAGCTCGGCGGCCGCACGCAGCAGCCGGGCTTTGGGTGGTAGCTGGCCATCGATACTCATAACCGCTACCCTAGCACCTATAGCAACGCTATATGAACTGCATCACATACAATTTTTTCAGGTGCCGTGACCCGCCCGCTGCCGTAGCCGTCAGCCGCGGGCGCAAATGATCAGCAGGGTCGCTGCGGCACCTGGTTTACCGGCTTAATGGCCACTGGCCTACGACAGAATATGAGGACCTTCAGTGCAGAACTTCCCAGGAGTAGGCGTTAGCCCCGGCCGCATCATCGGCACCGTCCGGCAGATGCCCAAACCGATCAGCGAACCGCCTGCCGGAGAGCAGCTTCCCGCCGGCGTCACGGCGGAGGACGCGACGGCGGCGCTGAAGGCCGCGGCGAAATCCGTCCACGACGAACTGAAGGCCCGCTCCGAGACCGTCTCGGGCGACGGCAAGGCCGTTCTCGAGGCCACGGCCCTCATGGCCACTGACACCATGCTGCTCAAATCCGCCGCCAAACTGATCGGCCGCGGCACCTCCGGGCAGCGTGCAATCTGGGAAGCCGGCGCCTCGGTCTCGGAGATGCTGCACAACCTGGGCGGCTACATGGCCGAGCGCGCCACGGACGTCCTGGATGTCCGCTCCCGGATCGTGGCGGAACTGCGCGGAGTCTCCGCGCCGGGCATTCCCGTGTCCTCCACCCCGTTCATCCTCATCGCCGAGGACCTGGCCCCGGCCGATACCGCCACCCTGGATCCGGAGAAGATCCTGGCCCTGGTCACCGCCGGCGGCGGTCCGCAGTCCCACACGGCGATCATTGCCCGCTCGCTGGGCCTGCCTGCCGTGGTCGCCGCAGCCGGAGTCGACGAGCTCGCCGACGGCACCGAGGTGTACGTGGACGGTGCGGCTGGCCTCATCACCGCGAACCCCGACGAGTCCCAGCGCGCGGCCGCAGCCCACTGGGCCGCCACCGCCTCACTGCTCGCCGCCTTCGACGGGACCGGCACGACGGCGGACGGCCACCTCGTGCCGCTCCTGGCCAACGTCGGCGGCGCCAAGGACGCCGTGGCCGCGGCCGGCCTGAACGCCCAGGGCGTGGGACTGTTCCGGACCGAATTCTGCTTCCTGGAGCGGGACACCGAACCGACCGTGGAGGAGCAGGCCGCCGCCTACCAGGGCGTCTTCGACGCCTTCCCGGGCAAGAAAGTGGTGCTCCGCACGCTCGACGCCGGCGCGGACAAGCCGCTGCCGTTCCTGACCGACGCCACCGAGCCCAACCCGGCCCTGGGCGTCCGCGGCTACCGGACCGATTTCACCACGCCGGGGGTGCTGGAGCGCCAGCTGCAGGCCATTGCCCTGGCGGAGAAAGCATCCGAGGCCGACGTCTGGGTGATGGCCCCGATGATTTCCACCGCTGAGGAAGCGGCCCGCTTTGCCTCGCTGTGCACTGCGGCAGGAATCAAGACGCCCGGCGTCATGGTGGAGGTCCCGTCCGCGGCGCTGACGGCCGAGGCCATCCTCCGCGAGGTCGGCTTCGCCAGCCTGGGCACCAATGACCTCACCCAGTACGCCATGGCAGCCGACCGCCAGCTCGGCCCGCTGGCCGCCCTGAACACCCCCTGGCAGCCGGCAGTACTGCGGCTCGTGGGCCTGACCGTGGAAGGTTCCGCGGCCGAGGGCCACAACAAGCCGGTGGGCGTGTGCGGTGAGGCCGCGGCGGACCCTGCCCTCGCCGTCGTCCTCACGGGGCTGGGCGTCACCACACTGTCCATGACGGCGCGTTCCATCGCGGCCGTCGCCGCCGTGCTGAAGACCGTCACCCTGGCCGAAGCGCGGGAGCTGGCCAAGCTGGCCTTGTCCGCGCCGAGCGCTACGGAGGCCCGGGCGTGGGTGCGGGCAAAACTGCCGGTCCTGGAGGACCTTGGGCTGTAGCGGCTGCCGCTAGGATGCACTCATGGCACTGATAGCCCCCCGGGTGACGGCCGGCCTCCCGGCCGAGGATGCGCAGAACCTCAGGTACGCCCTCGACGGCAGCCACGACATTACGGTGTTCGTGGACGGCACCGTCCACCGGCTGCCGCCCGCGGCGCGGGACGCCGTCGTCGATCTGCTGGGCCGCTTCAGCCGCGGCGACGCCGTGACGGTCAGCAGCGTCGAGGAAATGCTGACGACGTCCCGGGCCGCGGAGCTTGCGGGAATCTCGCACACATATCTGCGGAACATGACCGACCGCGGCGAGATCCCGGTGGAGTACCGCGGAACGCACCGCCGGATCCGGCTGGCCGACATCATGGCGTGGCTCGAAACGCAGAAGAAGAATGGTGCGGGCGCCGGGACGCCGGCCGGCCAGGATGACGAGGCTGCCGGTGCTTCATGAAGCAGTGATAAGGATCAAGCAACGATCCCTGTCCGGCGCGGAAGCACCGATATCCCGCGGGTTAAGCTTGGAATGTGGGTAAATTCAGAGGGTGGCACATCGTGGCAGGGATCGCCGCCATGCTGCTCGCTGGCATCTTCGGAACCGCGATGGGCCTGAACAACACCGCCACGTATTTGTCCAGCGGCGTCGCTTTCGTAGCGGTGTCGCTCTGGGTGGACAGCCGGATTTCCCGCCGCCGGAGTGCCGCCGGCATCGCCGGCCCCGGCCAGGACCTTGGCCAGGACGCTGGCCACGATGCGAAGCCGGCCCTCGACGCCGACCCCTCCAAGCGCGAGGGCTAAGCGCGCCGCTAGATTCTGGGCCGGCCAGCCCAGCGCCGCGCCTTGAGCCCGGCATGCAGTTCCAGCCGCACCATTCCCTTCAACGGGTCCACGCCCAGCAGCTGGCGTATCCGGCCGAGCCGGTTGTAAATGCTGCTCCGGTGCAGGTGCAGCTTGGCCGCAACCTCCTGGACCGAGCCGTCGTTGTCGTAGAACAGCTCCAGCACGGGCAGCAGCTCGTGGTTGCGGTCATGGTCCTCGAGGAGGCGGAAATACACGGAACCCGCGTCTGCCCAGGCCCCCGCGCCGCCGCCGGCCGAGGCCAGGAGCTGGTAGACGCCAGTGGCCTGGCAATCGACGAGCTCGCCCAGCTGGGGATCCACCGCCGCGGCCTGGGCCGCCTGCCGGGACTGCCGGTAGGCCTCGGCCAGTTCCCGGGGCTTGGCGAATCCCTCGGACGTGCCCAGGATGATCCGCCGGACCGTGCGCCCGGAGCGTTTGGCGAGCTCGAGCTGGTAGTGAACCAGCACCTGGGCATGGTCGGCGCGTCCCGTGGATTCCTTGAAGAGCACCACCGCGTGGGTCTCCGTGCCGGCGCTGAACAGTGCGGCGTCCACCCCGATGGTCGCCTGCAGCGCCGCGGAGCGGTGAATAAGCGTGTCGGCGATGGGATCCGAGCCCCCGGCCCAGCCATCCGCGTCCAGGACGGTCACCAGCTGCCAGGGCCCCTTGCCCTGGACCTCTTTCCAGCCCGCGACGGCCGCCGCCGCGTTGGCCTCCCCGGCGCACGCGGCCAGGAACTCCTGCTCGCGCCGGCGCCGGAACTCGGACTCCGCCGTGTTGGAATCCAGCAGCAGGGAGGACAGCTGCTCCAGCTCCGGCGCCACGTCCGGCAGCTGACCCAGGACGGTCGCAGCGCTGGGTTCCCCGGCGTCGAGCTGGACCCACAGGTACCCCACCCGGAAGCCCCGGACCAACAGCGGCACGCACACGCGCCCGAGCATGCCGAGGTCCGCGTTGGCCGGCACGACGACCGGCCGGACCGCCGTCGCGATCCCGTGGGAGAGCTGCCACGCGATGACATCCACGGGGACCCGCTTGCTGAGCAGGAAGTTCACCCGGACGCGGTCCGCATGGGATTGGTTGGAGCTGTAGGCGAGGAGCAGACCGTCGAGGTCCTCGAGGGAGAGGCCGCGGCCCAGCCGCTGCGCCACCTGCTCCACGAGCTGCTCCACGTCCTGCTGCTGCATCCTGCCAGACTACTGCCCCCGCCCGCCGCACTGCGAATGCATCCGGGACGGACACGAGCCGACACCTGACGTCTGCGCCCTCGACAAATGTCTATCCCAGGTTTTGAAAAACCCCGGAATGACGCGGCGGGCGCCCAATCCCCGGCGGCGGCACCTGTCGCGTGCCTCACAGCGGGATTTATTCTGGAAGTACGAATCCCCCGCTCATCCAGGCCCACGAGGCCACCAGCTACTGGAGCTAACAAATGATCATCGGCGTACCCAAAGAGATCAAGAACAACGAGTTCCGCGTCGCCATCACGGCGGCCGGCGTCCATGAATTCCGGACCCACGGCCACGAGGTCCTCGTCGAGCGCGGCGCGGGCCTGGGCTCCGGCATCACGGATGAGGAATACGCGATCGCCGGTGCCGAGATCGTCGCCGAAGCCGACGACGTCTGGGGCCGCGCGGACATGGTGCTGAAGGTCAAGGAACCGGTCAAGGCCGAATACCACCGCTTCCGCAAGGGCCTGATCCTCTTCACCTACCTGCACCTGGCCGCCGAACCGGAACTGACCCAGGCCCTGATCAACTCCGGCGTCACCGCCATCGCCTACGAGACCGTCCAGGAGGGCAGGTCCCTGCCGCTGCTGGCCCCGATGTCCGAGGTTGCCGGCCGGCTGTCCGTACAGGTCGGCGCCACGTCCCTGATGGCCCCGGCAGGCGGCAAGGGTGTGCTGCTCGGCGGCGTCCCGGGCGTCCGTCCGGCCAAGGTCGTTGTCCTCGGCGCCGGTGTTGCCGGCACCAACGCCGCCGCCATGGCCCTGGGCCTGGGTGCCGACGTCACCATCCTGGACATCAACATCAACCGCCTGCGCGAACTGGACGCCCAGTACCAGGGCCGCCTGAAGACCGTCGCGTCCAACTCCTACGAGATCGAGAAGTCCGTGGTCGACGCCGACCTCGTGATCGGTTCGGTCCTGATCCCGGGCGCCAAGGCACCGAAGCTCGTCACCAACGAGCTCGTGTCCCGGATGAAGCCCGGCTCCGTGCTGGTGGACATCGCCGTGGACCAGGGCGGCTGCTTCGAGGACACGCACCCCACCACGCACCAGGAACCGACGTACAAGGTCCACAACACGATCTTCTACTGCGTCGCCAACATGCCCGGCGCCGTCCCGAACACCTCCACGTACGCGCTGACCAACGTCACCCTGCGCTACGCCGTCTCACTGGCGAACCTGGGCGTCAAGGCTGCGTTTGAGCGCGACGCCGCCCTGGCCGCCGGCCTGAACATCGCCGGCGGCAAGGTTGCCCACCGCTCGGTCTCCGAGGCGCACAACCTGCCCCTCATCGCCGACTGGCACGAGCTGGTCTCCGCGTAGCCAGCACCGTGTAACCAACACATCTCCGCGTAGCGGCACTTCATCGGCTGCTCGGCAACCGCCCTTTTGGACCCCCAGAACGGCAGTTGCAGAGCAGCCGATGGCTGTTTAAGCCCGCACCGTGCCGAGAACCTAGGCGAGGGACCGTGCCTGCTCGATCAGCTGCAGCACCTGGAGCGGGCCCGCGGGGTCGACGGGGACTGGCAGCGCCGAGCCGGCGCCGCCGTCGGCGATCTTGGCGGCCAGGATCCGGTAGAACTCGGGGTAGGCGCCGCGTTCGGTGGGCAGCCGGTCCAGGTGCCCGTCGCGCCCCAGCAGCCCGGCCCAGTCCGGATCTTCCACGCCGTAGTCGGCATCCAGCGGGCTTCCGCCGGCCAGGATGTACGGCTCCTGCGGGTCCACGCCGTGCTTGGTGAAACCGCCCTCGCTGCCCAGGATGCGGTAGCGCGGGCCCTGCTGGGCGCACAGCATGTTCATCCACAGGTGGCTGGTCACCCCGGAGCTGTGCCGCAGGACCACGAAAACGTCGTCGTCCGCCTTGGCTCCGGGCCGCCGGGCCGCCAGTTCCGCGTGAATGACCGTGGCCGGCCCAAAAAGCTGTACGGCCTGGTCCAGCAGGTGGGTGCCGAGGTCAAACAGCACCCCGCCGCCGTCGTCCGCCGTTGCGGCCGCCTTCCATGCTTTGGGGACGTCGGGCGACCACCGCTCGAAGCGGGACTCAAAGCGGCTCACGGTGCCGAAGGCTCCGGTGTCCATGAGGGCCTTAACGGTGAGGAAGTCGCCGTCCCAGCGCCGGTTCTGGAACACCGTGAGCACCCGGCCCAGCCGCCCGGCCAGGTCGATGAGCTCCTGCCCCTCGGCGCTGCTGGCAGCGAAAGGCTTGTCGACGACGACGTCGAGTCCGGCTTCCAGCGCCGCTTTCGCGAGTGGGTAGTGGGTGGCGGGCGGCGTGCCGAGCACCAGCAGGTCCAGTTCGCCGGCGAGCTCCAGGATATCGGCCGGGGTGTCCACAATCCGGGCGCCGGGGTACCGGGCGGACGCGGCGGACTGCCGGCCGGCGTCGGACGTGGAGATCATGTCCAGGGAAAAGGCGGGGTCGGCGGCGAGCAAGGGCGCGTGGAAGACGCTGCCCGAGAGGCCAAAGCCGGCGACGGCCGTGCGGACAGGCCGGGTTGAATCGTTGCTCATGGTGCCAAGGCTACCGGCTGGGCATGCACCGGGGCGCCTGTCCATCAGGGCCTAATCGAACGAGGCCGGTGCCGCCCGGATGGTTCCGGGGGCACCGGCCTCGGCCGTGCTGCTTGTTAGTGCGTGGTGCTTGTCAGAACTAGCTCTTCTGCCAGCCGACGACGCTCCAGTCCGGGGTCTGGAACAGGGCTGCACCGTAGTTGGCCAGGCCGGTGCGGGCGAAGTAGATCTGCGGGCCGTTCATGATGACGCCCATCGAGAAGTACTTCTCCATGTGCTTCTTCTCGACGTCCATGGCGGCCTTGTTGCGCTGGGCGTCATCCTGGATGGACGCGAGGTCCTTGATGGCCTTGTCCAGTTCGGCGTCGCCGAGTTCGTTCTCGTTGGTCTTGGAATCGTAGAACTGCTTCACGCCGGAGGTGGCGTCGGCGCCTACCGTGTAGCCGCTGATGGTGAGCTGGAAGTCGCGGCTGCCAACCACCTTGCCGAAGTCGGCGTCACCGCGCTGGTCGATGCCAACGTCCATGCCGGCCGCCTGAAGCTGCTTCTGCAGCGTCTGCACGGTGGCGAGGCCGGTGGGGTCGTCACCGAAGTTGGTGATCTTGAACGACGCCGGGACGCCGTCCTTTTCCATGATGCCCTTGGCGTTGGCCTTGTAGCCGGCCTCGGTCAGGACCTTCTTGGCCGCGTCGGCGCCGGTTTCCTTGACCGGGTAGTTGTCCTGGTAGTACTTCGAGAACGGCATCAGCATCATCGAGCCCGAGCTGTTCTCTTCCCAGTTCAGTCCGCCAAAGCGGACGGCGCGGATGGCAGGACGGTCCACGGCGGTGAAAATTGCCTTGCGGACTGCGACGTCGGTGAGCGGGGCCTTGAGGGCGTTGAGGTTCAGGCCGCCAGCGAAGAGGCGCTGACCGCGGCGGACCTCGGAGTTCTTCGTGCCTTCGAGCTGCTTGTACTTCGTCAGCGTGCGGCCGTCGGCCATGTCGATCTCGCCGTTCTTGAAGGCGGCGATCTCGGCGCTGGCCTCCAGCTGGCGGAAGATCACCTTGTCCAGGACCGGCTTCTCGCCCCACCACTTGTCATTCGGCACGAGGGAGACAGTCTTCGCGGCGGAGTCAAACTTGTCGACCTTGAACGGGCCTGCCATCCACTCGGGGTGCAGTTCGCCCGTGAAGCCGGTGTTGAAGATTTCGGGAGTGTTCACGGTCTGCGGGATGAAGCCGCCGAACATGTCACTGAGCGGGTACACCGGCTGTGTGGTGGTGACAACGACTTCCTTGTCGCTGCTTCCCGCCTTGACGGAGTCGATGAACTCGTAGGCGCCGGAGCTGACGATGTCGATGTCCTTGTTCTGGCCATTGAGCATCTTCCACGTGTTCTCGAACGTGGCGGCGTTGATCGGGGTGCCGTCGTTGTAGGCGGCCTTCGGGTTGATCTTGATGGTGATGGTCTGCTTGCCACCTTTGACCTCGCTCTTGAAGTCTTCGCAGAAGTTCTTGTTGAGGTTAGCGGTGCCGTCGAAGTCCAGCTTCCAGCAGCCCACGTAGCCGGCCTCGTCGATCGGGTAGTGCAGTTCAGTGTTGTCCGCTGAGTTGCCCGCGTTGGAGAAGCCGTTGAAGTCCGGTCCGATGTTGCCCAGGGGCAGTGTTACGGTACCGCCCTGCTGCAGGTCGGCGGCCTTCTTGGCGTTGACGCTGACCAGCTTGCTCAGGTCGCCGGAGGCATCCTGTGCCTTGGCGCTCTGGGCGGTGGTTGAGGCGCCACCGCTGCCGCAAGCGGTCAGCGCGAGGGCCGCCACGACGGCCGTGAGGCCGCCGATCCTGGTCCGATTTTTCATGTGATCCCCTTCATTTTTTTCATGCGAGTGTGATGCGTGGGTTCTCGGGTGGTGTGCTGGTCCGGTGATTCAGTGGTTTTCGTGGACAACGACCATGTCCGCGTCCAGTTCGCCGTCCGGGTAGAAGCAGGCGAACTGCTGGTCGGTGGCGGACGCTTCGAGGGCCGGCTCCAGGGTCAGGCACTTCTCCTGCCTGGCCGGCGGCAGGGCCGCGAACACGGGACAGCGGGTGGCGAAGTTGCAGCCTGCCGGCGCTTCCAGCGGCGAGGGCAGGTCGCCCTGGAGGATGATCCGCTCGCGGGTCCGCTCCAGCTCCGGATCCGGTACCGGGATCGCGGAGAGCAGGGCACGGGTATAGGGATGGCGGGGGTTGTCGAAGACGGCATCGACGTCGCCGATCTCCACGATCTTGCCCAGGTACATGACGGCAACGCGGTTGGAGATGTGCCGGACCACGGAGAGGTCATGGGCCACCATGAGGTAGCTGAGGCCGAGTTCGGCACGGAGCTTGTCCAGGAGGTTGATGACGCCGGCCTGCACCGATACGTCGAGGGCGGAGACGGGCTCATCCAGGACCACCAGCCGGGGGTTCACCGCGAGGGCGCGGGCAATGCCGATGCGCTGGCGCTGGCCGCCGGAGAACTGGTTGGGGAACCGGTTGACGTGGTCCGCCTGCAGGCCCACCAGCTCCATGAGCTCCATGATCCGCTTCCGGATGGCAGCCTTGGGCATGCCCAGGTTTTCCATCGGCTCGGCCAGGACCTCGTAGACGGTGAAGCGCGGATCCAGTGCCCCGGTGGGATCCTGGAACACCATCTGCAGTTCCTTGCGCATGGCGCTCTTGGCCCGGGCGTCCGCGGCCTGCTTGTTGCTCAGCCCGCCGATCACCACCTCGCCGTCCTGGTCCTTGTGGAATTCCATGATTTCCAGCAGGGTGGTGGTCTTTCCGCAGCCCGACTCCCCCACGATCGAGAAGCACTCGCCCTCGCGGATATCGAAGCTCAGCCCGTCCACGGCCTTCACCGTGCCGATCCTGCGCTTGATCAGGGCGCCCTTCATCAGCGGAAAGTGCTTCCTGACGTCGCGGAGTTCCAGGACAGTCTTGCGTTCGTGCCGGGGAAGGCTGTCAAAGCGGGATACCGGCACGGCCGGGACGGCGAAGACCGTATGGACATCGACGTCGGCGAGGGCCTCGCTCTTGATGCACGCGGCGCTGTGCCCGGTGCCGGGCGCCACCGCCCGAAGGTCCGGTTCGCCGTCGAGGCAGGCCTCGCTGGCCAGCGGGCACCGCGGCGCGAACGAACAGCCTGTGGGCGGCTGAGTGAGGTTCGGGGGGATGCCGTCGATCGGCACCAGCGACGATTTTTCCGCGACGTCCACGCGCGGGACCGCACCGAGCAGGCCCATCGTGTAGGGCATCCGCGGGCTGTAGTAGATGTCATCGACGCTGCCGGTCTCCACCGGCCTGCCGGCGTACATCACCATGATGTCGTCCGCCATGCCGGCGACCACGCCGAGGTCGTGCGTGATCATGACGACGGCGGCGCCGGTCTCCTCCTGGGCGGCGTGGAGCACCTCGAGGACCTGCGCCTGGATCGTGACGTCCAGCGCCGTCGTCGGCTCATCGGCGATCAGAACCCGCGGGTTGTTGGCGATCGCGATGGCGATCATGACGCGCTGGCGCATGCCGCCGGAGAACTCGTGCGGGAAGGCCTTGAGCCGGTCCTTCGGGCTGGGGATGCCGACCAACCCCAGGAGTTCGACGGCGCGGGTCTCCTTGGCCTGCTTGCTCATGGTCGGGTTGTGGACGGTCAGGGCCTCGATGATCTGGGTGCCGACCGTGTAGACCGGGGTCAGGGAGGACAGCGGGTCCTGGAACACCATGGCGAGGTCGCTGCCGCGGTGGCGGCACATGGCCTTGTCGCTGAGCCCCAGGAGCTCCTTGCCCTGCAGCCGGACGGAACCGGTGATTTCCGCCGTCGGGGGCAGCAGGCCCATGATCGCCATGGACGTGACCGATTTGCCGGAGCCGGACTCGCCCACGACGCCCAGCGTCTTGCCGGGCATCACGTCGAAGTCGACGCCGCGGACCGCGTGCACCACGCCGTTTTCCGTGTTGAAGCGGACGTTGAGGTCCCGGACGGAGAGGACCGCGCTGGCGGGGGCGTGCAGCCCGGCGGCGTGGAGGCGCTCGGCGGTGCCTTGGGCGGTGTCCCGTGCGGTGGTGTTGCTGGTCATTTGCTCTTCTTCTGTTTCTTGCCGGTGGCGCCGCCGGTGGCGTTGCCGGTGGCGCTGCCAGTGGCCTTGCTCCTCTTGGCGCGGCCAACGGAGCTGGAGCTGGGGTCGAACGCGTCGCGGAGGCCGTCGTTCATCATGGCGAGCGAGCCGGTCAGCAGGAACATTACGATCAGGGGCGCCCAGAACATCCACGGAAAGGTGGAAACCTGGGAGGTCGACTGGCCGATCAGGACGCCCAGGCTCACGTCGGGGACCTTGATGCCGATGCCGATGAAGGAGAACGCGACCTCGGCGAGGATGGCGCCGGTGACGCCGCGGGTGACTTCCAGGACCAGCAGGGAGCCGATGTTCGGCACGAGGTGGCGCCAGACGATCCGGTGCGGCGGGATGCCCATGTACTGGGAGGCTTTGACGAAGTCACGCTGCATGAGGGAAAGCGACAGGGACCTGATGAGGCGTGCGGTCCCCATCCAGCTGAAGACCAGCAGCACGATGATGAGCAGCAGCCAGCTTGGGATGGTGTTCTTCAGGCCGTTGGCGCCGCCGCTCGTGGCCACCGCGACGACCAGCAGGGCGGGCATCATGATCAGGGCTTCGAGGATGAACAGCATGACCTTGTCCACCTTGCGGCCGAAGAACGCCATGGTGCAGCCGTAGACGGCGGCGATCAGCACCGAGACGAGGCCGACGACGACGCCGATCAGGATGGAGACCCTGGTGCCCTCGACGGTCAGGGCGTAGAGGTCGATCCCGGCCTGGGAGGTGCCCAGGAGGTGCTCCGCGGAGGGCGGCATGCCGATGTTGAAGGGGTCGATGGTCTCCTTGTCCCAGCTGCCGAAGAAGCCGCCGATGAAGGAGAAGAGGGTCAGGGCCAGGAAGATGGCGAGGCCGGCGACGGCTGTCCGGTTGCGCAGGAAGCGCCGCAGGATGATGCGCGACTTGCCGATCACGACCTCGTCGTCGCCGAACTTTCCTTCGTCCAGGACGGCGGCCGGGTCAATCGTGTTGAGGTTGGTCATGATTACTGCACCCGCACTCTCGGGTCCACGAGCGTGGTGGCGAAGTCGGCGAGGATCGCTCCGACCGCGAAGATGACGGAGCCGTAGGCGAGGGTCGCGGTGGCCGCGTTGACGTCCTGCAGGGCGATCGAGTCGATGGACCAGGACCCGACGCCGTGCCAGGCGAAGATTTTCTCGGCGAAGAAGCCGCCGGCGAAGATGGCCGGGATGGTGAACGCAATGCTCTGCGCCACGGGGATGAAGGACACCCGCAGGGCGTGCCGGCTGATGGCCTGGTTGCGGGTCAGGCCCTTGGCCCGCGCCGTCCTGACGAAGTCGGCGTTGACGTTGTCCAGCAGATACTGGCGCTGGGCGATCTGGTACGCGCCCCAGCCCACAATTGTGATGGCGAACGTGGGCACGGCGTAGTGGGCGAGCATGTCGACGAACTGGGCCCAGCCGTCGCCGTCCAGGCCCGGGGTGGAGATGCCGGTGACAAAGAAGACCCGCTCCCCGACCGACTCGTTGATGTTGATGGCGCCCAGCTGCACCAGGAAGTAGGCGATCGGGGCGGGGACGATGTACATGAGGTAGCTGTACGAGGTGATGGCCCGGTCCGAGGCCTTGTACTGGCGGGCTGCGGTGAAGACGCCGAGGGCGACGCCGATCACGAGGGTCAGGATGATCGAGGCCAGGAAGAGCCGGGTTGAGATCCAGACCCGGTCGCCGAACTCGGCGTTGATGAAGGCGCCGTTGGGGCTCCGTCCCCAGTCCCAGCGGGTGAGAATGGCGGTGAGCCAGTCGACGTAGCGCTCCCACGGGTTGAGGGTGGGATCGAGCCCCTTGAGCCGGAAGGAATTGACCACCTGCTCGGGCGTGGGCCGCGGAATCCGCTCCTGCTCCAGCAGCGCCGGCTGCAGCGTGCTCACGGCCAGGAGATAGCCGGCGCTGGTGGTCAGGAAGATCATGAAGACGTACGTGAGCGCGCGTTTGGCGAGATATCGAAGCATGGAGCGGCTAGTTCTGGATCGCCGTTGCCTGAGCAGATCCGGGCGTCACGGCTGCGGCCGCACGGGCGGGCCCGCTTGTGCCGGGGGCAAGATTATTCACAACGTCGATCCTTCCGTCGTCCCCATCCGGCAGCGGGTTCCGCGGCCGGTTCGGGAGTATGGGCCAGCTGGTTTCCGGCCGCCCGCATGCCTTGCGGCTGAGCCCTTGTGGGCTATGTTGCGGGTCACATTCCAGAGGAAGCTATCACATTAGCCGGGCTCCGCCGGGCTCTCACGGGCCGCGACACGGCGGCTTCGCTGCAGATCGTTATGAATAACTCCGTGGAATGGATTTGACCCACGGAACCGGCTGCGCCGCTAGGGACCGCACACTACGCGCGTGACAAGCTCCCGCCAGGTGTCCGCAAGGCGCTCCGGCGCAATCCCGTGCACGCCGACGGAATGGAGCAACAGTTCCGGCTCCAGCGACGCCCCGAGGGCCGACGCCATGACCCACGGGTCCGCCGTCACGCCGGCTTCGCGCAGCAGCATCTCGAGATGACGGCGCCAGAGGACGGCCGGCGGGACATCGAACCTGTTGTAGACCGAGGCGTCGGCGGCCCGCGCGAGCTCCCCGAATTCCAGGATCCAGTCTATGCGGGCGGCGCCCACGGCGATCAGCCGCTCCAGGGGCGGCGCGCCGGGACCTACCGGGGGCGGACCAAACATGAACCGGCCCTGGAATTCGGCCTCGGCGTCGCTAAGGAGCGCCATCATCAGCCCGGCACGGCTGCCGAACCGCCGGAAGACCGTCCCTTTTCCAACTCCGGCGCGCTGCGCCAGCCGGTCCATGGTGAGAGCGTCGACGCTGGATTCCTCAACGATTTCCCGGGCGGCGCAGAGCAGGAGCTCCCTGTTGCGCATCGCGTCGCTGCGCGCTGATTCTGCGGCGGGCGCGGCGGGGCGCCCTGCCCCGGACTGGGCACCGGGACGGATCGGGATGAGGCTCACACCGCTGATTCTAGCGCCCCGGAATATAACCGGACCGCAGTCCGTTTAGCATGGGTGAAGGCCCCCAAAGCCTCACGATCCACCAGCCGCCGGAATCACCCCGCGGCGTGATGCACAGGAGTACACATGTCCAAGAAGACCATCCTCACTCTCGTCGGCAGCCTTCGCGCCGGCTCCACCAACCTGCAGCTGGCCGAGGCCATCGCGCTCAACGCCCCGGAACAGGTGGACGTGGTCATTCACGAGAGCCTGGGCAACATCCCCTTCTACAACGAGGACATCGACGTCGAAGGCCAGGTGCCCGCGGCCGCCGCCGCCCTGCGGGCCGCCGCCAACGAGGCCGACACCATCCTGCTGGTGACGCCGGAGCATAACGGCACCGTCCCGGCATCGCTGAAGAACGCCATCGACTGGCTGTCCCGCCCCTTCGGCGCAGGCGCCCTGTCCGGCAAGCCCACCGCGGTTGTCGGAACCGCCTTTGGCCAGTTCGGCGGCGTATGGGCCCAGGACGAGGCCCGCAAGGCCGTCGGCATCGCCGGCGCCCAGGTCCTCGAAAACGTCAAGCTGGCAGTCCCGGGCTCGATGGTCCGCTTCGCCGAGGTCCACCCCAAGGACGACGCCGAAGTTGTCGAGCAGATCAAGGGCGTGTTCGACGCACTGGCCGAGGCTCCCGCTGCGGAAGCGGCGTAAGCTACCGCACCCCGCGCTCCGCGCCAGATACCTCCCGGGCCCCCGGCAGCCGTGTGCCGCCGGGGGCCCCGGGCCGCGCGGAGCATCCCGCCGATTTCAGCCCTGGCATTGTCTGGAAACAATCGTTTCCCCCAAGACAACACGGGTAGTATCCTTGGGTTTGTGACCCACGAAACACTTGATGCCGCCGCAGCAGTACTTCCGGCCGAGGCCATTGACGCAATCGAACGTGCGGCTACGTCCGCCCACCGCCACGAGATCCTGTTCTCGGAGCGCGCAGCAAATATCAAGCAGTCGGCGGTCCGGGATGTCTTCGACATCTCGATGCGCCCCGGCCTCGTCTCCCTCGCCGGGGGCAGCCCCTACCTGCAGTCCCTGCCGCTGGAACGCCTGGGCCAGACCGCCGCGAAGATCATCGCCGAGCAGGGGATGACCGCCCTGCAGTACGGCGGCGGCCAAGGCACTGAAGAGCTCCGCATCCAGATCTGCGAGGTCATGGCGGCCGAGGGGATCCTGGACGCCGACCCCGCGAACATCGTCATCACGGCCGGCTCGCAGTCCGCGCAGGATGTGGCCACCAAGGTTTTCTGCAATCCGGGCGACGTGGTCCTCGTCGAGGACCCCACCTATGTCGGGGCCCTCAACACCTTCGAGGCCTACCAGGTGGAGGTCGAAACGGTGCCGATGGACGGTGACGGCATCATCCCTGATCTGCTGGAGGCAAAGATCGCGGCCCTCCAGACCGCGGGCAAAAACGTCAAATTCCTCTACACCATTCCCAGCTTCAACAACCCGTCCGGCATCACCCTGTCCGAGGAACGCCGGCAATCCGTGGTGGATATATGCCGTCGCGCGAATATTCTGGTGCTGGAGGACAACCCCTACGGCCTGCTCCGCTTCGACGGCAAGCCGCTCACCCCCCTGCGGGCGGCCAACCCGGATGACGTCATCTACATGGGGTCCTTTTCCAAGATCTTCGCCCCGGGCCTGCGGATCGGCTGGGCCCTGGTCCCGGCCCACCTGCAGCGCAGGTACTACCTGGCGTCGGAGGCCGTCACCCTGTGCCCGCCGACGCTGAACCAGATGCTGGTGTCGGCCTATCTGCGCGACTACGACTGGCGCGGCCAGATCGAGACGTACCGTGGGCTGTACCAGGAACGCTGCGAGGCAATGCTGGCCGCCCTGGCCGAATACATGCCGGAGGGACTGACCTGGACGCGCCCCGAGGGCGGCTTCTTCGTGTGGGTCACGCTGCCCGACGGCGTGGATACTTACCCGCTGCTGAGGAAGGCCATCGACGCCGGCGTCGTCTTCATTCCGGGAGCGGCCTTTACGAACTCGGACGACTCGTCGAACAAGATCCGGCTGGCGTTCAGCGCGGTTCCGCCCGAATCGATCCGCGAGGGTGTGCGGCGGCTCGCGCCGGTCCTGCGGGAAGCCCTGGCCGCCCTGTAGCGTGAACAGCGGCAGGATCCACGCGGGGCCTCGACTGGGGCGCGCTGGGGCCAGCTGATCGGCCAGGCACACTAAACAGCATTACTCGTTGAAAGAGGAGCGGTCCATGACCGGAATAATCGTTGTCGGCGTCGACGGCAGTGAAACTGCACTGCGGGCGGCGCACACCGCGCGCGACCTCGCAGTTTCCGTGGGGGCGACACTTCATGTGGTCAGCGCCTTTGACAGCGACAAGACACAGGTCTTCGGCAGCGGCAGTGACCAGTGGATCGTTTCCGACGCCGGCAACGCGGAAACGGTTGCGCGCTCGGTCGCGGAAGGCCTGCGCCGCCCGGACATCACCGTCACGTACGCCGCCGCGCGGGGCAAGCCGGCCGAGGCCCTGATCCGGGAAGCCGAACGGACCAGTGCTTTGATGATTGTGGTCGGCAACCGGCGCATGAGCGGAATCGGCCGGGTCTTGGGGAGCGTTGCGAACAGCGTGGCCCACAACGCCCCCTGTGACGTCTACATCGCCAAAACCGACGCCGACTGAGGCGCTACTGCTTCTTCGGTGCCGCCGCCGGCACGCCGGCTTGGCCGGTGTCTGAGCCTGCAGACCCAAGCATCCGCCGCAGGATTTTTCCTGAGGCGGATTTCGGCACGGCCTCGATGAACTCGACCTGTCGGACTTTCTTGAACGGCGCCACCCGGCCCGCCACGAAGTCCATGACGCCCGCCACGTCCAAGGCATCGCCGTCCGCGCCCGGCTGGCGGACCACGAACGCCTTGGGCACCTCCTGGCCGTCGGCGTCGAGGGAGCCGACCACCGCGGAGTCGGCGATGCCGGGGTGGGTGAGGAGCAGCGCCTCCAGTTCCGCCGGGGCGATCTGGTAGCCGTTGTACTTGATCAGTTCCTTGAGCCGGTCCACGACCGTCACCACCCCGTCCGCCCGCACCGTGGCGATGTCCCCCGTGCGCAGGAAGCCGTCCGTGTCCAGGGTGTCCGCGGTTTCCTGGGGCCGGTTGAGGTAGCCGAGCATCACGTTCGGCCCGCGGCACAACAGGTGCCCCGGCGCGCTGGTCCCTTCCGCGGGAACCGGGATCTCCTCCCCCGTGGCCGGGTCCACGAGGCGGCACTGCATGTTCGGCACCGTGTACCCCACGGAACTGACGGGGACCCTGAGCCCATCGCGACTTTGGCGCGGAATGAGGTGCGATACCGGGCTCATCTCGGTCATGCCGTAGCCCTGCAGGACCTGGCAGCCGAGGCGTTCGGCCAGGCGCTTGCCAAGTTCGCCGTCCAGCGGCGCCGCGCCGGAAAGGGTGGTGTGCACCGAGCCGAGGTCGTACTCGGCAACGAGCGGGTGCTTGGAGAGCGCCACGGCCACGGGAGGCGCGATGAACAGGTAGCTGCACCGGTGGTCCTGGATGATCCGCAGGAACTCGGGCAGGTCGAACCGGGGCATGGTCACAAGCCTGGCCCGCTGGCGCAGCGCGAGGTTCAGCAGCACGGTCAGCCCGTAGATGTGAAAAAACGGGAGCAGCGCCAGGACCCGGTCTTCGGGGCCGACGTCGAGCAGACCCCTGGCCTGTTCCACGTTGGCGACGAGGTTTCGGTGGCTGAGCATGACCCCCTTCGGCCGGCCGGTGGTGCCGGAAGAGTAGGGCAGCACGGCCACATGCGTGGCGGGATCGAACGAGACGCGAGGTGCCGGTGCGCCCATTGCGAGCAAGTCGGCCAGCGAGGGGTGGCCGTCGGCGCCGTCGAGCACCACGAGCCGTGAGGCAGGGATCCCCGTCCTTTCGGCGGCCTCACGGGCGGCCGGAAGCAGCGCCGATACGGTGAAGAGCCAGTCCGCGCCGGCGTCGGTGAGCTGGGTGGCGATCTCGTCCGCCGTGTACTGGGCGTTGATAGTGGTGACCGTTGCGCCTGCCCGGAGCAGGCCGTGGAAGACGGTGGCAAAGGCGGGGACGTTGGGACACAGGAGGGCGGCCACGCCGTGCACGCCCAGGCCCTGGGCGGCGACGGCACCGGCGAGGGCGTCGATCTGCCCGCGCAGCGCCCGGTAGGTGGTCTCCGCACCGCTGGCGCCATCGACGACGGCGACCCGGTCCAGGTCCTCCTCTGCCAGAGCGCCGAAGAGATAGTCGTAAATGCCGAGGTTGGGAACATCGACGTCGGGGTACGGGCTTGAAAACACGCAACATCTCCTTTGATCCGCTTCCGCCCGGGCTGTCGGCGGCTGGTGCCACTCTAGTGCCGGGCGTAGCCGCGGGACAGGAGGGCGCGGACTTGGCTGTGTCCGGTCGTGGCCGTGTTCGGACTTGATGAGGATCACGCTCTGTCGTGGGCAGCCTCACCGCCCAGCGGGCCGCCCGGCGCGGACCGGCTCAGTAAAATGGGAGGTGCCCTGCGATGGTGCGGACGTCCGAGAACCCACCTACCAAGGGAGCCCCATGATCACTCTTCAGCGGCGCCAGCTGGTTGGCCACGACATCCTGCTGGCCCGGCACGGCAACCACATCAGCGCCATGCGCGTGGACCGCGGCGCCGGTCGCGTTGTCGCATTCCTGGACGACGGATCGACGGACAGCGCACCCAACCTGATTGCCCCGGGACTGCGCATGCCCGACACCGTGCGCAGCGTGTTGCGGGAGGACTGGAAGTTCCTGACGGGAATCAGCGCGTGCTGCGCGGGGCTCGCGGGCCTGATGTTTGCCGCCTCGGTCGCCCTCGCCGGCATGAGCGGCGATCCCGCGCTGGTCCAGATCCTGACCGCATACTCGGGAAACTGAGCGGCCCGGGCCAGGCTGCCCGCCACTGAGAAACCGCAACGCTGAGAAACCCCAACACTGACAAACCCCGCCGCTGAAAAGGTTCAGCGGCGGGGTTCTGCGGTTTCATGGCCGGTTTCGCCGGCTAGTCCAGCAGCAAGGCCGGCTCTTCCAGGATGGCGGCGACATCGGCCATGAAGCGGGCCGAAAGGTCGCCGTCCACCACGCGGTGGTCGAAGGAGCCGCCGAGGGTGGTGATCCAGCGCGGAATAACTTCGCCGTCCAGGACCCAGGGCTTTTGCTTGATGGTGCCGAACGCCACGATCGCGACCTCGCCCGGGTTGATGATCGGCGTTCCGGTGTCGATCCCGAGGGCGCCGATGTTGGTCACGGTGAGCGTGCCGCCGCGCATCTGGGCAGGCTGGGTCTTGCCGGCCCGCGCCGTCGTGGCGAGCTCGTTCAGGGCAAGGGCCAACTGCTTGAGCGAGAGGTCCTGGGCGTTCTTGATGTTCGGCACCATCAGCCCGCGGGGCGTGGCGGCGGCGATGCCCAGGTTCATGAAGTGCTTGACGTGGATCTCCGCGGAATCGCTGCCGTCCGGGTTGTCCACCCACGTTGCGTTGACACTCGGGTTTCGCGCCGCGGCCCAAATGACCGCCTTGGCCAGGATCAGCAGCGGGGAGACCTTGATGCCTTCGAAGTCGCGGGAGGCCTTGAGGCGCTTGACGAATTCCATGGTGCGGCTGGCATCGACGTCGACAAAGATGCTGACGTGCGGCGCGGCAAACGCGGATTCGACCATGGCCTTCGCGGTGGCTTTGCGGACTCCCTTGACCGGGATCCGCTCGATCCGCTGGTCCTGCGGGCGGCCGGACTTGCCCCAGAACGAGTCCGCCTTGTCCACCTCGGCGTCCCGCTGGGCCTGGTAGCTCACGAGGTCCTCGCGGGTCACTTCACCGCGGGCGCCGGTAGGCACGACGTCGGCCAGGTTGATCCCGAGGTCCCGGGCGATCTTGCGGACCGGCGGCTTGGCCAGCACCTTGCCGACCAGGCCGCTGATGGCACCGCCGAAGGTGGGGCGCGCCTCAACGGAGCCGGCGGGGCCTGTGGCCGCGTCGGCAGGACTGCTGGCCGCGTCCGGGTTGATCCATATGTCGTGGGCCTCCACCCCCGCCCGCTCCACCATCGGGGCGGCAGCGCCGGTGGCTGGCGCCGCGGACGGGGCTTCGTGGCCGGCGGCCGCAGGGGCGGAAATCCGCCGCCGGCGCTTGACGGCGTCTGCCTTGGGACCGGAGCCCACCAGCGGACCGCCGGCCGGACGCCCGGCTGGTCCGCCGGCGTCGGAGTCATCAGCCGGAAGCGTGCCGTACATGGGCGCGGCGGAAGCCTGTTCCTGGCCGGCAGCCTGCTCCTGTGCCACAGGCGCCGGGGCGGGTGCCGCGGCGGCAGGCGCCGGGGCGGGTGCCGCGGCGGCAGGCGCCGGGGCGTCGACAGCGTCGCTCACGCTGATGATCGGCGTGCCGACATCCACCGTGACTCCCTCGGGCACCAGCAGTTCCGTGACGGTTCCGGCGAACGGTGAGGGCAGTTCCACCAGGGATTTGGCCGTCTCGATCTCGCACAGGACGTCGTTGACGGCCACGGTATCGCCGGCCTTGACTTTCCAGGCGACGATTTCGGCCTCCGTCAGCCCTTCGCCGACGTCGGGAAGGTTGAACTTGTTGAGCGTCATGGGTCCTCGTCAGTACGCCAGGGCGCGGTCCAGCGCCTCAAGGATGCGGTCGATGTCCGGCAGGTAGTCTTCTTCGACCTTGGCCACGGGATAGGGCATGTGGAATCCCCCGACGCGGATGACGGGGGCCTCCAGTGAATGGAACGCCCGCTCGCTGATCCGCGCGGCGATTTCGCCGCCGATGCCGCCGAACGTCGGGGCCTCATGGGCCACGACCAGCCGGCCGGTTTTCCGGACCGAGGCCGTGATGGTGTCGAAGTCGATCGGCGAGATCGAACGGAGATCGATCACCTCGACGCTGTGGCCGTCCTCGGCGGCGGCCTCGGCGGCGGCGAGGGCCACGGGCACCAGCGGGCCGTAGACGACGACGGTCGCGTCGGTGCCCTCGCGGAGCACATGCGCCTTGAAGGGGTCGGCGGACGCGCCCGGGGTCTCGGTGTCGACCTCACCCTTGAGCCAGTAGCGGCGCTTGGGCTCGAAGACGATGACGGGATCCTGGCAGTCGACGGCCTGCTGGATCATCCAGTAGGCATCGTGCGGATTGGAGGGGGTGATGATGCGCAGCCCGGCGGTGTGGGCGAACAGTGCCTCCGGCGATTCGGAGTGGTGTTCAATGGAGCCGATGCCGCCGCCATACGGGATCCGGATGACGACGGGAACGGTCAGGTTGCCGTTGCTGCGCGAGTGCATCTTGGCCAGCTGGGTGGTGATCTGGTTGAACCCCGGGAACACGAAACCGTCGAACTGGATCTCGCAGACCGGCTGGTAGCCGCGCAGGGAGAGGCCGATCGCGGTGCCGATAATGCCGGATTCGGCCAGCGGGGTATCCACCACGCGGTCGGCGCCGAATTCGGCGATCAGCCCGTCGGTGACGCGGTAGACGCCGCCAAGGGCCCCGATGTCCTCGCCCATCAGCAGCGAGCGGGGGTTGTTGTTCAACGTGGCCCGCAGGCCCTCATTGATGGCTTTCGCAATGGTCATGGTGGTCATCAGCGGGCCGCCCTGTCTGTCTGGACTGCATGTGCCTCATCGGCGGACGCCTCATCGGCGAACCCCGCGCTGTATTCCTCGAACCAGGCCAGTTCCTCGGCTACCAGTGGGTGGGCCTCCACATAGGTGTTGGCGAAGGCGGTCCGGATGTCCGGGGTTTCGAGGTCGTGGGTGGTCTTGCGGACATAGGCGGCGAGCTCGTCGCCGTCGGCCTTGACCTGCTCGAAGAAGCTGTCATCCGCGAGGCCCTGGGCCCGGAGATACTTCTCCAGCCGCGCCAGCGGGTCCTTGGCACGCCACAGGCTTTCTTCGGCGGATTCGCGGTATTTGGTGGGGTCATCGGCCGTGGTGTGCGCCCCGACCCGGTAGGTGAACGCCTCGATGAGTACAGGACCATGGCCCTCGCGGGCCCGCTCCAGCGCCCATTCCGTGACGGCGTGGACGGCGATCACGTCATTGCCGTCCACCCTGATGCCGGGGAAGCCGTAGCCTTTGGCGCGGTTGGCGAGCGGGATGCGGGTCTGCACGGAGCTTGGCACGGAGATGGCCCAGTGGTTGTTCTGGCAGAAGAAGACCACGGGCGCCTGGTAGGAAGCGGCGAACACCATGGATTCATGGACGTCCCCTTCGGAGCTGGCGCCGTCGCCGAAGTACACCATGACAGCGGCGTTCGGCTCCACGGCCTGTCCCGCTTCCACGCTGGCGACGGCGTTGGCGGCCGCCAGTTTCTGGTCCCGCTGGATGCCCATGGCGTACCCGACGGCGTGCGGGGTCTGGGCGGCCAGGACCAGCGTGTAGAGGTGGAAGTTCGTGTCCTTAGGGTTCCAGCCGCCGTTGGAGACGCCCCGGAACTGGCGCAGCAGCTCGGCCAGGTCCACGTTCCGCGTCAGGGCCACGCCGTGCTCGCGGTAGGTGGGGAAGATGTAGTCCTGCGGCTGGCTGGCCCGTCCGGAGCCGATCTGGGCGGCTTCCTGCCCGGTGAGCGGGACCCACAGGGCCAGCTGGCCCTGCCGCTGCAAAGCGGTGGCTTCCACGTCGAAGCGGCGGATCTTGGCCATATCCGCGTAGAAGCCGCGCAGGGTGTCCGGGTCCAGCTTCTCGGCGTATTTTGAGAAAACCGGGTCCGAGCCCAGGGTGCCGTCCGGGTCCAGCAACTGCACCATCGGCTCGGCCGGGGCACCTAGTTGGGCCTCGGCCTCCGCTTCGAGCTGGTCATCCATCCCGGTTCCGTCGAACTCGGTAGAGGGCAGATGTGTGGCGCCCATACCGTCTCCTTGCTTGCCGCATCCGAATGCGCCGCAATCGCTGGGATATATGCCGTACCAGGAATACATTCCAGGTCCGGCATATATTTTGGCTTACTGGTCCTTACTTTATCCGCACGGGGCGGCCTGAGCGCGCAGTGTTAAGCGCTAGGAACGCCGAGGCGGTTTTGTATAGATCGCACAGAGCTCCAGGAAACGGGTGTTGGCTTCCGTTTCGCCGATGCTTACCCTGACACCCTCGTTGCCGAAGGCCCGTACGGACAGCGCCCGTTCCGCCGCGAGGGCGGCAAATTCCGCGCTGTTTTCGCCCAGATTGAGCCAGACAAAGTTGCCCTGGGCCTCCGGGACGAACCACCCGAGCTCACGCAGTCCCGCCGTGACCCGGTCCCGTTCGTCCACCAGGCTTTGTACCCTTTCTACAACATCGGCGAAGTGCTCGAGCGACGTGACGGCCGCCGTTTCCGCGATCTGGGACACGGCGAAGGGGGTAGCACTGACGCGCAGGTGCTGCGTCAGTTCGGGCCGGGAGACGCTGTAGCCCACGCGGAGTCCGGCGAGGCCGTGCGCTTTTGAGAAGGTCCGCAGGACGACGACGTTGGGGTACTTGCGGTACATGGCGATGCCGTCCACGGCGTCGCCGGCGCGCACGAATTCCTGGTAGGCCTCGTCAATGACCACCACGACGTCGGCCGGAACGGCGTGGATGAAGCGCTCCGTTTCCTCGGCCGTCAGGATCGGTCCGGTGGGGTTGTTGGGCGTGCACAGCAGGATCATCCGGGTCCGCGCAGTCACCGCGGCGGCCATGGCGTCCAGGTCATGCCGCCCGTCGGATGTCAGCGGGATCCGGACGCTCTCGGCGCCGGCCAGTCCGACGCAGATTGGGTAGGCCTCGAACGAGCGCCAGGCGTAGATGACCTCGTCGGCCTTGCCGTCGTCGTTCTGGCCGGCGAAGGTGGTCAGCAGCTGGTTCAGGGCGCCCAGGCTGCCGGCGCCCGTGACGATGTCCTCGGCGGGCACATCCAGGAAGCGGGCGAGCGCTTCACGCAGCCTGCTGCTGAGCGGATCGGGGTAGCGGTTGAAATCGGTCTGCGCCGCAATGGCCTGCTGCACTGCAGGGATCGGGGGCAACGGGTTCTCGTTGGAGGACAGCTTGTAGCTGGTCAGGCCTTCCACGGGGACGGGGGGTTTTCCTGCCGCGTAGCGGGGGAGGAGGTCTACCACCGGACGGGGCCTGATGCCCCCGGCCGGATTCTCTGATGAAGTCATGCCAACTAGCCTACTTCGGGTCGCTGCCGCAGTTGCGGGAGCTGATTGCTGTCCGTAGGGGATAGCCGTTGCGGACATGGGGAATATGGTCCCTGCCGTCGCCGCCGGGCATATGACAGCATGGGGCCATGCGCTCAATCATCGTACGAGTCATCATCAACGGGCTGGCCCTTGCAATCGCCTGCTGGATCCTCACCGGGCTGGATATTTCCACCCAGAGTGACGGCACCATCAGCATCATCTTGGGCTACCTGTTCATCGGCCTGATCTTCGGCCTGGTCAATGCCTTCGTCAAGCCAATCGTCAGCCTCCTGTCGCTGCCGATCACTATCCTCACCCTGGGCCTGTTCACCGTGGTCATCAACGCGGCGATGCTCTACCTGACGTCCTGGATCAGCAGCTACACCACTGTGCACTTCACCATCGACTCGTTCTTCTGGACCGCCGTGTTTGCCGCCATCATCATCAGCCTGGTGTCCCTCGTGGCGAGCTTCCTTCCCGCCCTCGATCGCTAGGGGCGCCCGGGCTGCGCTGCGGTCCCGGAGGGGTTGCGGGGGTTGCCCGCGGTGCCGGCCGGGCCTCGCGCCGGAGCGAGAACCGGGTCACCGTCGCCGCCCCGCCGGTCCCCACCACTGCGGCCAGGGCGGCCGTGGAGTCCTGCAGGGTGTTGTCCCGGCTCGCGGAGACGAGCGCGGCCCCGTCGGCGTAATTCTCCAGCCGGTGCCCGGGACCCAGGCCGAAGTCCTGTGGTGGCGGCACCGCCAGCGGGTTGGTGAGGGTCACGGTCACCCGGTCCCTGGTGTCCGGGTTCGCCAGTCCGTCCGCCCCCGGCACCCAGTCCTGCTCATGTTCCAGGTGCAGGCTGCGGATCCCCGGCGCGGGGCTGATCCCGCCCACCGGGGAGCCCGCGGTCAGCACGAACTTGAGGTCATACTCGGCCAGGACAGCGCGGTCCTTGCTGAGATTCATCGCGTGGATCCCGCCCTGGCTGTAGCCGACGGCCACGAGCTGATCGCCGGCCTCGGCCCCGGCCTGCCGCAGCGCCTCCCTGATGGCCTGCGCCGTCGACGCCGAGTCATAGCCCAGGGCCTCGGCGATTCCGGCGGGGTCGAAGGGGTTGATTCCTTCCGGCAGGGCGCCCTGCTGGGTTCCGGGGATGATCACCACCCACGCGGGCCGAGATCCGCCGTCCACCTCGATAACCTCGATCCGGCCGCCTTGCTCTCCCACTGCCCCGGCCCGCCGCAGCAGCCCGGCCGGTGAGAGGTCGACGTCGGCCGTAAACCTCTCCCGGCCCACGATGCTGACGGGGCGGGGCTTGAGAAACACGAGCCCCGGCGCTTCCGAGGCGTCCCGCACCAGGCGGCGGATGTCAGTGGGCCCGGCCAGGGCGCTGGCTACGGCGGCCAGGGGCCAGGGCAGGCCAAGCAGCACGGCGAGATTCCGGGGCGCCATGGCGACCCAGCCTTCAACAGTGCCGCGCACCCCGGGCAGGGCGAAGGGCTCCGGTGCTGCGCCGTACTCGGAGCCGTGCAGTCCCATCCGCAGCAGCAGGGCATTCCGGGCTTCGGCATATTCATATTCGCGGTGACTGGCGCGGACGTCGTCGCCGATCCGCTGAAGCTGGGACCGGACGCGTCCGACGTCCCGGCCGGCCTCCCCCACAGCGATGATGGCGTTGCTGCCGCTGGTGTAGGAGTCGGACTGATAGGGAAAGAGTGCGCGCCGGACGGTGTCGGTCTCCACCTCAACCATTTGCAGCTGCCGGACCAGCCCGTCCAGTGCCGCGGCACCCGCCAGCAGCTCCTCGAACTGGAAGCTCACCCCGCCGATTCCGCCCCGGATGAGCAGGCTGCCGTCGCGCGGCGGCGCGGAAACCCCGGGGCTGCCGCCGGAGCCCGCCGGACTCGATTCGGCCATCAGGGTCCCATCCGGTCCGCGGGCTGCGCCACGTTCCGGGCGTGCCGGAGCACCACGGCAACAGCATCGAGCAGCGCGTCCCGGCTCCGGTGCAGCGCGGCCGCGTGCAGGGACAAGGCCACACGGTAGGCGCGGCCGGCCGGTGACTGCCACGACTGCAGCTCAAGGCGGGCGAGGGCGGAGAGCACCGCATCAGCCTCATCGGCGCACCGCGCAACGCGCGCAGCGAACTGCTGGACTTCATAACTGCGCGAAGCGCACTCGAGGGCGTCGGCGGCCGTCACGCCAAGAACCGCCATGTCCTGCACCGCCATGTCCTGCACCGCCATGTCCTGCACCGCCACACTGCCCCCAGGTCCCGGTGGCATCCCGCTGTTGACCGGCCTCACCCCGGCCTCATCCCAGTGCCCTGCCTCATCCAGCTGCCCATGAACCGACGCTAGCGGGGCGGCCCGCGCCCGTGAAGAGAGCCGCACGGCTATGTGGACAACGTCCCGGACCGCCAGGCACTGCCAGCCGGCCATGTCATCCGGCAATGTCACAAGGACGGGGGCGCTTAAGGCCCGGCGGCACTTCGTGAAAGAATCGCCATATGCCTGAAACTGCCGCCACAGCTGATACCCGCACGCCGTCCGGACGCCTGGCCCTCGCCGCGTCCGACCACCAGATCGCGCTCGGCCCGCTGGATGGCCGCTACCAGTCCGCCGTCGCACCGCTGGTCGACTACCTTTCCGAGGCCGCCCTGAACCGCGACCGCGTGGCCGTTGAGGTCGAGTGGCTGATCCACCTGACCGGCAACAGCGTCCTGCCCGGCGCCGGGCCGCTCACGGCGGAACAACAGGAGCAACTGCGTGCGATCGTCACCGAGTTCGACGCCGCCTCCGTCACCGAACTGGCCGAGATTGAGGCCGTTACGGTCCACGACGTCAAGGCCGTGGAGTACTACATCGGCCGCCGCCTGCCCGGCATCGGAATCGACCGGCTGACCGCCATGGTGCACTTCGGCTGCACCTCGGAAGACATCAACAACCTCTCCTACGCCCTGGGCATCAAGGGGGCCGTGGAGGATGTGTGGCTGCCTGCGGCCCGCGCCCTCGTCGCCCAGATCAGCGCCATGGCCGGGGACAACCGCGCCGTGCCGATGCTCTCCCGCACCCACGGCCAGCCCGCCACGCCCACCACGCTGGGCAAGGAACTGGCCGTCATCGCGCACCGACTCAACCGGCAGCTTGACCGGATCGCCCGCACCGAATACCTCGGCAAGATCAACGGCGCCACCGGCACCTACGCCGCCCACGTCGCCTCCGTCCCGGGCGCCGACTGGGAGCAGGTCGCCAAGGGCTTCGTCGAAGGCCTGGGCCTGACCTGGAACCCGCTGACCACCCAGATCGAAAGCCACGACTGGCAGGCCGAACTTTATGCCGACGTCGCGCGTTTCAACCGCATCCTGCACAACGTCTGCACCGACATCTGGAGCTACATCTCGATCGGGTACTTCGTGCAGATCCCGGTGGCAGGCGCCACGGGCTCCTCAACCATGCCGCACAAAGTGAACCCGATCCGTTTCGAAAACGCCGAGGCCAACCTTGAGATCTCCTCCGGCCTGCTGGACGTCCTCGGCTCCACCCTGGTCACCTCCCGCTGGCAGCGGGATCTCACCGACTCCTCCTCGCAGCGCAACATCGGTGTGGCGTTCGGCCACTCGCTGCTCGCCATCTCGAACGTTGCCAAGGGCCTGGACCGGCTCAAGGTTGCCGAGGACGTGCTGGCCGCGGACCTTGACACCAACTGGGAAGTCCTCGGCGAGGCCATCCAGATGGTCATGCGCGCCGAGGCCATCGCCGGCGTCGACGGCATGGAAAACCCGTACGAGCGGCTCAAGGACCTGACCCGCGGACAGCGTGTGGATGCCGCCCGGATGCAGGAATTCGTCCAGAGCCTCGGCCTGTCCGCCGACGCTGAAGCCCGCCTGCTGGCGCTGACCCCGGGCAAGTACACGGGCATCGCGGACCAGCTGGTGGACCACCTCAAATGAGGCTTCTGCTCATCCGGCACGGCCAGACGCCCGGCAATGTGCTGGGCCAGCTGGACACGGCGCACCCGGGTCCCGGGCTGACCGAACTCGGCCAGCGTCAGGCCGAGACGTTGTCCCGCGCCTTGGCGAATGAGCGGATCCTTGCCCTGTACGCCTCCACCCTGGTGCGGACGCAGATCACAGCGGCACCGCTCGCCCGGGTGCACGGGCTGGAAACCGAGGTGCTGGAGGGCCTTCACGAGATCGAGGCCGGGTCGCTGGAAAAGCGCACGGACCACGAATCGCACAAGCGGTACATCGGCACCATTTTTTCGTGGGCGGACGGCGAGCTGGACCGCCGGATGCCTGCCGGTCCAAGCGGCCGGGACTTCTTTGAGCGCTACGACGCCGCGATCGCCAAAATAGCGGGACGGACAAACGGGGCGGGGGGCTCAGGATCCGTGGCCGTGGTCAGCCACGGCGCAGCCATCCGGGTGTGGGCCGGCCTGCGGGCGGACAACATCGAACCGGACTTTGCCATCAGGCACGTGCTGGACAACACCGGAATCGTGGCGCTGGAAGGCGATCCCGCCAACGGCTGGGAACTCATCCACTGGGACGACAGTCCCGTGGGCGGACTGGCACTGGCGGATCCGACGGCGGAGGATCCCACCGGCCATCCGGCGTAGGAGTGCCGGTCCGTCCCCAGCGGGCGTACAGGCCGTCCCGGCGGGGCGTACCGGGTCTGGACTGCTCACGGGAACGCGGCGATGATGAAAACAGGCGTGGGGACAGGATGGTCGGCCGCTGCATGCGGTTGAGCCCGCGCAGTGGAGGCGCAGGGGCATGTCACGCAAATCGGTACACCGGGGGCATGCGCCCGGCCGCGTTTTCCCCGGCTTCGATGAACAGTTCCTCGCGGCGTACTACGAGCACGCTGCGCCGGAGGACCTCCAGGGCTACAGTCCCGAAAACCTGGAGCAGCGCGCCAGGTACCACGCGGAACTGGCGGACGGCCGTCCGGCAGGCACGGCGGCCGTCGACATCCTGAACGAAAGCGACGCCAGCGTCCTGCTGGTGGTTGCCGACGCCATCCCGCACCTGATCCATTCGCTTACTGCGGAGCTGGCCCGCCAAAACGAGTCCATTCGGTTACTGGTGCATCCCAATTTTCTGGTGCGGCGGGATCCCCGGACTGATCGGCTGGTGGAAGTACGGCATGGGTCCTCGCAGTCCGGACCGACGGGCCGAATTGCTGGTGTCCCGGGCGCCGCGGCGACCGGCACAGTCCAGGACCCGCCGGGGTGGAGATCCGAAACGTGGGTGGCGGCAGAGATAGGCCGCCTGCCGGGGACACGGGCCATCGCGGAGCTCACCGCCAACGTGCGGCGTGTCCTGGCGGACGTCCAGTTGGTCGCTGATGACACCCCAGCCATCCACGCCCGTCTCGCCCGCACCATCAACTCCCTGGACCTGCTGCCCGCCGGCACGGTTCCGACTCCGGAGCAGCTCGGTGAGCTCCTGGGCTGGCTGGACCGCGGCAACTTCATGTTTCTGGGATACAGCGAATATGAATACTCGACGGCGGAGGGCCCGGATGTTGCGTCGTTGCTGCCCGGCGCGGGGCTGGGCCTGCTCAGGGACGGGCGGCCGGAGGCCCGCCAGCCTGTTACGGGGCTACCTCATTCGCAGGTCCTCACCATCTCCATTTCGGATCTGAGATCATCCGTCCCCCGTCCGGCTTACTTGGATGAAATCCTCGTCCGGACCTTCGGTAGCGCCGGGAAGGCCACGGGAGAAGTCAGGTTTGTGGGCCTTTTCGCCCCGGGCGCCACGGGCCGGTCCGTGCGGCGCATCCCGCTCATCCGGGACAAGGTACGCGCCATCCAGGAGCGCTTCGGCTTCACCGAGGCCTCCCACCCTGGCAAGCAGCTCCTCACCGTCCTCGAGTCCTTCCCCCTGGACGAGCTGTTCCACCGGGACCTGGATGACCTTTCCGGGCTTGCCCGGGAGATTCTGCGCCTGCAGGCCCACCACCAGACACGGGTGTTCCTGCGCGCTGACAGCTACGGGCGCTTCATGACCGCGCTGGTGTTCCTCCCCCGGGCCAGGTACAGCACGGCCGTCCGCCTCCGGATTGAACACGAGCTTAAACAGGCTTTCGGGTCCTCCTCGCTCGAGTTCGAAGTCAGGCTTAGCGAATCCCCGATGGCCCGCGTGTTCTTCCGGATACTGTTGCCCGCCGGCGGGATGCCCGACGTCGATCCCGCTGAAGTGGAGCGGAGCATTGTCAGCGCAACGCGGACCTGGGCCCAGGGCCTGGACGAAGCACTCCGGGACAGGTTGCCGTCGGCGGAGGCCAGCCGGTTGTCGGCGCTGTGGTCCGCCGCCTTCCCGGCCAGCTACCGGGCTGATTTCGAGGTCGAGGACGCGGTCGAGGACATCACTACGTTTGAGCGGTTCGATCTCGACGGCACGGGCGGGCGACCGCTGAACGATCCTCAGCTGGCCGTTTATGTCCGCACCGATGCCTCCCCGACGCTGGCCGAAGACGCCCGGATCCGGCTTTACCTGACCACCGCCCACAGCCTGACGCGGATCCTGCCGTTCTTCCACAACCTCGGACTGGAGGTGCTGAACCAACGGCCCTTCGATGTGGTGCGCGGGAGGGACCGGGCCTTGTTCCTCTATGACCTTGGCGTCCGCTACCCGGCCGGCGTGGATCCGTCCCGCACCAGCGGGCTGCTGGGGGATGCCTTCGGAGCTGCCATGCGTGGGGACTCAGAATCGGACCGCTTTGACGGCCTCGTCCTCCGGGAGGGCATCGAATGGCGCCAGGCGGCAATCCTGCGCAGCTATGCCAAGTACCTGCAGCAATTGGGCACAACGACCTCCTACGGCTTCATGGCCGATACCCTGCTGGTCAATGTCCGGGCAACCCACGCGCTCCTGGCACTGTTCAGGGCCAAGTTCGATCCCGAGCTGGAGGCGGCACGCCGGTTCGGGGACACCGACGCGGCCCGGAGGGATCTGCTGGCGGCGATCGACGACATTCCCGTCCTCGACGCCGACCGGCTGCTGCGCACCTTCATGAACCTGGTGGAATCCACGCTCCGCACTAACTACTTCCAGGCGAAGCCCCACCTGAGTTTCAAACTGAACCCTTCCGCGATCGCGGGTGCCCCGCTTCCCCGTCCCAAATACGAAATCTGGGTGTACTCGCCCCGCGTGGAAGGCGTCCACCTGCGCTTCGGGGCACTGGCCAGGGGCGGGCTGCGCTGGTCCGACCGGAGCGAGGATTTCCGCACCGAGGTCCTTGGCCTGGTCAAGGCGCAGAACGTGAAGAACTCGGTGATAGTGCCAACCGGCGCCAAGGGCGGCTTCTATCCCAAACAGTTGCCGGACCCGGCCATAGACCGCGACGCCTGGCTGACGGAGGGCCTGGAATGCTACCGGACCTTCGTCCGCGGGCTGCTGGACATCACCGACAACCTGGTCACCACCGCCCACGGCGAAACAGTGGTGCCTCCGGCGCGACTGGTGCGGCACGACGTCGACGACTATTACCTCGTGGTGGCGGCGGACAAGGGAACAGCGTCATTTTCCGACGCTGCGAACGCGGTGGCCGCGGAGTACGGCTTCTGGCTGGGCGATGCCTTCGCGTCCGGCGGGACCGTGGGCTATGACCATAAGCAGATGGGCATCACGGCCCGCGGGGCCTGGGAATCGGTGAAACAGCATTTCCGCGAACTCGGAATGGACTGCCAGGTGGAGGACTTCACAGTTGCCGGCATCGGCGATATGGGCGGCGACGTCTTTGGGAACGGGATGCTCCTCTCCCGGCACATCCGGCTGGTGGCGGCTTTCGATCACCGCCACATCTTTCTTGACCCGGCGCCGGACGCGGGGGCCTCGTTCGAGGAACGGCGGCGGCTCTTTGCCCTCCCGCGCTCATCTTGGGCGGACTACGATCCAGCACTGATCAGCGAGGGTGGTGGTGTCCACTCCCGCCGGGCCAAGTCCATCAGCATCACGGACCAGGTCAGGAGCTCTCTGGGCCTGGAACCGGGAACCGTGTCCCTGCCGCCACACGCTCTGCTTCAGGCCATCCTCCGGGCGCCCGTGGACCTGCTGTACAACGGCGGCATCGGAACTTACATCAAGGCGTCATCAGAGGCCAACACCGGGGTTGGCGACAAGGCGAACGACCCCGTCAGGGTCAACGGCAATGAAGTGCGGGCGAAGATCATCGCCGAGGGCGGGAACCTCGGAATCACGCAGCTCGGGCGGATCGAGGCCGCCCTGTCCGGCGTCCTGCTCAATACCGACGCCATCGATAATTCAGCCGGCGTGGACTGCTCGGATCATGAAGTAAACATCAAGATCTTCGTGGACCGGATGATCGCGGCAGGAAAGATGCCGTCGCCGGAACGCGCCGGCTTCCTGCATTCCCTCACCGACGAGGTGGCCCGCCTTGTGCTGGCCAATAACGCGGACCAGAATGTCCTGCTCTTCAACGACCGGCACCTGGTGCGGGAATGGAGCCCGGGCTTCGAACGGACCATGGACTGGCTCGAGAACGCCACGGACCTTGACCGCAAGCTGGAGGGCCTGCCAAGCAACGAACAACTCAGGGAACGGCTGCGGTCAGGTGAGGGGCTGACCGCGCCGGAACTGTCGGTGCTGGCCGCCTACGCAAAGATCGAACTGGCAGCGGAGCTCAACGCCAGTGACCTTGCCGATGACCCGTGGTTCCGGCGCGTGCTCCGCGGCTATTTTCCACGCCAGCTGTCCGAACGCTTTGAAGCAGAGCTGGCGGACCACCCGCTGCGCCGCCAGATCGTGTGCACAGTGGTGGCCAACGACATGATCAATCTCGGCGGAATCACCTTCGCCTTCCGTGCCATCGAGGAAACCACTGCCACCGCCGCCGCTGTTGCCAGGGCCTTTGTGGTGGCGCGCGAGGCCTACGACCTGCCGTGGATCGTCACCCGGCTGGCCGCACTCCCCGCCGGATATCCCACCGAACACGTCGCCGAGGCGACGCTGCACATGCGCCGGATCCTCGACCGGGCCACGCGATGGTACGTGACGCACGACCATCGCGACCAGCCCGTGGCCGCGGCCTTGGACAGGATCATGCCCGCCCTGGAACTGCTGCGGACCCAAACATTGGACTACCTCCGCGGCTCCGACCTGGACCGCGCGGAAGACAGACTCGCGCACTGGGCCGCCGTGGGGATGCCCCGGGAGCTGGGCCTGCGCGCCTCGGACCTGTTGGAGAGTTTCGGGTTGCTGGACATCTCCCTGATCTCCGAACAGGTGCGCGAACCCATCCCCACTATTGCTGACCTGTACTACGCGGTGTTCCAGCGCATTGGCGCCGCGAACCTGCTGCTCAGCATCACCGACCTGCCCCGGCAGAGCCGCTGGGAGTCTCTCGCGCGGGCAGCCCTGCGCGACGATGTGTATTCCGCCGTAGCCGACATGACCGTCTCGGTCATGGCGACAACCCAGGGCCTGAATGCCACCGACGCCGGCACATCCGATGCCGTGGAGCGCATCGTGGCCTGGGAACGCGGGCACCAGGAGCAGCTGGCACGGATCAAGGACACCTTCGCGGAAGTGACCAAACCGGGCCAGGTGGATATCGCCTCGATCTCCGTGGCGCTGAAACTCCTGCGGACACTGGTGCGCCGCTAGGCTGTGGCCGTCGCCGCGTCGACCCGGAAAGTCGAGCCGGAAGCCGCAACTGCACTGCCATCCATCCACAGTTCTCGCGACGCTTACCGGCAGGAAACACAGCCGAAACCGCTGGTGCCTAGCCTTGGACTGCATAACACTTCGGCGAATCGAGGCAGTGATGCAGACCAACCCGCGGCTCAACATCCGTCAGGTCACTTGGGCAAACCCCGTCGGAGCGGACCTGAGGGCAGCCCAACAGGCGGAACTCGAGGCCCGCTTCGGCCGGCCCGACCACGAACCCGGGCCGCCGCCGTCGGAAGCTGACACGGCGGTGTTCCTGGTGGCGCACGACAAGGCCTCGGGCCAGCCGGTGGGCTGCGGCGGCCTTCGCATGCTGGACGCCACCACCGCTGAAATCAAACGCCTCTACGTACTGCCCTACACCCGTGGCTCAGGGGTGGCGAGCTCCATCCTCGCGGCCCTCGAAGCCCACGCCCACGCGCTGGGAATCACCACCCTGACTGCGGAGGCCGGCTCGGTGCAGACCGACGGCCGGCAGTTCTACGAGAACTCGGGCTTCGTGTCTGTGCCGAACTTCGGGCCTTATGTCGGCCTGGTGCACTCGTACTGCTACGCGAAGCCGATCGATTCGCACAGCGCCGCGCACACCGCCATGGCGTGAGGCCGCGCGCCGCCCCGGGCCGGCTGCGTCACACAACGCCGCCGGTCACGGAGTCGGCTAACCTCGCACTATGGAATCGGCCGACATCACCTTCCGCACCCGCAAATGGGTGCGGCCCGAGGACCTCAACGCCAACGGCACCCTGTTCGGCGGGAGCCTGCTGAAGTGGATCGACGAGGAGGCGGCCATCTACGCTATCCTGCAGCTGGGCAACGGCCGGGCCGTCACCAAGTACATCTCCGAAATCAACTTCGTCAGCTCCGCGGTCCAGGGCGACCTGATCGAAATGGGCCTGACCGCGACCCGTTTCGGCCGGACATCGCTGACGATGCGGGCCGAAGTCCGGAACATGATCACGCGCCGCAGCATCCTCACCATTGATGAGATCGTCTTCGTGAACCTGAGCCCGTCCGGGAAGCCGGAGCCGCACGGCTATACCGAGATCACCTACGACCGGGACCGGATTCCGGCGCACCATCTGACCGAGACCCTGGACCAGGACTAGCCAGGCCCAGCAGCGCGTCCCGCACAGGCTGGCCCCGCTCCGCCAGGGCCAGCCGCATCACGGCCGACGACGCCCACCGCAACGCCTGCGTGCGGAGATGGCGCGCCCGGTTGTAGGCGCTCAGCGCCTCGTCCACGGGCCGGGTATTGAGCAGCGCCGCGAGGGTCACGGCGTCGACCAGCGCCTCGCAGGCACCCCGGCCAAGGTTGGGTGTCATCGCGTGGGCGGCATCGCCGAGCAGTGCCACCCGGGCGCGGACATAGGGACCAAGCGGCGGCGTCGTCCAGATCCGCTGCACCAGGGTCGTTTCCGGTACCGCAGCGGCCAGAACGTCGCGGATGCCCGGGGCGTAGCCTGCGTAGCGGGCGCGGGTCTCCGCCAGGACCGCGGCGACGTCGAGGCTTCCCTGTCCCGCCCCGGGGCGGAACGCCGCGTACCAGTTGGTCCCGGCCGCCGCGGGACCAATCCCGAAGAGCTGCCCGCGGCCCCAGTATTCGCCCGTGAGCCCACGCCACAGCGATCCGGGAACCACGCCGCGGACCGCGAGGTAGCGGGTGGGCCGGGCACCGGAGCGGGCACCCCAGCAGCTGCGGCGCACCGCGCTGTGGACACCGTCGGCGCCCACCACGAGGCCGGCAGGACCAGGCCGGACGACGTCGAGGCGGCCGGACACCCGGCGCACGCTGCCCGGGACTGCACCGTCGAGGAGCCGGATGAGATCAACCCGGGAGACGCCGATCAGCCCCGTCGCCTGCGCTGATGTCCATGCCCTGCCGGAGGCCGCCCGGACGGTCATGCCGTCGATCACCGGGCTGGCCTCCCTGACGGCGTCCAGGATGCCCAAATCGCCCAGGGCGCGCTGGGCCGCGGGCCACATGGCCAAGGATGTCCCCACGGTCGGGAGCCCATACCGCTGTTCGGTGACGGTGACCTCGAAACGCGCGGGATCCAGCCGGGCTGCAAGAGCCAGCCCGGCGATGCCGCCACCGATGATGGAAACAGCCTGCGGGCGGGGCCGATCATGCGGTTCTTCGGTCAGGTCCAGAAGTCGTCTGCCTTGGCCGTGTCCTCGAAGAACTCCCGCCCTTCCGCGATCTGTCCGTCGCGGATCACGAACGTGATGACGGTCGGCATGTCCAGGGTTTTGCCGTTGGCTTCCCCGTGGGTTTGCTGGATCGCGACCGTGTGGTTTTCCCCGCCGACGATGTCCTCGACGTTGGCTTGGAAGTGACCTTGGGTGCGCGCTCCCAGTTCACCGAAGTACGCCAGGATCGCGTCGCGGCCCTGTTTGGTTCCGGATAGCACGCCGCTTCCGGCAACGTGCCAGACTGCGTCCTCCGCGAACAGGTCGCTGAGGGTCGCCATATCCCCTGCGTTGAAGGCCGTGTAACCCCGCCGGACCAGTTCAACATTCTCTGCGGTTCCCATGATCGGACACCTCTCCATCGTCCTTGTCGGGTCATGCTGGGACGGTTATAGGCTAGTCCTGGCCCCTAGGCCTGTCGATGGAAATATCAATCCCCTGCCGGGATTCCGGCCGGTGCTCTAGCGGGCGCCCGGCCAGCCGGTGTAGGCCTCCGCGAGGTAGGCGCTGCCGTGGCGGGAGGACACCACGGACTGGAGCTCGCCAAGCTGGCGGGCGCGGGAGAAATCATCGGCGCCGGCCGGGGTGTGCAGCATGGAAGTCATCCAGTAGGAGAACTGCTGGGCTTTCCACACCCTGTTCAGGGCGCGGTCGCTGTAGGCGTCCAGGAGCGCGGTGGAGCCGCTGGCATAGAAGCTGTCGAATCCCTCGAAGAGGACCTTGACGTCATGCAGCGCCAGGTTCAGGCCCTTGGCCCCGGTGGGCGGCACCGTGTGCGCGGCGTCCCCGGCGAGGAACAGGTTGCCGTGCCGCATGGGGGCGTGGACGAAGCTGCGGAATTTCAGGACCGTCTTGTCGATCACGGGCCCTTCCTTGACCTCGAAGCCGTTGCCGTTGACGCGGCTGCGGAAGGCGTCCCAGATGCGGTCCTCATCCCAGTTGTTGACGTCCTCGTTGGGGTCGCACTGGAAGTACATCCGCTGGACCATCTCCGTGCGCTGGCTGATCAGGGCGAAGCCGTTCTCCGAGTTGGCGTAGATCAGCTCGTCGGAGCTGCGCGGTGCCTCGGCCAGGATGCCGAACCAGGCGAAGGGGTACTCGTGGAAGTACCATTTGCGGTGCGCCTCGGGAATCTGGAACCGGCAGTGGCTGCGCGAGCCGTCCGCGCCGGCGATGAAGTCGGCCTGGACCTCGTACTCGACGCCGTCCGCATCGGTAAACCAGACCTTGGGCTTGGCTTCGATGTCGTGGATGGTGGTGTCAGTGACGCTGTAGCGGACATCGCCGCCGTCGGCCTTCCGGCGTGCTGCGAGGTCCAGGAACACGTCCGTCTGCGGGTACAGCCACACCGATTCCCCGACGAGGTCCTGGAAGTCGATCCGGTGGCTTTCGCCGTTGAAACGCAGTTCGATTCCGTCGTGCCGGTCGCCGTCACGCAGCACTCGGTCGGAGACACCGCTGTCGACGAGCATGTTGACCGAGCCGTGCTCAAGGATGCCGGCACGGACCGTCTCGGAGATCTCCTGGTGGCTGCGGATCTCCAGGACGGTGGATTCGATGCCGGCCTTGGCCAGCAGGTGGGACAGCATGAGTCCGGCCGGGCCGGCGCCGATGATGGCTACCTGGGTGGTGATGACTTTTCGCTGTGCCATGTGCGTCTCGCTTCGTTGCGGGGTCCGGGCGGTCGGGGCCGGGGCCGTTTTCGTCTTCCGGCTAACAGTGTGCTCCCCCGAGGGTGATGCGCGTTACATGGATTCCGCTGAATGGAATGCGGGATTCTCGCGGGGCTCTCCCAGCCGCCGCCCGATCCCCCGCGCCGCCGTCTGGAGGGCCGGAACAAGCGCCTGCAGGCGCACCTCGCGAAGGGGAACAACGACGCCGAGGGCCGCCACGGCGTGCTTCCTGCGGTCCAGCACCGGAACCGCGATCCCCCACGTGTCAGGGTCTACGACGCCGGCCAGCTGGGCATAGCCCCGATGGGCGGCCTCGCCAAGGAGGGCGCGGAGATCCTCCAGGGGCAGCCGGCCGGTCGGATCACTGAATCCCTCGAGGTACTCGGCCTGGACGGGGCGGGGCTGGTTGGCCATGAGCACCAGCCCGGCGGAGGACACGTGCACAGGCATCCGGCCGGCCACCTGCGCCCGGTTGGCGACGGAGCCGCGGCGGGACAGCCGCTCCACAAAGAGCGCTTCCCGCCCGTCCAGCACGGCGAGGTTCACGTTTTGATGCAGCACCTGCTGGATGTCCTCCATGAACGGCAGGGCCGCCTGTCGGAGTTCGAGCGTGGGGGAATTGCGGTTGGCGAGCTCCCAGAGCCGCAGGCCCAGGCTGACGGAGCCGCCTGGGCCGACGTCGAGCAGGCCATGTCCGGCCAACTGTCGGACGAGCCTGTGCGCGGTGGTCAGGGGGAGCTCCGCCCTCGCGGCAAGCTCCGAGAGCGGCAGCGCCGTGACGCCTTCAGGGAACGCGGCAATCAACCGCAGGACCCGGTCCACCACCGAGTCGCCGGAGTTCGAATTGGCCACCATATCCCTTCCGTTGAATGGTTTTAAGTGTCCCATGCAACACGGTGCGATGATACAACTCTCACAATGGAAAGAGGCCCCGCGAACACCGGCCGGGGCACGGAATCACCTAAACACTAGCGCTGAGGTAACAATGTCAACGTCGTCATTGGACAGGTCGTCGTCATCGGGAGAGAAATCACGGTGGCCCGTGTGGCTCTGCTGGCTGGCCATGGTGCTGGACGGCTTTGACCTGGTGGTGCTCGGCACGGTCATCCCGACCCTCATCAAGTCCCAGGAACTCGGCTTCGACGCCGTTGGGGCGACGTTCGCGGCAACCGTCTCCCTGGTGGGCGTGGGGCTCGGCGCGCTCTTCATCGCCCCGCTCTCGGACCGCTTCGGCCGGCGGAACCTGCTGGTGGCCTGCGTGGCGTGGTTCTCCCTCTTTACGATCGCCGTCGTCTTCGCACCCAACGTGGCGTGGTTCAGCACGTTCCGGCTGCTGGCGGGGCTCGGCCTGGGCGCCTGCCTGCCCGCCGCCCTGGCGTACATGAACGACTACGCACCCGCCGGAACGGCCGGAAAGTCCACCACCCGGACCATGACCGGGTACCACGTCGGCGCCGTGGCCACCGCGTTCCTGGCCCTCATGGTCATTCCAAGCTGGCGGACCATGTTCGTGGCCGGCGGCCTGGCCGGCTTCGCCCTGGTCCCCTTCCTTTGGTTCAAGCTTCCGGAGACCCTCCCGCCGGTCCACCACATCCCTGCGGCCGCCAAGTCCCCGGCGGGCGCTTCCCCGGCCGGCAGCCAGGCCCGCGCGCAGGCCGCGGCCGCGCCCGCGGAAGAACGCGCCAGCTTCCGGGATCTGGGCCGCAAGCCCTACCCGCTGATTGCGGCCGGTGTGGCTGTGGCGTCCTTCATGGGGTTGCTGCTGGTCTACGGCCTGAACACCTGGCTGCCGCAGCTCATGGCCTCCGCCGGCTACAGCCTGAACGCCGGCCTCGCCTTGCTCCTGGTCCTGAACGTGGGGGCCGTGGTGGGCCTGCTGATCGCCGGGGTCCTGGCCGACCGGCACGGGACCAAGAAGATCGTCCTGCTCTGGTTTGGCCTCTCCGCCGTGTTCCTGGCCGCGCTCAGCATCCAGATCCAGAACGAAGTGGTGCTCTATGCCGCCGTCTTCGTCACCGGTGTGTTCGTCTTCAGCTCCCAGGTTCTGGTCTACGCCTGGGTCACCCAGCTCTTCCCCGTCCGCCTGCGCGGCACCGCTTTGGGCTTTGCCGCCGGCGTGGGCCGGCTGGGGGCAATTATGGGCCCGGCCGTCACCGGCGCGCTGGTGGCCGCCGGCATCGCCTATCCGTGGGGCTTCTATGTTTTCGCCGCCGCCGCGGTCCTGGCGGTCCTCGCCCTCGCCTTTGTCCCGCAAACCGTCCCGGCAGTGTCCCGCGCCGGCGCCAGCGTCGGGCACTCGTAGCCGTGAGGCGCTCCTAGGAGAAGTGCTCCGGGGTCCGCGCCGCGCGGCGGCCCCCGAGTTTGCGCCACGTGCCAGGCGCCAGCACGACGGCGATGCCGACGGCGGCACCGATGATGGTCTCCACGATTCTGTCGCGGAGCAGGATGCCGGGCGGCACGGGTGCCACGAGAAGCGTGGAGATCAGCGCCAGCGGCGTGACGAAAACCTGCGCCAGCATGTACTGGCGCGCGATGAACATCTCGGCGCCGAACTGGCACGCGGCAATGACCAGCACCGTCTGCCAGGGCGTCGGCTGCAGGAGCAGGATGCCGGCGAGCAGCACCAGCCCCAGGGCTGTGCCCGCGATTCGTTGCAGGCCGCGGCTGACGCGGTGCCGGGTGGTGTGGCCCACCAGCGGAACGACGGCGGCCACCATCGCCCAGTAGTTGTGGCCAATGCCCAGCCATTCCCCGGCCAGGGTCCCCAGCGTTCCCGCCAGGCCCGCCGCCACGAGGTAACCCCAGCTTTCGTGCCACGCGGTGCGTTTCTCCCGCGGAGTGAGGGCCGCCGGTCTCGGATTTACCCACGGGGTCCGGTGGCTCCGGGCCACCCGCGAGGACAGGCCGAGCAGCAGGGAGAAAGCCACCGTGAGGACCGCCACCAGCATGGCCTGCCACAGCGGCGGCTGGTTGGGGATTGACGCGATGGCCGCGAACGCGAAGATATGGAACAGCGAACCGGCGGGGCGCAGGCGCCACCACGCGACAACCAGGGAGCATCCCCACGCGATCACGGTCGTGGCCACTACCAGGACCCAGGTGGTGCCTGCCGCCGACAGCCCGGCCAGGGCGTCCACCCGCGCGGTGAGGGCGGCCAGGAACATCACCAGCAGCATCAGCCCGCCGCCCCGGACCTGAAGGGTCAGGCGCCTGGCGTGCGGCTCGTTGCGGCCGTAGATGCCGGTGAAGGCGCCGAAGGAAGCGAAGATTGCCAGATCCAGGCGGTCCAGCAGCACCAGCGTGATCAGCGGAACAAAGACTCCCACGGCGCAGCGGAAGGCAACCTGGTGGTCCTTGTTGCCCGGCGCGATGGTGAACATCTCGGCGAACACTTTCACAGCGCCGGCCTTACAGCGAAAAAGCTCTTCATGGGCGGATTCTCACGGGTCGGGTTGCCTTTCGTTGCAGCCGGAGTGTTACGACGGCGGCGCTGGCATCCAAGGGGGAGTTTACGCCGGAACGGCGCGGCGGCGGCATCGGAATCCGTTGATCGGGATCGGCCGGCTGCACCGCGAAGTGGTAGCGTCTATCGGTTGAATCAAGCCCGCAACGCACACCGGAGGTTCCCCATGCTCAAAGGATTCAAGGATTTCATCCTGCGCGGCAACGTGATCGAACTGTCCATCGCCGTCGTGGTCGGCACCGCCTTCACCGCCCTGGTCAGCGCGTTCACCGCAAACATCGTCAACCCGATCCTCGCTGCCGCCGGCGGGGTCGAGACCCACGGCCTGGGCTTCTACGTCTGGCCTGGCAATGACAAAACCTTCGTCAACATCGGCGCCGTGGTGACGGCCTTCCTGACCTTCCTCATCACCGCCGCGGTGGTGTACTTCATTTTCGTGGCCCCCATGAACCGGATCAACCGAATGGTCAAGAACCGGCTCAAGGCAGCCGAGCCCGAGGAGAAACCGATCCCGGCCGACACCGCGCTGCTGGCCGAGATCCGCGACCTGCTGGCCAATCTGGCCGGCCCGGACTCCGCCGCCACCCGTGCCCGCGTCGGGGAACACCCGGACGGGGAGTACCCGGACGGGAAGGCACACTCGTCCGAGCCGGCCGGAACCGCAAGCCGAGCTCACGCCTGACCCTCCTTGCCTGGCCCTCTGGCGGGCGGCCGGACCGGAGTGCTTTGATGTAGGGGCCCCGCCGCGCGAGCCTGGCTGCCAAGGAGGAACACCATGCCGGACCTTAACTGGAACCACGAGCTGGTGGACCAACTGGACTGGCATTTTGCCAACCAGGCCCGGCGGCGGCTGGACGGGTTGACTGACCACGAGTACTTTTGGGAGCCGGTACCGGGCTGGAATGTCCGCCGCAAAGACGCCTCAACACCCCCGGCCGCGCCGGGTTCGGGCGAATTCACCATAGATTTCAGCTACCCGGAGCCCGTTCCTGCTCCGGTGACAACCATTGCGTGGCGCCTGTGCCACATTCTGGTCGGCGTCCTCGGCGCACGCACGGCATCGCACTTTGGCGGCCCACCGGTGGACTACCAGAGCTTCGCCTACCCCGGCACCGCGGCCGGGGCGCTGGCCCAGCTGGACGAGTACTACGGCCGGTGGATCCACGGCGTGAAGGGCCTCCACGAATCGGGTTTGGCGGCACCCTGCGGGCCGGCCGAGGGCCCGTACGCCGATGCCCCCATGGCAGCACTGGTCCTGCACATCAACCGTGAGATGATCCACCACCTGGCCGAGGTCGCCCTGCTCCGCGACCTTTACGCCCACCGCCACCTGCTCCAGCGCGGCCCGGAGGGTGGACCGGGCCTGTAACAGCACCATCACCTGGTCTGGCCCGGTCCCGGTCCCGGCGCGAAACCGTCACCCGGCGGCAACCCGGCCGAAACAGCCGGCCGGAATCATGGGAGCATGACGCGCAACGCCGCAGGCAAAAACCCTGCCAAAACCACCGGCAAAGCCCAGTCCCCGGCCACCTCCGAGTTGAGCTGCGAAGTGTGCGGCCAGATGCCCGAACCGACCAAGGCACGGCTGACCCTGGCCAATGTCGCCGTGATGCTCCCGATCGAACTGCTGGTGCACGCGGCGGTGGTGGAAACCCACCTGCCATACGTTGCCAAGGTCCTGGTGCTGACCCTGACCGCGACCATCCTGGTGATCTGGGTGGCCGAACCCTCGGCGGCCCGGATGCTCAGGGGCTGGCTGCATGCCCCGGCCCTGCGGCACCGCAAACGGCTCGGCGCCGCACCCGCCCTGTGGCGGGCGCGGACCGTCCTGAAAGACAAGCCCGGGTCGCTGCAGAAACTGACGCAGGCCCTGACCGCCCTGAACACGAACATCCTCAGCATTCATGTTCACCCCGTGGCCGGCGGTGTGCTGGACGAGTTTGTGCTCTCGGCCCCGGGCGAAGTCCGCGAAGCCGAGCTGCTCCGGGCGCTGCGGGCCGGCGGCGGAGCGGACCCGCACGTCTGGCCGACCACCGCCCTGGCCATGGCCGACGGGCAAACCGGCGCACTGAGCCTGGCCGCCCGGATCGCCGCCAGCCCGGAGGAGCTGCCGCTGGCGGTCGCGGAACTGCTGCGGGCACGGATCATCCCCGGACCGGCCGCCGGCAACACCGAGGTCCAACCCTCCACGGGCGGTGACGGGACGGTCCTGAAAATCCCCACGGCGTGGCACGGGCCCATCACGTTTTCCCGGCCCGGAGAGCCGTTTACGCCTGCCGAATCCGCCCGCGCACACCGTTTGGCCGAACTCGCGGAGATCCTGGCGCACCTGCCGGTGGCTCGGTCCAAGACGCAGCCTTAGGGCCAGCCTCTAGCGCACCGGAGCGGCAGGCGCGGGACGGCGGCTGCTATCGTCCCGTTCCCAACCGCCGGCTGGGGCGGACACCCGGCGTCCTGCAACCGCGAACCCCAGATACACTGCGGCGTTGACGGCGGAGAGCGGGCCGTGGATGGACTGTGCCACCTCCTTGAGCGTGCTGCGTGCGGTGCTGCGCCGCCCTTCCATGCCGTTTTGTTGAGCGTTGCCGCGGTAGACCCGGTTGAGCACGGCCAACTGGGCACGTGGGGTCCGCGGGGGTCGCACCACTACAGGTTCCACGTCGAGGACAGCTTTCTCCGACGGCGAGAAAAGCCGGTCCACGAAGAGGTCGTCGGCAATCACATTGGGGAACTCCGCAAACCGCTCATGGCCCTGCTCGGAGAGGCCATAGGCGCCCGCCGACCAGAGGCCGCTGCGTGCCGATGGCAGCCGCAGGCGCGTCCCGTAGTAGGCATGAATGAGTGGATGGGCTTCGTCCAGGTCGAATCGGACAGCCGGGCGCGCCGCCAAAAGACCCCCGGGAGCCAGGGCTGCCAGTACGTCCCGGACCGCAGCCGGGGTGATCTGGATGTCCGCATCCAGATACAGTCTCGGCCATACGGTGGCGGCGGCGTCGCCGGCGTTCAAGGCAGCGGACTTGGATGCCTGCCCCATCTCCAGCACGGTCACGCCGTCAAATCCGCGGGCAATCTCGGCGGTGTCGTCAACACAGCCGTTGCAGACCACGAACACGTCGATCACTCCGGCAGCCGCCAACGGAGCCAAAGGCTCCAACGTCCGGCCGATCACCTGGGACTCATTGTGAGCCGGGATGATCACGGCGCCGTGCGGAAAGTCGTCCACGGGCGCCTCCGTGGTGGGTCCGGGGAGGTCGGTCCAGAGGTGTTCGTTGAGCACGGTCCACAGCACACCCTTGCGGTCCGCCTTCCAGCACCGGAGAGCCTCGGACAGGACCACGGCGGCTTGGAAGGCAGACGCGTAGGCTGCCGAATGGTACTTGCGGACGTAGCGGATGGAGTTGACCGCAAGCAGAGCGTTCAATTCCGGCGACGCGCCGGACCCACCACCCACATGGGTCATGGTCGCGGCAGGTTCGTACCAGACGGTTTCCCCCAGCATCCGCAGCCGCCGGAAGAAATCGACCTCCTCCGAGTACAGGAAGTACGATTCGTCCCACGGCAACGCGTCTGCCACCGCGCGCCGCACCATGAGCGCAGCGCCCGTCGCCCACTGAACGGGGTGGGGGTGGGCGTAGCTTTCCGCGTCGAAGTCACTTGTGGCCAGCCACGCCGGCCGGTTGCCCGCGCGCCGCCCCAGGAACGCATCACCGATGGCGCGCGCAATGCTTGGTTCGCGGCGCAGGGTAGGGCTGAGCGCCCCACTGGGATCCCGCAGCCGTGGCACTACTGCGCCGGCCCGTGAGGCCTGCAGTCGAAGCTGCAATGTCTTCAGACTGCCTTCTTCTACGCGCAGGTCGGGGTTGAGTACCAGCACGGCCGCCGCGTCCCCGGCCCTCCGCACGGCGGCGTTGATGCCGCCGGAGTATCCGAGGTTGCCGCCGGTTGGGAATGCGATGACATCCGGGTGACGGCGGCGGACCAGCCCCAGCGTGCCGTCGCTGGAGGAGTTGTCCGCGACCAGCACGCGCAGGGTCAGATCACGCGTTTCCGTGCGCAGGCTGCTCAGCAGGCCGTTGATGTCCCGGGAACTGTTGTAGGTAACGACGACGACCGCAACGTCCGCCGATCCGTCCGGCCCGGTGAAGCGGCCCGGGGTCCGGTCTGCTGGCGCGTCGCCAGAGGGGTGCTCTGGGAAGGTGGACGGAAGCGTGCAGGACTGGGTCCGTAGCTTGAGGTACGCGGGAGGTCCGTCGACCAGGTAGCGCCCGGCCAAGCGCCGGGGTTCCAAGGCCAGCCGGAAGCCCCATTCCAGTCCGTGGTCGCTAACCCATTGGGGTGCGCGACTCACCCGGCCAGCCAGGAAATCGACTGCGGCGCCAAAGCCCAAGAGGACGCCCGCGCCGGTGAGCCCCGCGTACCGGTCCATCCAGAGCTCTTGGCGGGGCTTGCCCAGACCGACAAATAGTATCTGCGCGCCGGCGTCGGCAATTCTGCCGGCGATCCGTCTCGACGCAACAGCGGAGGCAAGGTCGTCCCGGCATGGCGACCACATCCCCGCGACGCTGAGCCGCGGATGTTCCCGGGCGATTTTGGCCGCCAGAAGCCGGTGGCTCTCTTCGGACCCGCCAAGGAATCCCACCTGAAGGCCCCGTTCTTCCGCGCCAGCGAGCAGCGGAGCCGCGAGATCACTGCCGGCCAGGCGGGGCCAGTGGCGCCTGGTGAGCCTCCGGGACTGGGCAACAAGGGGTGCGCCGTCAAGCAGATAGAGCCAGTCCGCCGTGCTGGCGGGGTCCGCGTGCAGGGTCCCCGCCCAGCGCCCACCGGTCCCGAAATGATGGAGGTGGTCCAGATTCACTGACGCCACGGCCAGCGGGCGGTCACCGGGCCCGGCCGCCCTGTCCAGAATGACATCAAGGGCCGCCTCCGGATCCACCAGATCCACGGGAGTGCCACCCAAAACCACCTTGTCAGCCATAAATTTTCGCCCCTCAAGAGATCTTCTCGGGCTGTAGCTGCCCGTTGGATTCGGCGTACCGGCGCCCGGTAACCGGGCACAGCCAGCTTCCGCCGTCGTCCTGCTTCAACGGATGCCCGGCCTCACCCACCCAGCCCATCTGCCGTGCGGGTACGCCGGCAACCACCGCGAAAGCCGGCACATCCTTGGTCACGACGGCGCCCGCCGCCACGGTGGCCCACTCGCCGATGCAGACGGGGGCGATACATACGGCCCGGGCGCCGATGGAGGCACCTTCGCCGATGGTGACACCTACGGCCACCCAATCATCGGTGCCCTTGAGCGCGCCATCGGGCGTGATGGCCCTCGGATGCAGATCATTGGTCAGCACTGCCGCAGGACCGACGAAAACGCCGTTAGCCAGGCGTGCCGGCTCATAGACCAGCGCATAGTTTTGCAGCTTGCACTTATCCCCCACCTGCACCCCGGGTCCGACGTACGCGCCCCGGCCGATGTTGCAGTTCTTGCCCAAGACCGCGCCCTCACGGATCTGGGAGAGATGCCAGATCCGGGTGCCCTCACCGATGCTGGCAGTTTCGGCCACGTCTGCAGAATCGGCCACCGTTGTCATGTCGCTCGTGCCTTTGGGGGTTCCCGGACTGGGCTTGAGCTGAACATTGCGTGCCGGTGGCCGTGTTCGTGCAAGCCTGATCACCAGGGCGCCCAGCAACGCGCCGAGGGCGTTACTCGTGACGTCCCGGAAGCTGGCCTGGCGCTGGCTGAGCAGCAGATACTGGACAGCTTCGATCGCCACGGAGGTGAATAGACCCGCCAGGGCGGCCAGCCACCACCGGTGCACGGGCAGCAAAAGAGCGAGGAAGAGGCCCAGCGGGATGAAGAGGATGACATTGGCCGTGGCCTCCACGGCACCATAGTTAATTTCCGCCGTCAGTGCGTTCTCGTGCAACGCCGAGAAGAGTTCATCCAGGAAGCCGGACAGTGGCCGGTCCACCGGTGTGGGCCAGAACCCGATGCAGCCGAGGGCTGCCAGGTAGAGGGTCAGCAGCACGAGGGTTCCGTGGCGCGCATTGGGGTTAAGGTTCTGCGATGAACTCTCCTGATCCGCGGCTGCGGTGCGCGTTCCCATGGGACTATGCCACCGTCCCGCTCGGAATTCCGGCCCGTAGAACCCGTGCCGGCACGCCCACCCAAGTCTGGTCGTCCGGCACGTCGGCCAGGACGGCCGCGCCCATGCCGATGGTGGCGGCCGCCCCTACCGAGGCGCCTTCCCGCACACTCGCGTTCATGCCGAGGTAGGCCCCGCGCCCGATCCTGACCCCGCCGCCCAGTGACACCCCGGCCGCGAACGTGGCGAAGTCCTCCACGACGTCGTCGTGAGTCAGCGTCACGCCGGGCATGACCACCACGTGCTCACCCAGGGTGACCCCGGCGGTCAGGGTGACATGGCCCAGTAAGACGCTCCCGCGGCCAATCGCGCATCCGTCCGGGATCCGGACCAACGAGTCGACGACGGTGGCGTACCTGCGGTCCGAGAGTCCTAGTGCGGCCAGCCGGTCCACGATCCGGGCGCGCCCGGCACCGGAACCGACGCAGACCACCACGCCGGCTCCCGGATAGTTGAGGGCATCGCTCGCCGGGCCCAGGATGCGGACGCCGTCCACGATGGCCCCCGTCTTGCCGGCGTCGTCGTCAAGGATTCCGATGACATCGGACCGTCCGCTCTCCCGGACGGCGGCGAGGACTTCACGCGCGAGGCCGCTCGCGGCGATGAGGAGCAACTCATCCATGGTTCCGCCCGCCGGCGCTCCGAAGGGATTGGACCACCCGGAACTGCTCGTCCGGAGTCAGCTGATGGTAGACGGGAAGAATCAGCGTGTTGTCGGTGAGCCGTTCCGTCACGGACAAATCGGCGTCGCCGGTGTCCAGCCCGGCGTAGGCCGGCTGCCGGTGCGCGGCCATAATGCCGCGCCGGGCCGAGATGCCCTCGTCGGCGAGATGGGCCAGCAGTTCCTCCCTGCCCATCCCGAAGTCCGGCAGGACTTCGAGCCAGAACGACTGGAAATTGCTCGTGCCATAGGCGGGGTCCTGGCTGAACCGCAGGCCTTCGACGTCGGCCAGGGCAACACGATAACCCGCGACGATTCCGCGCCTGCGGGCGACGGCTTCCTGGAGCCGGCCCAGCTGTACCAGCCCAACGGCCGCCTGCAGATCCGTCATCCGATAGTTGAAGCCGATCTCCAGATACTCCTCGGCCGGCGCCAGCCGCGCGGCATGCCGATCGTTCGCGGAAATGCTCATGGAATGTTCACGCAACTGGCGGGCACGGGACGCCCATTCCGGGTTGCTGGTGGTCAGCATGCCGCCTTCGCCCGTGGTCAGGATCTTGCGGGGATGGAAGGACCATGCGGCGAGCTCGGCCCCTGCCCCAACCGGACGCCCCCGGTACGTGGACCCAGCGCCGCAGGCCGAATCCTCGATCACCGTGATGCCCTGCGGGTCGCACAGCTCACGTATGGGATCCAGGTCAACGGGCAGCCCGCCCTGGTCCACGACGATCACGGCACGGGTAGCCGGTGTGAGCGCCGCCGCGATGGTCCGTGCTGACACGTTCCCGGTGTCGGCTTCGACATCGGCAAACACCGGCCGGGCGGCAACATAGGTGGCGGCGTTGGCGGTAGCGATGAAGGAGAAGGAGGGAACAACGACATCGTCGCCAGGCCCGACGCCGGCCACTTTCAACGCCAGGTGCAGCGCGGTGGTGCAGTTGGACACGGCGACGGCGTGCCCGGCATGCTGCGAGACGGCAAAAGCGTCCTCGAACCTGGCCACCCGGGGCCCCTGCGCCACCCAGCCGGACGCGATCACCTCGGCAACGGCCTCGGCTTCCTCATCCCCAAGCCACGGCTTCATGACGTTGATCCGGGTCAGCGCCTGCCCTTGGAGCTGGTCGTGGTCGATGGTCATCGCACACCGCCCACCCTGGCGGCGGCGATTTCGTCGCGGAGCGGACGCCACCAGGTGACAAGTTCGCGCAGACCCTCCTCAAGCCCGGTTTCGGCGGTAAAACCGAGATCGCGTGCGGCCGCCGATGTATCCGCCAGCCGCCGCACGATGCCATTGACGGCGCGGTCCGGGCCGTGCTCCACTTCCAGCTCCGAATCCATCGCCCGCAATAGGGCCTCGGCCAGTTGCAGGAGGCTCGTTTCGGCGCCGCTGGCCACGTTGTACACACCCTCGCGGACGTCGCTCCCGGCCGCCAGGATGTTGGCCCGGGCGATGTCCCTGGTGTGGACGAAATCCATGGTTTGGCGGCCGTCCCCGAAAATAAGCGGGGGGTGGCCGTCCGCGATCCGCTCCATCCAGCGCACCAGCACCTCGGTGTACAGGCCGTGCACATCCATCCGCGGCCCGTAAACGTTGAAATAGCGCAGCAGCACGTAGTCCAACCCGGTCATGGCGCGGAAGCTGCGGGCCATGCCCTCGTTGAAGGACTTCGCCGCACCATAGAAGGTGTCGTTGTTGTGATGGTGATGTCGTTCTGTGGTCGGAAACTCCTCCGCCATGCCATAGACCGAGGCGCTGGAAGCCGCGATGAGCTTGTTGACGCGGTGGGCGGCCGCGGCCTCCAGGACGTTGAACGTGCCGTCGACCAGCACCTCCAGGGCAAGCCGGGGCTCTTCCGCGCACTGGGTGATGCGGATGGCCGCCTGGTGGAAGACGATATCTCTGCCCCGAGTGAGGTCATGGACGAGGTCCCGGTCACGCAGGTCGCCTTCGACCAGATGCACCCGGCCGCTTTCCATGGCGTCATCGAGATTGGCCCGGCGTCCGCGGACCAGGTTATCGAGGACGTCGATCCGCCCGGCCCCCGCAGCGAGCAAATGATCAACAAGTGTGGACCCGATGGTTCCGGCTCCGCCGGTTACCAGGACCGTGGCCCCCTGCAGTGTGCTCATCGTCTTCCTTCCGGCTGAAGTTCGTTTCCTGTTACGGCGCTGGGCCGCCCGTCCGCGCTGAGGCTGTTGCTGACCGCCTCCAGCACCGAAAGTACGCGGAGGCCGGCGGCCCCGCTGGTCCGCGCCGGCCGTCGCTGCCAGATGCTGCTGGCGAATTCCGCCACCATCTGGCCGAGGGCCTCATGTTCGGGCAGGGCCGGGGACCAAGTGTCCCCAAGCCGGTAAGAAATCGCCGATGCCTTTTTTTCTGCCGCGGACCGGGACTGCGCGTCCAAGCTGACCCCGCGGTCGTAGACGCTGAGCCGCTGCTGGGGGTTCAAATCGTCCCAGACGAGGGTGCGGCGGGAGCCGCCGACCACCAGTTGCCTGATCTTGGTGGGGCTCAGCCAGTTCACGTGGACGTGGGCCATGCCGCCGCCGGCCAGCGCGAAGGTCAGGTGGCCCACGCAGGCGTTTCCGGTACCCAGGGGATCCGCGCCGTGGGCCGACACTTCGACCGGCGTCAGGCCGCCGGGAAGGATGAAGTCAAGGATGGACAAGTCGTGCGGGGCAAGGTCCCAGAAGACGTCCACGTCCGGCTGGACGAGGCCAAGATTGATCCGAACCGAGTCGATAAACAGGATGTCGCCCAAGGAACCGTCGTTGATCAGTTCCCGGATTTTCAGGACGGCCGGAGTGTAGCAATACGTGTGGTCGGCCATCAGGACAAGGCCGCGGCGCTCAGCTTCCTCGACCATTTCGAGGCCCTTGGCACGCCCGTCCGCCAGCGGCTTTTCAACCAGCACATGCTTTCCGGCACGAAGTGCCGTCAGGGCGATGGCGTGGTGGGTGTGGGCCGGGGTCGCGATGGCGACGGCGTCGACGTCGACCGTGTCCAAGAGCTCCTCGACAGACCCGCACACCGCGACGTCTCCATGGGCGGCAGCCAGCCTGGCGGCCCGGACACGGTCCATGTCCACGATTGCCGCCAGCTCCCAGTCGTGGGCCGCCTTGAAATTGCGGGCCAGATTCGGTCCCCAGTATCCTGCGCCGATGACGGCGACCGGCAAAGGGGCCGGAGAGGCCATGAGCTCAGAACCTACGGCTGGAATCGCCACAGCCAACCCCCAGTTTGCGAGACGGCGGCATCGGTATGATGCCACTGCCTATCCAAGCCGGTACCCGGGCTACCCGTCACGAGTGCCTATTACTTGCCTTTTGCGAACGACTATTCAGTGATGCGTCCGGGTACTACTCGGTTCGTCCCGGACGCACCCCGAGGTCTACCCACGGTGGAAAGCCGCCCACAACTGCCGCTGGCGGGGTCAGATGCCTGTCATCCGGATGGTGAGGGCATCCTGCTCGACCGTGACCTTGAGGTGCTTGGCCTTGCCGAGCGGGTCGCCGTCGAGCTGGAAGTCCTGCTCGTGGGCGAGTTCGATCTCGGCTGACTTTCCAGCGAAATATTCCACCGACGCGTTCTTGGCGTTCCTCCGGCCGAAGACGCCAGCCAGCACATCCAGCCAGCCGAACCGGCCGATGGGGGCCAAAATCACGACGTCCAGGATGCCGTCGTCGATCTTGGCGTCGGGAAAGATCTCCACGCCCCCCATGATCTTGCCGCAGTTACCCACCATCACGCTGCGGATGCGGCGCCGTACCGGGTGCTCGCCGTCCATGCTGATTTTCGCCCTGATGGGCTTGCCCGGCAGGTGCCGGATGCCCGCCTCAACGTACGCGAGCCAGCCCACGCGGTCCTTGAGTTCGTCGACGGTGTTGGCCATGATCGCAGCGTCGTAGCCAAGTCCGGCCATCACCAGGAAGGTGGATTCCGTCTCGGCGTGGTCCAGCGTGGCCTTCACCACGTCCACCTTGGTGTCCGTGCCGCTCAGGACGTCGTAGCTGGCCGCCACGGGGTCGGTGATGTCGATGCCCAGATTGCGGGCCAGCAAGTTCCCGGTCCCCAGGGGCACCAGGCCCATCGGCGTTCCGGTGCCTGCGAGGACTTCCGCCACGCAGCGGACCGTTCCGTCGCCGCCTGCGGCGATTACGACGTCGACTCCGGCCTCCAGCGCCTCGCGGGCCTGGCCCAGCCCGGTGTCCTCCTTCGTGGTTTCCAGCCACAGCGGCTCCGCCCAGCCCTGCGTCTCGCACAGGCGGAAGAAGGAGGCGCGGAAGCTGTCGCCGGGAGACTTCATGGGGTTGATAACCACGGCGGCGCGCCGGGACGCTGTATTGTCCCCGGTTTCCAGGGTCTCCGACGTCGCGGTGCTGTTCTCTGTCATGGCGTCCTTAGGGGCAATTCGGCGGAGGGTTCCCGAACTAAAATCCTAGCCGCAGTGCCCGCGTAACCTGCGCAGGGCCGGCGCGAATCGTGGACGTGCGCTCCGCAGGCTCATTAGACTGGGTTCGTGATGTGCCGGACGCTGCGCTCCGGACGCCGAAAGCGGGGGCAGATGACTGAAACAGAGAATTACTCAGCGACGGCAGAATCATCCAGCGTCGATCCGCACGACTGGGGCCGGGCGATGGCACTGGCGCTCACACGGCTGGCCGAGCAGATCGCGCCCGGAGGCAGCGAAGACATCCATGCCCTGTTGGTGGGCAGGGACCTGCACTTGAAAATCGGTGACGAACCCGGTGGCGTGACGATCACGGTTTCAACAGAGCCCATCCCGGATCCCGCTGCCTGACGGTTCTCTTCCCGGGACGTACACCTTCCCAGACGTACTTCTTTCCAGACGTACCGACTGAAACGCGGTTCACCGGCCCGAGGTCAGGTCCTCGGAGATGATTTCCGCGGTGGCCAGCGCCGCCTCACGTACGGCCTTGAGGTAGGCGTCCGGATCGGGCTGCGCAGACACCGTCTGGGCCTGCAGCGAGACGTTGATGGCCGCCACCACTTTCGGTCCGTCGTGGACGGGCGCCGCAATGGACATCAGGCCCAGCTCCAGCTCCTGGTTCAGCAGGCACCAGCCCTGGGCGCGAACAGTATCCAGCTCCGCCAGGAGGGCGGCCCGCGTTCCGATGGCTCCGGGAGTCAGGGGCCGGATCTCGGCGGCCGCGAGGTATTCTTCCAGCTTCGGCGGCGGGAGGGCCGCGAGCAGCACCCTGCCCATCGAGGTGGCGTAGGCGGGGAAGCGGGTGCCCACCGTGATGCCGACCGTCATGATCCGCCGGGTGGACACCCGGGCGATGTAGGCGATGTCGGTGCCTTCGAGCACCGCGGCCGACGTCGACTCCCCCAGTTCGAGGGAGAGCTCTTCGAGGTGCGGCTGGGCGAGCTGCGGCAGGGAGAGCCCGGACAGGTAGGCGTAGCCGAGCTGCAGCACTTTGGCAGTCAGGGCGAAGATCTTACCGTCCGTGCGGACATAGCCCAGCTCCGCGAGCGTGTGCAGGAACCGCCGGGCGGTGGCCCGGGTCAGCTCGGTCCGGGCCGCCACCTCGGTCAGCGTCATCTTAGGGTGTTCCGTGTCGAAGGCACGGATCACTGCGAGCCCGCGCGCCAGCGACTGCACGTACTGGTCGCTGGCCGCGGGCGCGCCGCCGCTCTTGGCTGGCTCAGTCATTTTCCGCCTCTCGGTCCCGCATCACTTTAGCGGTGCCCACAGCTTGTCCGGCCGCAGGCCTGTCAGCTTGGGTCCGCCGCCCGGAGCGGCATCGGGACCATGGCCTGGAGTTCCTCGAGCGTGCAGCCGAAGGTCTCCCGCACCTGGACGCCGTCGGGTCCGGTCAGGAAGACGGCCTTGTCGGTGTAGACGCGGGTCACGCAGCCGATCCCGGTGAGCGGGTACGTGCAGGTCTCCACGAGTTTGGACACGCCGTCGCGGGTCAGGAGCGTCATCATGACGAAGACGTCCTTGGCGCCGGTGGCGAGGTCCATGGCGCCGCCGACGGCGGGGATCGCGTCCGGGGCCCCGGTGTGCCAGTTGGCGAGGTCGCCGGTGGCGGAAACCTGGAAGGCGCCCAGGACGCAGATGTCCAGGTGTCCGCCGCGCATGATCGCGAAGGAGTCAGCGTGGTGGAAGTAGGACGCCCCCGGCAGTTCGGTCACGGGGATCTTCCCTGCGTTGATGAGGTCGCCGTCGATCTGGTCCCCGGTGGCCTCCGGGCCCATGCCGAGCATGCCGTTCTCGGTGTGGAGCGTGATGTTCTGCTCCGGCTCGAGGTAGTTCGAGACCAGGGTGGGCTGGCCGATGCCGAGGTTCACGAACGATCCGGGGACGATGTCGCGGGCCACGAGGCGGGCGAGATCGTCCCGGCCCAGCGGCTTGCCGGACGTCTGGAGATCAGCCTGGTTGCCGGTCCGCAGACTCTGGTCATTGGTTGGGATGCTCATCTCAGGCCACCTTCACAATGCTGTTGACGTAGATGCCGGGGGTCACGATGTTTTCCGGGTCCAGGCCGCCGGTCGGGACGATCCCGGACACCTGGGCGATGGTGTGTTTCGCGGCGGCGGCCATGATGGGGCCGAAGTTCCGCGCGGTTTTACGGTAGACCAGATTGCCCCGGCCGTCCGCTGTGAGGGCCTTGATCAGGGCGACGTCGGCGTGGATGGGGGTCTCGAACACCTGCCACTTGCCGTCCAGGAAGCGGGTTTCCTTGCCTTCGGCGAGCATGGTGCCGTAGCCGGTGGGCGTGAAGAAACCGCCGATCCCGGCGCCGGCGGCACGGATCCGCTCGGCGAGGTTTCCCTGCGGGACCAGTTCGAGCTCAACCTCGCCGGCGCGGTACCTGGCGTCGAAATGCCAGGAATCGGACTGCCGCGGGAAGGAGCAGATCATCTTCTTCACCCGGCCTTCCTTGATCAGCAGGGCCAGGCCCTGGTCGCCCTGGCCGGCGTTGTTGTTCACCACGGTCAGGCCGGTGGCGCCGCACTCCAGCAGCGCGTCGATGAGCTCGAACGGCTGCCCGGCGTTGCCGAAGCCGCCGATCATCACGGTGGAGCCGTCCTTGATGCCGGCGACGGCCTCGCCGACGGTGTCGATGAAATTCAGCATCTCTCTTAGCCCTGTCCTCTATGCCGCATCGCGGGAAGTTACGTTTTCGAGCACGACGGCGAGGCCCTGGCCGACGCCGATGCAGATCGCGGCGACGCCCCAGCGCTGCCCGGAGGCCTGCAGGGACCGGGCCAGGGTGCCCAGGATCCGCCCGCCGGAGGCGCCGAGCGGGTGGCCCATGGCGATCGCGCCGCCGTGCCGGTTCACGATGGAGGGGTCGATGCCCCAGGCGTTGATGCAGGCCAGGGACTGCGCGGCGAACGCCTCGTTCAGTTCGACGGCGCCGACCTGGTCCCAGCCGATGCCGGCCTTGGCGAGGGCCTTGTTCGCGGCCTCGACCGGGGCGTAGCCGAAGTACTGCGGGTCGTTGGCGTGCGCGCCGCGCCCGGCKATCCGGGCCAAAGGCTCCAGGCCCAGGATCCCGGCGGCCTTTTCACTGCCCAGCCACGCCGCGGACGCGCCGTCGGAGAGCGGGGACGCGTTCCCGGCGGTGACGGTGCCGTTCCCGGTSCGGAACACGGTCTTGAGCCCGGCGAGCTTCTCCGCCGAGGACCCGGGACGGATGCCCTCGTCGCGGACCAGGTCCGTGCCCGGGACCGGGACGACGAGGTTGTCGTAGAASCCCTCGTCCCAGGCCGCGGCGGCGAGGTTGTGGGAGGCGGCGGAGAACTCGTCCTGCGCCTGCCGGGTCACGCCGTACTTCTCCSSSAGCCGTTCGGTGGCCTCGCCCAGGGAGATGGTCCAGTCCTGCGGCATGGCCCGGTTCACCAGCCGCCAGCCCAGCGTGGTGGAGGCCAGGGTCAGGTCCCCGGCCGGGTAGGGCTTCTCGGTCTTGGGCAGCACCCACGGGGCCCGGGACATCGATTCGGCGCCCCCGATCAGCATCAGCTCGGCGTCGCCGGTGTTGATCTGGCGGGAGGCGATGATCGCCGCGTCCAGGGAGGAGCCGCAGAGCCGGTTGACCGTGGTGCCCGGGATGGAGACGGGCAGCCCGGCCAGCAGGGTGCCCATCCGGGCGACGTTGCGGTTCTCCTCGCCGGCGCCGTTCGCGTTGCCGAACACCACCTCATCGATCCGCTCCACGTCGAGGGCCGGGGCGCGCTTCACGGATTCGCGGATCACGTGCGCGGCAAGGTCATCCGGGCGGATCCCGGCGAGGCCGGCACCGAACTTCCCGAACGGCGTCCTCACAGCGTCATAGATAAATGCCTGATTCATGGGTTCTTGTCCGTTTCTGCTTCGTCCATGGCTGCGTCGTCCATGGAATGGAAGACCTGCTGGGCGGTCTTGAACGCGGTGTTGGCGGAGGGGACCCCGCAGTAGATGGCGGTCTGGAGCAGGATTTCCTTGATCTCGTCCCGGCTCAGGCCGTTGGTGATGGCGGCGCGGATGTGCATGGCCAGTTCTTCCCAGTGCCCGTGGGCCACCATGGCGGTCAGGGTGACGGCTGAGCGCATCTGGCGGCTGATCCCGGGCCGGGTCCATATGCCGCCCCAGGCGATCCTGGTGATCATGTCCTGGAAGTCCTCGGTGAAGGAATCCTTGTTGGCGTTGGCGCGGTCCACATGCGCGGCGCCGAGGACCTCGCGGCGGACTTTCATGCCGCCGTCGTAGATCTCCTGGCTGGTCGCGCCGGGCTGGACCACACCGTTGCGTTCGGGCCCGTGGAATTCGGCACTGCTGGTTTCGGAGTGGGTCATGCGCCCGCTCCCTGGGTCTCGGTCCAGGTGATGAGGCCCTTGAGCAGTTCGGCGACGTGGCCCGGTGCCTCGAACGGCGCCAGGTGTGCCACGCCCTCCAGACTGACGGCCGTAGCAGTGCCGCCGCCGGAGGTGATGCCCGCGGCGACTTCCCCGGCCATCGACGGCGGGGCGACGTCGTCCAGGGCGCCCGCCACAACCTGGGTGGGGACGCGGATGGTGCCGAGCTGGTCGCGCACGTCGAAGCCGGCCAGGGCCTCGCAGCAGAAGGCGTAGCTGAAGCGGTCGGCGTCCCGGAGGCTGTGCAGGAGCCGGCCGCTGAGCTCCGGCTGGCTCTCCATGAAGCCCGGCGCGAACCAGCGCTGCGCGGAACCCTGGATCATCACCGGGGTGCCCTGCGTGCGCACGGTTTCGGCGCGTTCCAGCCAGCCCTCGGCAGTGCCGAGCTTCGCGCCGGAGCACTGCACGGAGAGGCTCTTGAGCCGGTCGCCGTGCTTGATGCCAAGCTGTAGCCCGGTGGCGCCGCCGAGGGATACCCCGGCGTAGTGGAAGCGCGCGCCCGGGGCGATCGAATCGACCAGGCCGATCACGGCATCCGCGAGGTCGGCGACCGTGAAGGTCTCCTCCGCCGCGGGCGAGACGCCGTGCCCGGGCAGATCCCAGGCGATGACGTCGACGTCGGCGCCCAGCAGCGTGCCGGCCTGGCTCCACAGCAGGGAGGATGTTCCCAGCGAGGGCCCGACGATGAGGAGGGGCTTATCGCCGAGCTCGCGCTGGGGCGACAGCAGGACTGCTTTGACGGTGGGTCTAGCCACGGGAAGCTCCGTTCTGGATGTGGTGGGCGAGGGCGCCGGCGTGGCCGGTGTATTCCGGATACGCCGCGAGGATGCGGCGGGAGATCTCAACGGCCTGGCCGAGGTAGTTGGCCGGGTTCAAAAGTTCCTCAAGCCGGGCGTCGCTGAGCAGCTCCTCCGGGACAGCGGCGCGGAGCAGTGCCCGGTAGGTGTCCGCCTGCTCCGCAGCCGGGGCCAGGAGCGTTTCGTCCACGACGGCCTGCAGCCGCTGTTTCCCGGTCCGGGCTGCTCCCGGGCCGGCGCCGCGCCCGTCCACAACGGCCCCGTCCAAAAGCGGTGCGACGGCGGCGCTGACGGCTTCGGAGAGCAGCAGCGGGCCGCCGAGCTCAAGGTTGCGGCGCATCGCTCCGGGGAAGACCGCCATCCCTTCGGCCAGTTCGCGCAGCTGCACCACGGCGCCGAGGGCCAGGCGCAGCAGCTGGCGCAGGGCCGCCCACTCGCTGTGCCAGGCGCCGTCGGGGCGTTCGTCGTTGAAATTGGCGGCCGCGAGATGCAGCTGTGCGGCCAGTGCCGGGGCCTGCAGGGCGGCGCTGCGGATCAGCACGGAGAGCACGGGGTTCTGCTTCTGCGGCATGGCCGAGGACACGCCGCGCCCGGCGACGCGCGGTTCCGCAATCTCGGCAACTTCGGGCCGGCTCAGGAACAGGACGTCCGCGGCCATCTTTCCGGCCGCGTCGGTCACCGCCGCCAGCGCGTCGCCGAGCGAGGTTACGGCCAGCCGGTTGGTGTGCCAGGGGGCCGGAACGGGAGCGAGACCCAGGCGGGCGGCCAGCCGGTCGGCGAGGTCAAACGGGGACAGTGCCCCTGCGGCCGGCCCAGTGCCGCCAGTGAGTACAGCGCCGTCAATAAGTACAGTGCGGTCAATAAGTACAGTGCCGGAAGCTAGGGTCCCGGCGGCGCCGCCGGTCTGTACCGGCAGTTCGAGGGCCTCAAGCCGGCTGGCCGCGGCGGCCAGCCCGCTGAACCATTGCGCGGCCCGCAGCCCGAAGGTGTAGGGAAGCGAGTGCTGGGTCAGGCTGCGGGCGACGCAAAGCGCGTGCCCGTGGGTTTCGGCGAGGCCGGCGAGGGCGGCCGTTGCCGACCGGAGCTCCGCGAGCAGTTCGCGGATGGCTCCGGCGGCCAGCACCATCAGGGCCGAGTCGAGCACGTCCTGGCTGGTCAGCGACGTGTGAACGGCGCGGACGGCGCCGAGTCCGGCGGTGTCCAGGGTCCTGACCTGCTCCCGGAGGTCGGCGAGCAGCGGGATGACGGGGTTGCCGCCGCCTTGGGCCCGGACGGCGAGGTCCGCGACGTCGTACCGCCGCACGTCCGCGGCGGCGGCCACCACCGCGGCGGACCCGGCCGGGGCCAGGCCGGCCTGGTCCAGGACCGCCGCCCAGGCGGCCTCGACCTTGAGGATGGCGGCGAGCACCGCACGGTCCCCGGTCAGCGCCGCCACAAACGGCGACGCCGACACGGGACTCAGCAGGCCGGCGTCGCCGTCGGTTTCGAAGAAGGTCACTTGGAGGCACCCTCGGCGCTGCTGAAATCCAGGAACACGGTCTCGCCGTCGCCCTGGAGGCGGATGTCCCAGCTCAGTCCGCCGTCTGGATCCCGGCGTGCGATCAGGGTCCGGCGCCGGTCCGGGGCAAGCGAGCTGAGCAGCGGATCCTTGGCCAGGGCCTCCTCGTCCTCCGGCAGGTAGACGCGGGTGAACAGGCGGTTCATCAGGCCCCGGGCAAAGACGGCGACGGCGATGAACGGCGCTGCGCCCTCCTCGGTGGGGCCGGGGTTCACCGTGGTGAAGGTAAAGACGCCGGTGTTGCCGACAGCGCTGCGGCCGAAGCCGGTGAAGGTGTAGCCGTCCCGGACCAGGGAGCCCGTGCGGTGCGGGACCTTGCCGTCCGCGTCGGCCTGCCAGATCTCCAGGATCGCGTCCGGGATCGGGTGCCCGGCGCCGTCATAGACGGTGCCCTGGAGCCGGATGGAACCCGGGGATCCGGGAGCCAGGAGCTCGCGGTCCTTGGCGAAGGGCAGGGCGTAGCCATAGAACGGCCCCACGGTCTGGCCCGGTGTCGGGGTGAGTTTACCCACGGCGTTGCTATTCATTCTCATCGCCTCCTGCGCCCAATGCCTCGTTTTCGGTCCAGGTCCGCTTGGACCCGGTCAGGACGATGTCCCAGTTGTACGCCAGAGCCCATTCAGGCTTGGTCTGTTCGTGGTTGTAGGTGGCCACGAGCCGGTCGCGGGCATCCTGGTCCACGATCGACTGGTAGATCGGGTCCAGCGGGAACAGCTGGTCACCGGGGAAGTACATCTGGGTGACGATCCGCTGGGTGAACTCCTGCCCGAACAGGGAGAAGTGGATATGGGCCGGGCGCCAGGCATTGAGGTGGTTCTTCCACGGGTAGGCGCCGGGCTTGATGGTGGTGAAGCTGTAGGAGCCGTCCGCGCCCGTGATGCAGCGGCCGACGCCGGTGAAGTTGGGGTCCAGCGGTGCCGGGTGCTGGTCACGCTTGTGGATGTAGCGGCCGGCGGAGTTCGCCTGCCAGATTTCGACGAGCTGGCCGGCGACGGGGCGTCCGTCGCCGTCGAGCACCCGGCCGGAGACCACGATGCGTTCGCCGAGCGGCTCGCCGTTGTGCGCGATGGTCAGGTCCGCTTCCAGCGCGTGCACGTCCATGTGCCCGAACGCCGGCGAGTACAGTTCGATGGTTTCCGGATCCGCGTGGTGCAGATCCTTGGTGGGGTGGCGCAGGACGCTGCTGCGGTACGGCGCGTAGTCGAGCCGCGGCTGGGTTTCGGCCGGGGCGCCGCCTTTGAGGGCCTGCGCGTACGCTTCGCCGATCGCCTTCATCTCGGCGCTGAGGTCCGCCTGCGACTCCGCGGCAGTATCCAAGGCATGGCCAGCGGGCGCATACGTCTTTGGTGCGGCCTCCGTGGCTTCGTCGGACACGTCCTCGGTGATCGGGTCGGCGTTGAAGACGTCGAGGTTGATTTCTTCAGGCACAGCAGCCTCCTTTCGTTGATGTGTTTGTTGTTCGGCTGGGGTCAGGAAGTACGGGTCAGCTGGTGCAGGTGGTCGTACTGGACGGCGTGCCGCACCGGGGCGTTCGGGGCGCCATAGCCGTCGTAGGCACCGCGGCGCTCCACCATCTCGAAGAACACGCTGCCCACGGTGGCGGTGTAGAAGTGCAGGAATTCACCGTCGGCGTCGCGGTCATAGAGCAGGTTGAGCTCACGGAGCGTGGCCAGGAATTCCGGGTCCAGAGCGAACCGGGCGTCGAGGTCCTCGTAGTAGTTCGCGGGGATCTGCAGGAAGTCCAGTCCGCGGTCCCGTGCGGCCCGGGCCGTGGCCACGAGGTCTTCCACGGCGAAAGCGATGTGTTCCTGGTAGCCGGGACGGTGGCCGGTGCCGGCAGTCCCTTCCTGCTGGATCAGCGGGGCCAGGTTCAGCACCAGGCGGACGCCGCGGTCCTGCGTCAGCATCACCTGGGACCTGACCAGCCCGGTGGGGCTGGCCACCTCGGCGAACGGCTGCGGTTCCAGTGCGAGGGCGCTGGTGTAGAAGAGCACGGCCTCGTCGAAGTGCTGCCACGGCTGCGCGAGGTTCACGTGGTCGATTACCGCGCCCGGGTGCTCTGCCGGGTCCGCCGCGGCGACGTCCAGGCCGTCGCCGAATTCCCGGGTCCACGCGGCGGTGCCGTCCGGGCTGCCCTGGCAGAGGAAGATTTCGGTGGAGTCCGGCGCGGCGAAGCCCTGGAAGACTTCCTCGTTGGCCTGGCTCTTGCGCGGCACGGCGGGGGCCTTGAGCTGCTGGGCGCGGGCGGCGGCGATAACGGGAGAGTCGACGTCGAAGCCCAGGGCGGAGATGGCAGGGGCGGCGGGAGCCGGCTGGCCGGTACCGGCGGCAGCGGTCGCCGTGCCGATGGCTGCCGGTTCTTCGTTGATGATCACGCGCGCGTGGCCCATGGTCCACAATTGCACGTCCTTCGTGCGATGCCGCCCGTTGAACGCAAACCCCAGCTGGCCCAGCAGGGTTTCCAGTCCGGCGGTGTCACCGGCCCGGACCTCGGCGAAGTTGAAGCCGGCGGGCTCGGCCACTCGGGGAAGAGTGGCCAGCTCCATGGGGTAGCGGCGCCGGGCACCGGACACCGGGCCGGCCGCCCCGCTGGTCATCCCGCCTGCTGCATTCGCCGGGTTTGCCTCGAGCCAGGCGGCGCTCTGCTCTTCGAGCCAGATCAGCGACCGCATGGCGTCGACGGCGGTGCGTTCGACGTCGGCCTGGCGGAAGACGTCGTTGAACACTTCCAGCGACACCGGTCCCGTGTAGCCCGCGCGGACCACGTGGCCCATGAACTTGGCGAGTTCGAACTGGCCCTCCCCTGGAAACACCCGGTAGTGCCGGCTCCAGGACAGCACGTCCATGGACAGCTTGGGGGCATCAGCGACCTGGACGAAGAAGATTTTCTCCGGGTCGAAGGCCTCGATCGGCGCGGTATCCCAGTCCCGGGAGAGGATGTGGAAAGAGTCCAGGCAGGTGCCCAGGTTGGGGTGGTCCACCATCCCAACCAGCCGGTGGGCGTGCTCGTAGTCGTTCACGTATTTGCCCCAGGCCAGGGCCTCATAGGCGACCTTGACGCCGTGGTCACCCGCGAGGTCCGCGAGCCGGGAAAGCTGTGCCGCCCGGAGATCGTCATCGTCGATCGTGGCGGTGCCGACGTTGGAACAGAGCAGCATGGTGTCCATGCCCAGGCGGGACATGAGCCGGAACTTTGCGTCCGCGCGGCGCAGGTTGGCGGCGAGCAGGTCCTCGGGAACGCTGTCGAAATCCCGGAACGGCTGGTAGAGATCCAGGTTCAGGCCGAGGTCGGCGGCCAGCTTCCGGACGTCCTCCGGGCTCAGCGGGGACGTCACGAGGTCCTGTTCGAAGATCTCGATCCCGTCGAAGCCGGCCACCGCGCAGGCCTGCATTTTTTCCCGCAAGGTGCCGGCGAGGCAGACGGTGGCGATCCCGGTGCGCATCAGGCGGGCACCTCTTCCGCGGCCACAAGTTCCAGGAAGTGGGAGCGCATGCGGTCGGCGTCGGCCTGGCGCCCGGTGAAGATCCGGAAGGCGTCCGCCGCCTGGCCCACGGCCATCCGGCCGCCGTCGAGCACCTCGCAGCCCTTGGCGCGCGCCTCGCGGACGAGCTCGGTTTCGATCGGCCGGTACACGATGTCGGCCACCCAGTGCCGGGACTCCACGAGGGACATGTCCAGCGGAACCCCCGGATGGGCGGCCATGCCCACCGGGGTGCAGTGCACCAGGCCGTCGGCCTGCGGCATGAGCTGCGGGAGCTCCGCCGTCGTCCGGGCGGTGACGGTCCGGTCCGGGAAGAACCCGGCGAGCTCGGCCGCCCGGGCGGTGGACCGGGCCGCGTCGGTGTCCACGAGGTCCAGCTCGCGGACCCCCGCGGTGAGCAGGGCGTAGGCGACGGCGGAGCCGGCGCCGCCGGCTCCGAGCTGCACCACGCGATCCAGGGTGGCGCCGGGAAGCCCGGAGCCCAGCGCCGCGGCGAAGCCGGAGAAGTCGGTGTTGTGGCCAATGAAGCGGCCGTCGCGGATCAGCACGGTATTGACGGCGCCCAGGCGCCGGGCGTCGGGGGAGACCTCATCCAGGTACTCGAGCACGAGCTGCTTGCAGGGGTGCGTGATGTTCAATCCGTTGAACCCGAGGCTCCGGGCGCCGGAGAGCAACTCCCCCACGGCCCGGCCGGGCAGGCCGAGTTCGGTGAGGTCGATGGGGCGGTAGAGGTACCGGAGGCCCTGCACGTCGCCCTCGCGTTCATGCATGTAGGGCGTGAGGGAGGGCATGACGCCGTCTCCCACGAGGCCCACGAGGAAGGACTCTGCTCGATTGCTCATCCAGTTTGCTCCTTTGACAACGACACTCGGCGGGCTGCGACGCTTGCGGCGTCCGCGGCGGGCCGGGTGATGGGGATTACATTACAGACTTTGTTCACATGTTGCACTTTTGTTCGAATGACGAACATATTATGACGCCGGCGGCTTTGTTTAGGCCGTAGGCTGGTCGGCCGTCACCGCTGGGGCAGCCGGGCCGACAGCTCTGCGGCCGCCGCCTGCAGCAGCGGCACGAGGGCCACGAGGGCCTCCATGCTCAGGCGGAAGACCGGGACCGCCGTGGCCAGCGAGGCGAAGGCGTGCCCCTGGGCGTTGAAAACCGGGACGGCGACGGCGCGCATGCCGAGTTCGTTTTCCTCGTCCATGGTGGCGAAGCCCTGGCGCCGGACCTGCTCGATTTCGGCCCGGAAAGCCTCGCGGTCCGTGATGGAGAGCGCCGTCAGCGGCTCCAGGGGCAGTTCCTCGACAAGCTGGGCGCGGGTGGCGTCGTCGGCGAACGCCACCAGTGCCTTGCCCACTGAGGTGGTATGAAGTGCCCCGAGATGCCCGGGGTCGCTCGTGACCCGGAACGTCTGCGGGCCGTCCACCTTGTTCACCGTCAGGTGGTGGATGCCGTCCCGCACGGAGAGGATGGTTGCCTCACCCGTTTCCTCGGTCACGCGCCGCAGGATGGGCAGCGCCGTACCCGCGAAGCCGTGGTGGTTGGAGACGCGCTGGCCAAGCTGGAAGACCCTCAGCCCCAGGTGGTAGCGGCGGCCGTCCGGCTCGTAGTCAACGAAGCCGTCCCGCGTCAGGGAGCCGAGCAGGCGGTACGTGGTGCTGAATGGCAGATCCGCGCGGCGGGAGATCTCCGCCGCGCTGGCACCCCGCGGCTCGTCGCCCAGGAGGACCAGCAGACCCAAGGCCTTGCCCACCATGTCCGTCCGCGAGTCCTCCCTGGCGGCCTTTGCAGGCTTCGAAGGGACTTCCGCCGGATACCCGGAAGCGGCGGGAACTTCTGTGGTTTGATTCACACTCATGCATCGATGTTCCCACATAGTGAGAGCTATTTCTAGATGGTGATTATTTTTGTTGACAAGTGACTGCGCTCACAGTCATGATTGCTACATCGCACAAGTAGCTTCCACCATGTGGCTACTAGTCCGGGTCTTTCCACGGACCTCCGGCTGCACCACACTTAAGCAAGCGGCAGCCGAGACCTTCCTGATCCATCCGCGACAACGTCGTCACACCAAAGGAACACCATGAGCCACACTGTCCCGTCCACGACGCCGGGTATAACCACAGGAGGGACGCCGAAGAAGGCGGCCCTTGCCAGCTTCCTGGGCAGCGCCGTCGAGTATTACGACTTCTTCATCTTCGGTTCCGCAGCCGCGCTGATCTTCCCGCATGTCTTCTTCCCCGACGCGGACACCAACGCGGCGATCATGTCGTTCGCCACCTTCGGCTTTGCCTACATTGCCCGCCCGGTGGGCGCCGTTGTCCTCGGCCACTTCGGTGACAGGATAGGGCGCCGGAAAGTCCTCATGTTCACGCTGTTGCTGATGGGCGCTTCCACCTTTGCCATCGGCTGCCTGCCGGACTTCAAGACGGTCGGCTGGTGGGCCCCTGTCCTGCTGGTGCTGGCGCGTCTCTGCCAGGGCTTTTCCGCTGCCGGCGAGCAGGCCGGCGCCTCGTCCATGACGCTCGAGCACGCCCCGGACAACCGCCGCTCCTTCTTCACCTCCTGGACCCTGACCGGCACCCAGGGCGGCCAGATCCTTGCCGCCCTCGTCTTCATCCCGGTCCTGGCCCTGCCTGACGACATCAAGTACACGATCGGCTGGCGCATCCCGTTCTGGCTCAGCGCCGTGGTTGTGCTGGTCGCGTTCTTCATCCGCCGCACCCTGCACGAACCGCCGGCGTTCGAGGAGGCCCAGAAGACCAAGCAGATCTCCAAGCTCCCCGTCGCTGACCTCCTCAAGAGCCACTGGCGCGATGTCCTGCGTGTCATCGCCTGCGCCTTCATCGCCGCCGTGTCCACCGTCTTCGGCACCCTGGCCATCAGCTACGCCAAGAACGTCGCCGGCGTGGACGGCACCACCACCCTCTGGCTCGTCGTCGGCGCCAACTTCATGGCACTGGGCACCCAGCCGCTCTTCGGCATGCTCGCCGACAAGATCGGCCGGAAGCCCGTCTTCATCTACGGCGCACTGTCCAGCGCATCCCTGACGCCGGTCTTCCTGCTGAGCCTCGAATCCGGCAACGTCGCGCTGATGTTCCTTACGGCAATCGCGTTCTTCTCCTTCGGCTACGCTGCGGCCAACGCGGTCTGGCCCTCCTTCTACGCCGAGATGTTCAGCACCAACGTCCGCTTCTCCGGCCTCGCAATCGGCACCCAGCTGGGCTTCCTGATGGCCGGCTTCGCCCCGGCGATCGTGGCGGCCATGGGCGGCATCCAGCCCGGCGGCTGGGTCCAGATCTCCATCTTCACCGCAATCATCTGCCTCATCGCCACGGTCGCGGCGCTGACGGCCAAGGAAACGTTCCGGGTCCCCACCAAACAGCTCGGCCAGCAGTAGCCCCGCACCGGCAGCGGATTTCATCCGCACTTCCGCACAGCTTTTCCGCACGCACGACGGCGGCCCGTCCCTTTGGGGGCGGGGCGCCGTCGTTAAAGCGTTGAGCAGGTGAGCGGGCTATCCGGTTAGCGGGCGGCGCCCAGTACCGCGGCGAGATCGAACTTCACCGGTTCCTCCAGCTGGTCATAGGTGCAGGAGCGCGGATCACGGTCCGGACGCCAGCGCAGGAACTGGGCTGTGTGCCGGAACCTTTCGCCCTCCATATGGTCATACTTCACTTCCACCACGCGCTCGGGCCGCAGCGGGGTGAAGGACAGGTCCTTGCCGCCGCTCCACCGGCTTCCCTCGGCCTTCCGCGGAGTTCGCGCCCCCTCCTCCTGCCGGGCCCAGGCCCAGGGGTGGTCGTCAAAACCGGTGACCAGCTCCTGCAGCTCGGCAAACAGCTCCGCGCGCCGGGCCATCGGGAAGGCTCCCACCACGCCGACGTTCGCCAGCACCCCGGCGTCGTCGTAGAGCCCCAAGAGCAGCGAGCCGATCCGGTCCGGACCGGAGGTGTGCACGCGGTATCCGGCGAGCACGCAGTCCGCCGTCCGTTCGTGCTTGACCTTCACCATCGCGCGCTTGTCCGGCTGGTAGCTGCCCTCCAGCGTCTTGGCCACAATCCCGTCCAGTCCGGCGCCCTCGAACTGCCGGAACCAGCGCTGCGCCGTGTCCCGGTCGGAGGTCGCGGCTGTGAGGTGGACCGGCGCCGCGCTGGCTGCGAGTGCGCGCTCCAGCTGCCGGCGGCGCTCGGAGAAGGGTTTGCCCGTAAGATCCTCGTCGCCGAGGGCCAGCAGGTCGAACGCCACGAAGCGCGCCGGGGTCTGTTCCGCGAGCAGCTTCACCCGGCTGGCGGCCGGATGGATGCGCTGCTGGAGCGCGTCGAAGTCCAGCCGGTCCCCGGAGGCCGCCACCAGGATGATCTCGCCGTCCACCACGCAGCGTTCCGGCAGCTCCGACTTCAGCGCCTCGACAAGCTCGGGGAAATAGCGCGTCATCGGCTTGCCGTTCCGGCTGCCGATCTCCACCTCGTCGCCGTCACGGAAGATGATGGAGCGGAAACCGTCCCATTTCGGCTCAAAGAGCCAGCCCGTTCCGGCGTCCGGCGACGGCAGCGCGGGGAGTGCTTTGGCCAGCATGGGCGCAATGGGAGGCATCAACGGCAGGTGCATAGCGCCCATTCTTGCGCCGCGGACCCGGCACCGCCACCCCACGCCGTGGTTTCTCGCGAGGGGCTCCTCAACTGGGGGCTCCTCGACACGGCCCGGCCCCGGCGGTAAACATGGGTGATGGCTACCATCGGGTTCCACGCCTCGCATGAACAGATCAGCCCCCGCCGCCTCCTGCAGGACGTTCAACTGGCCGAGCAGGCAGGCTTCGATGCCGCCATGTGTTCGGACCATATTGAGCCGTGGTCCGCCCGGCAGGGCCACTCCGGGTTCGCCTGGTCCTGGCTCGGGGCCGCGCTGGCTACCACCGGTCTGCGCTTCGGGGTGGTGACGGCGCCCGGGCAGCGGTACCACCCGGCGATCATCGCGCACGCCTCAGCCACCCTGGCGGACATGTTTCCCGGCCGCTTCTGGATGGCCCCGGGCAGCGGCGAGTATATGAACGAGCACATCACCGGCCAGGCCTGGCCGCCGAAGGAAACGCGTCAGCGCCGGCTGGAGGAATGCGTAGACATCATCCGCCGGCTCCACGCCGGCGACGTGGTCACGCACCACGGCCTCGTCACGGTGGAGCAAGCCCGGATCTGGGACGTTCCGGAGATCAAACCGCCGATCATTGCCCCGGCGGTGAGCGTGGAAACAGCGCGCCGGGCAGCGGCCTGGGCCGACGGACTCGTCACCGTCAACCAGCCGCCGGGAAAGCTGAAGGACACGCTGGCGGCGTACCGGAACGCCGGTGGCCGCGGACCGGCTGCCCTCCAGGTCCACCTGTCCTGGGCGCCGACAGAGGCAGAGGCCGTCGCGATCGCCGAGGACCAGTGGCGCACCAACGTCTTTGCTCCGCCGATTCCTTGGGACCTGCCCTCTGCGGCCCATTTCGACGGTGTCAGCGCCGGTGTCCAGGAGGACCAGGTGCGGGCGGCCGTCAACGTCTCCGCCGATGCCGGGCGGCACGCCCAATGGCTGGCGTCCTATCTGGACCTCGGGTTCGATGCGCTGTACCTGCACTTTGTCGGTCAGGAGCAGACGCCGTTTATCGATGCCTTCGCCGAGCACGTCCTCCCCCAGCTCCGCCCGGCGGCGGGACCGGCTCCGTTCGGAACGGACGGTGCGCTGTGAGAATCGCCGAGACCTCGGACCTCTGGTGGAAGAACGCGGTGATTTACTGCCTGGATCCGGAGACGTTCTTCGACGGCGACGGCGACGGCACCGGAGATTTCGGCGGACTGATCCAGCGGGTGGACTATCTTGCCGCGCTCGGCATCACGTGCATCTGGCTCATGCCCTTCTACCCTTCCCCGGACCGCGACGACGGCTACGACGTCACCGACATGTACGGCGTGGATCCCCGGCTCGGAAGCCTGGGGGACCTGGTGGAATTCATCCGCACCGCCAACGACCGCGGCATCCGGGTGATCGCGGACTTTGTCATCAACCACACCTCCGACCGGCACCCGTGGTTCGTCCAGGCGCGCAAGTCCGTGGACAACCCCTACCGCGACTACTACGTCTGGCGGAAGGACACGCCGCCGGACACCTCGGACCAGGTGGTGTTTCCCGGCGAGGAAACGTCCATCTGGACCCAGGACAAGGCCACCGGTGAGTGGTATCTGCACATGTTCGCCAAACACCAGCCGGACCTGAACGTGATGAATGCCAAGGTGCGGGACGAGATTGCGAAGTCGATGGGATTCTGGCTGCAGCTGGGCCTGGACGGGTTCCGGCTGGACGCGGTGCCCTTCTTCCTGGAGCTGGTCGGCGAGCCCAAGGATGAAGCCGCGAAAATCGACCCGCACCAGTACCTGAGCGCCCTGCGCAGCTTCCTCAACCGCCGCCATGGCAGTGCCGTGTTGCTGGGCGAGGTCAACCTTCCATACAAAGAGCAGCTGAAGTACTTCGGCGGGCCGGCCGGCAACGAGCTGAACATGCAGTTTGATTTCCTCTCCATGCAGAACATGTACCTGTCACTGGCCCGGCAGGACGCCAGGCCGCTGGCCCGGACGCTCGGCAGCCGTCCGAAGATCAATCCCGACAACCAATGGGCCATGTTCGTCCGGAACCACGATGAACTCACCCTGGACAAGCTCAGCGATGCCGAACGCGAGGAGGTCTTCGCGGCCTTCGGCCCGGATCCCGATATGCAGATGTACGGCCGCGGACTGCGGCGGCGGCTGCCCACCATGCTCGGCGGCGACCCGGCCAGGATCCGCATGGTGTACTCCCTGATGTTCTCGCTGCCGGGCACCCCGGTGCTCTTCTACGGCGAAGAGATCGGGATGGGCGAAGACCTGCGCGCGAAGGGCCGCTCGGCCGTCCGCTCCCCCATGCAGTGGGACCACACCGAAAATGGCGGCTTCTCGACCGCCCCGCCGGGGGACCTCGTCGCCCAGCCCGTGGACGGACCGTTCGGGCCGGCGCGCATCAACGCCGCGGCCGCGAAACGGGATCCCGATTCGCTGTGGAACTTTATCGCGACGCTGATCCAGCGGTACCGGGAATGTCCCGAGCTCGGCTGGGGCAGGTTTGCCCTCATCAAGCAGGCCTCACCGGCGGTGTTGCTGCACCGCTGCACGTGGGACGGCTCTACGGTGGTGGTCGCCCACAATTTTGGCGCCGAACCGGCGTCTGTGACGGCCTCGGTGGTCCCGCCGGAGGGCGGGGAAGGCGGCCCGGGGGATCCGGACGGGAAGGGCGCGGCGGGGCGGTCCTTCGCCGGGGCAGTGCTCCGGGACCTGCTCGGCGGCGAGGACATCCCGCTCTTGGACGACGGCGCCTTCGAAGTCCCGCTGGACCGCTACGGGTACCGGTGGTTCCGGGTCGAGCGCCCGGGCGAACGCCAGCTCCCCTGAGGGCGGCCGCAGCCCTGATGGGGACCGGAATCAGCAGCGCCCCCGAAATCTAACCGGCCCCTTACCGTCCCGAAACGCGGACGCAACATTGGCGCAGGAGACTGGAAGTGCCGGCAAGAGCAGGCACCGACTCCAGTCCAGGAGGCCCCGCCATGTTGAAGGAAGCGAAAGCCCATGTAACCCGCGTCCGCGCGCTCGACCAGCTGCACCGCGGCGATGAGATCGAGGCCCGCCTGCGGGTGGGCCCGAACTACGATGACGTCGTGATCCGCCGCGGCAGCGTTCAGGAAACGGCCCCCGGAATCGGCGTCGTCTGGATCATGGACCGCCACACCGGCATGCGCAAGGCCATCAACGCCGACGAATGCAGCGTCTGGCGGGTCGCCTGAGGCGTCAGCCTCCCGCCACCGACTGGATGATGAGGACTTCCTGGCCCGGCGCCACGGCAGTCACCAGACCCTGCAGCCGCCGGATCTCATTCCCGTTGACGTATATATTCACGTAACGGCGAACACTTCCGGTTTCGTCCCGCAACCGCCGCGACAGCGCCGGATAGTCCCCGGTCACCGTATCCAGCACCCACTCCACCGTCACCGCCGCCTCGGCGGGCGCAGTCAGGATGGACTGCCCGCCGGCGAGCGGTTGGAGGACGCTGGGCAGGACCACGCTGATCGCCGAGTCTGCCTGCATGGCGTCGCCGCTGATCTCGCCGCTGTTCATGCGTTTTTACCCCTTCACGGCTGCGCCGGGAGCAGGGCAGTGGAGACCACGGCTGCCCGCACGCACAGCACGTCCGGCAGGTGCGAGGCGACCTCGGTAAAGTGTTCTCCTTCGTCAGCGCTGGCGTAGACACTGCCGCCGCGCGTCCCGAAGTAGACGCCCGCAGGCTCCGCGCCGTCGACGCTGGCAGCATCACGGAGCACGGCGTTGTACTCGGCTTCCGGCAGCCCGGCATCGAGCCGTTTCCAGCTGGCACCGGCGTCATCGGTCCGGTGCACCGCCAGCTTCCCGTCCGGCGGGATACGTTCGCCGTCAGCCTTCAGCGGGACCACCCAGGCGGTACCGGCCCGGCGCGGATGCGTCAGCATCACAAAACCGAAGTCCGCCGGCAGCCCTTCGGCGATCGACTCCCACGATTCGGCGTCGTCGTCGCTGCGGTACACGCCGTGATGGTTTTGCGCGTACAGGCGGCCGTCGACGGCGGCGTCGGCCGCGATCTTGTGAACGCACTGGCCGAATTCCGGGTTGGGATCGGGCATGAAGTACGCGGAAATTCCCTTGTTGCGCGGCTCCCAGGAGGCGCCGCCGTCGAGCGAGCGGTAGACCCCACCGGTGCTCATGGCGACGTGGACTTTCTCGCCCGTGGGGTCGACGACAATCGAGTGCGCCGCAGCGCCGCCATAGCCTGCGCCCCATTCGCTGCGGTGCGGATGGTCCCAGAGGCCGCGGTTGAGCTCAAAGTGCTCGCCGCCGTCGGTGGATTTCCAGACCGAGATCGGTTCGCAGCCCGCCCACACGACGCCCGGGCGGGAGTCGGCGTCGGGATAGATCTGCCAGATCCGTTCCAGGGCGGCGTCGGTGCCGTCGGGAAACGTGATGGCGCCGTTTTCGGGTTCAGTCCAGGTTCCGCCGAGATCATCTGAGTGGAAAACCGTGGGACCCCAGTGCTCGGAGCGGACCCCCACCAGGATCCGGGTCCTGTCATCGCGGGTATCGATGGCGATGCTGGGCACCTCACTCATCAGGAAATGCGGTCCGGACAGCGACCAGTCCTTCCGGTCCTGGCTGGTCGCCAGCCAAAGGCCTTTCTTGGTCCCGATCGCCAGGACGTAACTCTCTGCAGTAGCCATGGGGTCCATGCAACCATCCCCGCCGGAAGGCCGCAACGGTTTTCTCCCGGCGCCCGCCGGCACGCCCTGCCGCGCCGTTGGCATCTTTCAGTCGACGAACTCCGACTGCGTCTCGATGAAGTCCCAGTCCGCGGCCGTCAATACGGCCACGCCGGCGGACGGCTCAGCCGGACCGGGCCCGCCGGCATCCGCGATTCCCCGCTGCACGGCCTCGGGCAGTTCGATGGTCCGCAGGTTTTCCCGAAGCCATTCCTTGCTCGCCAAATCCAGATCCAACCACCACATGTAGATCTCCACGGCGGCCACCTCCTCCTGTGTCCTTCAACCGTAGGCCCCACCCCCGGGCTGTTCAAGGGAGGCCGCGGCAAACGGCGCCCGCACCGTCCCGGGCCGGCAAACGGGAAGTAAGCCCCTGTTCAGGGCCGCACCCCGGCGCCAGAATGAAGTATGCCTGACGACTCCGCCCACGGCCCGGCGCCTCTTGTAGTGGGTGTGGTTCCGGGACAGCATCCGGAAGTGCTGCAGACGGCGGCATCCCTCGCGAAGTCCCTCGCCGCGCCCTTGATCTGCGCCTACGTGGACGAGGCCAGCTACCTCGTGGAGTGGGATCCGGCGCGGTCCGCGCACCGCCTGTCCCTGCACCCGGACGCGGACGACGCCCGGATCCGGGCCACCGCCCAGGAGCTGCGTTCCGTTGTTGAGGCACTCTGCGTGCCCTTGGGAATCGACTGGACGCTGCGCACCCTGGCCGGGGATCCCGCCCGGGCGATCGGCAGGCTGGCCGCGGACACCAACGCAGCCATGATCGTGGTGGGGACCCCCGAACGCGGCATCGGCCACCGCATCTCCGCCGCGCTGAACGGCTCCGTGGCGGCGTGGCTCAGCCACCATCAGGAACGTCCGATCCTGATGGTTCCGGCCGCCGCTCCGGCAGGAAGAAAGTAAAGCGAAAGTACTTATTCGGAGCGCTGGTGTTACCCCACTACCGGCGAGTAAGCTCGATCTGTAGGCCGGAGGAACGGCCTACCCCAAAGCTGCTCCGGAGTGCGTATCCCCCAATAACGCACTCCGGAGCTCTTTGTTTTGCGCAACATTCCACATGTTGCGTCTGCCCGGGGCGCGGGCTTGAAACATACCCCTGGGGGGTATATGTTGAGGGCATGAGCGAGTCAGAAGTCCCCGGCACGGCGCGTCTGGACACTGTTCCCCTTGACGCCCCGCCCCATGAACACGGCTACACGTCCAACAAGGACGCCTACCTTCGCCGTCTCAAGCGGATCGAAGGGCAGGTCCGCGGCATCGCCCGGATGGTTGACGAGGACAAATACTGCATCGACATCCTCACCCAGGTCGCCGCCGTCACCAAGGCCCTTCATGCCGTGAGCCTCGGGCTCGTCGAAGAGCACATCGGCCACTGCGTTGTCGGCGCCGCCGCCGAACCGGATCCGGAGCTTCGGGCGGAGGCCATCGATGTCAAAGTCAAGGAGGCCACCGATGCCATCGGACGCCTGCTCCGCTAGTACCCGTACCACCCACCACACCACCGGGCCGGGGAACCACACCCGGCCCAGCGACAAGGAGCACCCCATGGCCCCCGTTTCCACCACCGTCAACGTTTCCGGCATGACCTGCGGCCACTGCGTGTCCTCTGTCAGCGAAGAACTTGAGGCGCTCTCCGGCGTCGAAAAGATCGACGTCGACCTCAACGCCGGCGGCATCTCCACCGTCACGATCACCTCCAGCGAAGCACTGTCCTCCTCCGAAATCGGCGAGGCAATCGCCGAAGCCGGCTACCTCGTGGTCGCCAGCGAAGCCTGAGTGACAACAGCGCCGGGCGGGCGCAGACACCGGAACGGCAGAAAACCAATCGAGCGGGAAAAGAAGGGCGCCGTGAGCAGCGAGCAGTTGTTGGACCAGGCCGGGAGCCGTGTCATTGACCTCGATATCGAGGGCATGACGTGCGCCTCCTGCGTCAACCGGGTCGAGCGCAGGCTCGGAAAGCTCGACGGCGTCGAGGCCAGCGTCAACCTGCCCCTCGAGTCCGCCCGAGTCAGCGTCCCGGCGGACATCACCGACGACCAGATCACCGCCACTGTCGCGGCCGCGGGCTACAAGGCCACGGTCCGGTCCGCCAGGTACCCGGGCGCGCCGGTGGAGGACGCAGGACTCCCGGCCGGCACCGAATTTCCGGCCGGCACAGCCGCACCCTCTCTTCGCCCGCGGCTGGTTGTGGCAGCCGTACTCACCGTCCCGGTCTTCGCGATCTCGATGATCCCGGCATTCCAGTTCCCGAACTGGGGCTGGGTGGCCGCGATCCTGGCCCTGCCGGTGGTTGCCTGGGCGGCGTGGCCGTTCCACCGCGCCGCGGCCATCAACGCGCGGCATCTGGCCTCGACCATGGACACCCTGGTATCCATCGGCGTGATTGCCGCCTACTCGTTTTCGGTTGGGCAACTCCTTGCCGACCCGGGCATGACCGAACATCCCGCAGCGGAGGGCATGGGCTCCGGCGGCCTGTACTTCGAGGTCGCATCCGTGGTCACCACGTTCCTGCTGCTCGGCCGCTACCTCGAGGCCAACGCCAAACGGAAGGCGGGCGACGCCCTCAAGGCCCTCCTGGACCTGGGGGCAAAAGACGCTACTGTCCTGCGCGGCGGCACCGAGCACAAGATCCCGGCCGACCAGCTGGCCCTCGGAGACGTGATCGTGGTCCGCCCCGGCGAGAAGATCGCCGCCGACGGCGTCGTCATCGACGGTACCTCTGCGGTGGACGCCTCCCTCGTGACCGGCGAATCCGTGCCCGTGGAAGTCGGCCCGGACAGCCAGGTCACCGGGGCCACCATCAACACCTCAGGCCGTCTCCTGGTCCGCGCCACCCGCGTCGGGTCCGAGACCACCCTGGCCCAGATGGGCAGGCTCGTCTCCGCGGCGCAGACCGGAAAAGCACCCATCGCCCGGCTCGCCGACCGCATCAGCGCCGTCTTCGTACCGGTCGTCCTGGTCATCGCCGCCCTCACCTTCGGGGCCTGGCTCATTGCGGCCGCACCGGCCGTCAGCGCCGACGACGTCCGGGCCGCCTTCACCGCCGCCGTCGCCGTGCTGGTCATTGCCTGCCCTTGCGCCCTCGGGCTGGCCACCCCCGTCGGACTGTTGACCGGGACCGGGCGGGGCGCCCAGCTGGGGATCCTGATCAAGGGTCCGCAAGTCCTCGAGGACACCCGGACGGTGGACACGATCCTGCTGGACAAGACCGGGACCGTCACCACCGGCCGCCTTGCCGTGGACGGCGTCCAAAGTTTCGGGCCGCACAGCGAAGCCGAGGTCCTGCGACTGGCGGGGGCAGTGGAAAACGCCTCCGAGCACCCGATCGCCCGGGCCATCGCCGCTGCGGCGTTGGGCGCGGCGGCGGGGCGTGTGAACCACGACGGCGCCGGCCTCCCCGCCGTCACCGGCTTCCGCTCCGCAGCCGGCGGCGGCGTCGATGGCACGGTCGACGGCCGGCGCGTGGTCGCGGGGCGCACCGGCTGGCTGTTGGAGTCCGGCGTCGCTCCGGCCCCGGCTCAGCGCGAGGCGCTGGGTACCGCCGAAGACTCCGGCGCCACGGCCGTCTGGGTTGCCGTGGACGGTGAAATCGCCGGAATCATCAGCCTGCGGGACACCGTCAAGCCCGGTTCCGCGGCCGCAGTTGTCCGGCTCCGGGAGCTCGGGCTCCGGCCGATCCTGCTGACCGGCGACAACGCCGCTGTGGCTGCCCAGGTGGCGGCCGCCGTCGGGATCAGCCCGCGCGACGTCTTAGCCGGTGTGCTCCCGGCGGGCAAGGTTGAGGCCGTGCGGAAGCTGCAGGCGGCCGGCGGCACTGTGGCCATGGCAGGGGACGGCGTCAACGACGCCGCGGCGCTGGCGCAGGCGGACCTGGGCATCGCCATGGGCTCCGGCACCGACGTCGCCATCGAGGCAGCCGATCTGACGGTGATGGGCAACGACCTCGGACAGGTGGCGCAGGCGATCGAGCTTTCCCGCCGGACGCTCGGCACCATCAAGACGAACCTCTTCTGGGCGTTCTTCTACAACGCCGTGGGCATCCCGGTGGCAGCCCTGGGCCTGCTCAACCCGATGATCGCCGGCGCCGCCATGGCCGTCAGCTCCGTGCTGGTGGTGGCCAACTCCCTGCGGCTGCGCAGCTTCGGGAAGTAGTCCGGCCTGAGGCCGGGCGCCCCGCCTCAGGCCGCGCCATAGCGGATGGCTGCCCTGGCTTTGGCTTTGGCCGCTTCCTCCCCGCGGTCCTTTGCCGGGGCGTGGGTTACCAGGGAGTCGAGGAGGTGCTGCGTCGCATGGGCAATCTCATGCACGGCCCGGTTGAAGGCCTCCTCGTTGGCCTTGGACGGCTTGGTGCTGCCGCTGATCTTGCGCACGTATTGCAACGCGGCGGCCTCCACCTCTGCGGTGGTGGCGTGGGGTTCAAAATTGTGGAGGGTCCGGATATTTCGGCACATATCTCCATGCTAAGGGCGGTCTGCCCTTCAGGTCATGGCTGATGCTCGAAAGAACTGACGATGTCATTCCACCGCTGCAGCTCGACAATGGGCGCCAGGTTGTCTTCCCGGACGCCGCACCGGTCTGCCCCGAAGAAGCCCGGCACTTGAAGGATCACGGCCTGGCGGGGCTTTTGATCAGCGAATGAAATATTCGCTGCACAAGGTCCTTGACAGTCCCGATTGAGATTCCTTCGGCCCTGGGAACGAGGTGCCCGGGCCCGAACGGACAACCGACTACGGCACGGGCTCGCAGTCGTTTGCGTGGTCCAGCGCTGCCGCGCCGGTGCCGGACGGGGCCCGGAGTTCGTCCAGCCGGACCAGCACCACCCCGCCGACAATCAGCAGGCCGCCCAGGAGCTGGATGGGTCCGGGCAGTTCGCCGAGCAGCAGCCACGCCCAGATGACGGCGAACAGCACCTCGGTGAGCGAGACAAAGGACGCGACTTTCGACCCGAGCGCCCGCGCGGCGACAATTCCGGACACGTACGCCACCACCGTGGCCAGGACCACGAGGCCGCCCAGCGCCACCCACCACGGGGTGACCCAGGGCCCCAGGCGGGTGTCGGCCGTGCTGAAGGCCATCGGCAGCAGCCCGGTTGCCGCGGCGAGCCACATGACGATTGCGCCCACCATGAGCCCGCCGGAGGCCAGCAGGATGGGCGGCAGGGTGTCGTTTTCCTTGGCCGTGATGAAGAAATAGATGGCCAGGCACACCGCGGCCGCGATCCCCCACAGCACCCCGATGAGGTCGACCTTGACGGCTCCAGTGAGGTCCAGGACCAGGATCAGCCCGCCGAGGGATAGGAGCGTGCCAAAAATGGTCAGTGGCCGCGGCCGTTTCCGGCTGGCGGCCCACAGCCAGAGGACGATCAGCACCGGCGCCAGGTACTCCAGCAGCAGGGCGACGCCGACCGAGAGCCGGGATACGGCGTTGAAATAGAACAACTGGCAGGCGGCGACGCCGATGAATCCGAACAGCAGCACTGTCAGCCAGTTGTCCCGGAGCTGGTGCCAACGTCCGCGCAAGGAGGGCATGGCGAAGACGGCCAGAATCAGGGCCGCACCGGTAAGCCGGGCCGTGACGGCCGCCCCGGGAGTCCAGCCCGTTTCCAGGAGCGCCTTGGCGAATGATCCGGAGAGCCCAAACACCGCGGACGAAAACAGTGCGACACCCAGCCCCGATGCCATGAACCCGGATGGTGCGGCGGCCCGCGTGGTGCTCTGCCTGGCGGCCTGCTTGCCTCCCCGTTTGCCGTCGAGTTTGCTTCCCTGCGGGGTGCCGCCCGGTTCGGAGGCAGACCGCTGGGCGGCAAGGTCTCGGACCGGGGTGGCGACGGGGCGCTGGGGGGCAGACACGGGCATTCTCCTGTCAGGAGTAAAGTAGGGTTATGCTCATGACATTACGCCCGGGCAAGGTAAGGAGTCAAGATGGTTTTTGCCCCTGACACGGAAGTTGCCCTGCGTTCTGTGGTCAACCTCATCAACACCGCGGCCAACGGCGAGGAACATTTGGCCACGGTCAGGGATCTGGACGCCTTCCTGGAGGCCGAGGGCTTCACCGGTTCCCGCACCCGGGACGGGGCGGAGCTGGCCAGCGTGCGGCGGCTCCGCGGCGAGCTCGCCGAACTCTGGCAGGCCGAGGAGTCGGCGGCCGCGGAAACCGTGAACCGGCTGCTCCGGGAGGCCCGGGCGCTGCCCCAGCTGGTCAAGCACGAACCCTGGGACTGGCACCTGCACGCCACCACCCCGGAGGCGCCGCTGGCCGACCGGATAAGCACGGAGGCGGCCATGGCGATCGTGGACGTGATCCGCAGCAAGGAAATGGACCGCCTGCTGGTATGCGCCGCGGACGACTGCGACGCCGTCGTGCTGGACCTGAGCCGCAACCGTTCGAAGCGCTACTGCGACACGGGAAACTGCGCCAACCGCGCGCACGTGGCCGCGTACCGGGCCCGCAAAGCCGCGTCCTGACTCCGAAGGTGCCGGCGGGAGGGCCCGCGGTGTCGAGCCCCACTGTCAGGCCGGCCTGTCGGGCCTCACCGTGAGGCCACGCTGCTAGACTTGCGGGCCGCCGTCCCGGGAATCGCCGGGTCCGGACTCGGGACGGGGCTGCGCTGACGGGCCGCCATGGCCGGAGGGCGTGCGCTTGGAACTGAGGTTGACGCCGGAACCCTTCCCCAGGTCAGCGGGATTCTCCTTGTGGCTCATGGCCAGCATGGCGGCCACCACCAGGATCACAATAAACGCGATGCCGGCGCCGATGAGCGCCAGATCGAACCGGGGCGAGCGGGCGCTGCCGCCCGAGGCGAAGATCAGGACGCCGAAGAAAACCACCACGGCCCAGAACGCGGAGAACATGAGCGGTCCCTTGACCGAGGTCCGCAGGCTGCGGGGCGCTCCGGGTTTCTGCTGTGCCAAGGTGTTTTCCTCCTGCAGCCCGCGCAAATAGCGTGGCTGTCTTGTTACCGCCATTGTTCTACGCCGGGTAGAACCTGTCGGTACTAGTTTACGGCCTCCGCGGAATCACCCGGAGCATCATGGCGCAGGGTCAGTCCGGACAGCATCCACAGGACGCCACTGATGATAGCCCCGCCGCCGGCAACGCCGAGGAGGGCGTGCGGGCCGAGGCCGATGAAGAACGGCAGCGAGATCGCAGTGCCCAGTCCGATCACGCCGGAGGCGATCCAGTCACGGGCCAGCACGGACCGGCCGCGGCCACGAATGCCCGCGAACAGCTCCGCGGCGCCGGCCACACCCAGGCCCAGGGCCGCGATGGTTCCGAAGACGAGCGGGGCAGGGATCAGGGCCACGGCCGCGCCGGCTCCGGCCAGGGCTGCCCCGCCGGCGGAGAGGACCCTGCCAGCGCCTTCCCGCGGGGGGAATCCGGTCTTGGGCACGGTCCAGATCATCACCACACCGGTGGCCAGCAGGTAGAGGCCGCCGGCCCAGCCCATGCCCGATTCGGGCGGCGCCGCCCAGAACACGGTGACCGCGCCAAACACGAGCGCGACGGCCGCCCTGACAAGCACGGGCTTGAAGAGGTCGGCCGCGGCGCGGATGGCAGGGGTCGCGTCAGGCGCTGCGGGAAGAGTCACCCGTCCAGTTTAGTGCGAAGCCGCCGCTTCGCACGTCTGCCGGCGGCGCCTGCCCGCACTCACCGCGCGCCGAGCACCATCCACCGGTCCGTCCGGGCCCGGAGGCCCAGCGTCAGCGCCCGCGCCGCCATGTACCCGAGTGAGAACGCGGCCCACAGCCAGAGCAATCCCGCGCCGGCACCGGCGCCGGAATACAGCACGGCAAGAAGCAGCGGCAGGTAGGCAGCGAGGTTAACGACGCCGGCGATCGCCAGGTAGTGGGCGTCGCCCGCGCCGATGAGGACGCCGTCAAGGACGAAGACGTACCCGGCCAGCGGCTGCCCGGCGGCGAGCACCCACAGGGCGAGGGTCAGTGCCGCCCGGACTTCGGCGTCGGGCGTGAAGACGGCGCCCGCCCACGGTGCCGCGGCTGCCAGAAGGATTCCGGTCAGGACGCCGAAGCCGACCCCCCACCGGGTCATGGTGCGCGTCAGCGCGCGGGCCGCCACCGGCCGGGCCGCGCCTAGTTCCTTGCCGATCAAGGCCTGGGCCGCGATCGCGAGGGCGTCGAGGGCGAAAGCGAAGAACGTGAAGAGGGTCATGGCCAGCTGATGCGCGGCGAGATTGACCGGCCCCTGGGCGGTGACCACCACCACCGTGGCGAGAATCGCGATCCGCAGGCTGAGCGTGCGCAGCATCAGCCAGGAACCCACCCCGGTCAGGGCCCGGATGCCACGCCAGTCCGGCCGCAGGGACACACCGTTGTTGCGGGCATTGCGCCGGACGATCAGCACATAGACGGCCGCCATGGCCCACTGCGCGATGCTCGTGCCAACAGCCGAGCCGGTCACGGACCAGCCCAACCCGTAGACGAGGACCAGGTTCAGCGCGATGTTCAGCGTGAAACCCGCGGCGGCGACGATCAGCGGGGTCCGGGTGTCCTGGAGTCCGCGCAGCACCCCCGTGCCCGCGAATATGAGCAGCATCGCCACGAGGCCGGGCATGGACCCGCGCAGGTAGTCCACGGCAAACGCATGCACCTCGCCGTCGGCGCCCATCAGGTTCAGGAGCGGCCCCGCGGCCAGGAACCCGGCGACCGCAAGGACGAGTCCGAGCAGCAGCGCCAACCAGATGCCGTCGCGCCCGGCGGCGAGGGCTTTGGCCAGCTGGCCGTTGCCGATGGCCCGCGCCACCGCCGGGGTGGTGGAGTACGCGAGGAACACCATCAGTCCGACTGCCGTGTGCAGGACCGCCGATGCCAGCCCGACGCCGGCCAGTTCGGCTACGCCGAGATGGCCCACAATGGCCGAATCCGCGAGCAGGAACAGCGGCTCGGCGATCAGGGCGCCGAAGGCCGGCACTGCCAGGCGCAGGATTTCCCGGCGCTGCCCGGTAGTCGGCGGCGGGGCGGTGGACAGCGGCGGGGAAGGTTGCACGCGTTAACCCTAGCCGGGCCACTGAATCGACCCCGCGCGTCATTTAGTTGACATTTCAACTAAATATCCGGAAGACTGGATCTTGAACGCAACCGAAGCCGCGGCGGCTGAGAGCCGCGACGCCCCCTACTTACGAAACGGTATCTCCCATGAACCAGCCCGCCCTGACCACCTCCGCCCGAACCATCCTGCGCGTCATCGCCGGCTTCCTTTTCGCCGCCCACGGCTGGCAGAAGTTCAACGAATTCACGATTGCAGGCACCCAGGCCGCCTTCACCCAGATGGGCGTTCCGGCAGCCCAGGCGGTGGCTCCCGTCGTCGCGACCCTCGAGCTCGTCGGCGGTGTCGCGCTGATTCTGGGCGTGCTCACCCGCGTGTTTGCGGTCCTCCTCGCACTGGACATGCTCGGCGCCCTGTTCATGGTCCACGCCTCCGCCGGCGTCTTCGTCGCAACCGGCGGCTATGAACTCGTCCTGATTCTGGCGGCCGCCGCCGCAGCCGTGGCCCTCGTCGGTGCGGGCAGGTTCTCCGCTGACCGCGCCCTCTTCGGCCGCGCCGACTCGAAGCTCCGCGTCCTGGCCTAAGGCATTCACGGCCTAGCTCACGGCCTGGAGCGCGCGACGGCGGGCGGTCACCTTTTGGTGGCCGCCCGCCGTCGTGTGTCTCCAGGGTCATGGCGTGGTTATGGCGCGGCGGACAGCGATTGTGTCGCCGGCCGGCGGCGCCTGCCGGGCCAATCAGTAAACTCACATTATGAGCGAGAATGCGCCCAATTCCGTGACCCTGCGCTTCCTGGCGGCCCCCACCGATGTCGGCCACAGCGGCTCGGTCGACGCCGGCACCGTGCTCGAGTGGGTGGACAAGGCGGCCTATGCCGCCGCCGTCGGCTGGGCAAAGTCCTACTGCGTGACGGCCTACGTGGGGAACATCCACTTCGCGGACCCGGTCAACAGCGGCGACATGGTGGAGGTCGAGGCCACGATCGTGTACACCGGGCGGTCCTCGATGCATATCCGCACCGTGGTGTCCTCGGGCGATCCGAAGGGCGGCCCCGCCACCATGCGCAGCCAGTGCATCGTGATCTTCGTGGCCGTGGGCGCGGACGGCAAGCCCATACCGGTGCCGCAGTTCGTCCCTGAGACGCCGGATGAAATCGAACAGCGGCACCACGCGCTGGCCCGGATCAAGGTCCGCGAGGACATCGTGGAGGCCATGAGCGGACAGGAATATACCGACGCCGGCACGGCCGAGAGCGTGGTGCTGCGGTTCATGGCCGCGCCCACGGACGTGAACTGGGGCGGCAAGGTGCACGGCGGCATCGTCATGAAGTGGATCGACGAGGCTGCGTACGTCTGCGCCTCCCGGTACTGCGGCAAGGACACCGTGGCCGTATTCTCCGGCGGTGTGCGGTTCTACCGGCCGCTGCTGATCGGCCACGTCGTAGAGGTGGAGGCCCGGCTGGTCTACACCGGCACCAAGGGCATGCACATCGCCGTCCACGTCCGCTCCGGAGACCCCAAGGGGCGCGAGCTGAACCTGACCACGTACTGCCTGACGGTCATGGTCGCCCGCGACGAGACCGGCACCTCGGTCCCCATTCCGCAATGGGTGCCGGTGTCAGCGGAAGATATCCGGCTCCACGCCCACGCCCGCGAACTGCTGGAAATCCGCGGCCGGGCCCCGGGGAACCGGCTGCCCAACCACCTGCTCGCGGCCGGCGACCGCTAGGGACGGGCGGGGCTAGAAGCCGCCGCCACCGCCGGCGTCGGCGGCCATGTTGGCAAACCGCGAGTAGTGTCCCTGGAAGGCCACCACAATGTCTTTTGTGGGGCCGTTACGGTGCTTGGCGATCAGGATGTCCGCCTCGCCGGCGCGCGGGGACTCCTTGTCATAGACGTCTTCGCGGTGCAGCAGGATCACCATGTCGGCATCCTGCTCGATGGAGCCGGATTCGCGCAGGTCCGAGACCATGGGGCGTTTGTCCTGGCGCTGCTCGGAGCCACGGTTCAGCTGCGACAGCGCGATCACCGGCACCTGGAGTTCCTTGGCCAGGAGCTTCAGGGCACGGGAGAACTCGGAGACTTCCTGCTGGCGGGATTCCACTTTCTTGCCCGAGCTCATGAGCTGCAGGTAGTCCAGGATCACCAGTTTGAGGTCATGCTGCTGCTTCAGGCGCCGGCACTTGGCCCGGATCTCCATCAGCGACATGTTGGGGCTGTCATCGATGAACAGCGGCGCATCGTTCATCCGGCCCATGGTGGTGGCAATCTTGGACCACTGCTCGTCCTTGATGGTGCCCTTGCGGAGGTCCTGGAGGCCGATCGTGGCCTCGGCGGACAGCAGGCGCATGGCGATCTCGTTGCGGCCCATTTCGAGGGAAAACATGACGGTCGCGAGGTTGTTCTTGATGGCGGCCGAGCGGGCGAAGTCCAGCGCGAACGTGGACTTGCCGACGGCCGGGCGGGCGGCGATGACGATCATCTGGCCGGGATGCAGGCCGTGGGTGAGTTCATCGAGCTCGTAGAAGCCGGTGGGGACACCCACCATGCCCTCGCCGCGGTGGCCGGAGGCCTCGATCTCGTCCACGGTTGATTCCATGACGTCCTTGAGGACCACATAGTCCTCGGCGGTCCGGCGTTCGGCGACGGCGTAGACCTCGGCCTGGGCCTGGTTGACCAGGTCTTCGACCTCGCCGTCCTGTCCGTAGCCGAGCTGGACGATCTTGGTGCCGGCGTTGACCAGGCGGCGCAGCACCGCGCGTTCGCCCACGATTTCAGCGTAGTAACCGGCGTTGGCGGCCGTGGGGACGGTCTGGATGAGTTCGTGCAGGTAGGCGGGTCCGCCGATCCTGTTGATTTCGCCGCGCTTGGTCAGCTCGTCCGAGACGGTGACGGCGTCCGCGGGCTCGCCGCGGCCATAGAGGTCGATGATGGCCTCGTAGATGGTTTCGTGCGCCGGACGGTAGAAGTCCTGGCCACGCAGGATCTCGACGACGTCGGCGATGGCGTCCTTGGACAGCATCATGCCGCCCAGGACTGACTGCTCCGCGGGGATGTCCTGCGGAGGCTTGCGACTGCCCTCGGCTCCCCGCGTACCCTCGACTGAGTCCAGATGCGTAACTGACAAAACTGCCGTCCTTCATTGTGTGCCGTGGCGGATGTCCGTTCGCCGCGGCGCGTAAGCACTGCGCCTTATGCCCAATGCCCTCGTACCCAGTGCCTTAAGGCCAAGCGCCCTATCCCGGCGGGTCAACGCCCAGCCGCTGCGGTGCTCACCGGCCGTGATGCCGAACTGCCGTAATTGCGGAGCTGTGATGCGTACCTGCTGTGATTCCGAACTGCTGTGATGCCGAACTGCTGTGATTCCGAACCGCCGCGATTCCGAACTGCTGTCATGCGGGCGGCAAAACCCGGCACATGCCGGCCGCTCTATTCTTACCAGTCAGCTCCGACAGTTCGCGCCGGCCCAGCGACCGCCGTTATCCACAGTGCCGGTGCGGCCGCAGGGCACCGGATCCCGGAGCCGGGGTCCTGGCGGGCACCATCCGGCGACCGCAGGTTTTTCCGCTTCCCACGCCCGATATCCTGCTACGTTATCCGCCGCCGGGGCAGGCACCAACCCGGCCGCCCGGCTGCCCTGTGGATAACCTGTGCACTAGTGCCTGATGCTTGTGCACAGTCTGTGGGTAGAGCTGTGGACAGAAAAAAAGTTAAGCCTGTAATCCGTGCTTGACCTGCGGAAATGATGCATTCATCTTGTGGACACAAAACAATTTCCGCCAAGCTTCATCCACAGCCTGCACCTTGGGGCTGGGGATACGATGCGGCGCAGGAGGCCACATTTGCCGCCCGATACGCGCATTTTGTGACCGGATTCATTCCCGCCGAGCCGAATTGACGCCAGCAGCGGCGCACTGTACTCAAGGTGCGGAACATGCTGTGGATAACCGCAATCTGGCATAAGCTCTAATCATGGGCGATGTACTGATAGTCATATTGCCTGCCCTCATCCTCGCGACGGTGCTCTGGGCGGCGGTCACGGCGTTGAAGCCGCGGAACCACGGGATCTCAGAGGCCGAGCGCTACCAGCAGGAACTGGCGCTCAAGTCCCAGGCCCACTACGCGGCGCAGGTCCGGGCTGCCGAGGCCTCCCGCGCCCGGATTGAAGCGACCACGCGCCCCAGCCAGAACTCCCAGCAGCAGTCGCAGCAGGCCGACCACGCCCGCTCCGCCCTGTTGGGCCGGGACAGCTCCGGCCACCAGGATGCGTTGTCCGCCATTGGACACCTGAACCCACAGCTCCTCTTGCAGCTCCAGTCACTGGCCCACGACGGACACAAGACGAAGGCCGTCCGGCTGCTGCGGCAATCGACCCGCTCGGACCTGAAGACCGCAAAGAATTACGTAGATCGGCTCTAGCACATGGACTCCCTGCTCATTCCCGTACTGATCCTGGTGCTCGTGGCCGCCGCCGTACTGCTGGCGGTACGGGCGTGGAGCCGCCGCGGCGAACGCACCAGGCCGGCACCAGCGCCGCAGCCGGACCCCAACTCCGCGGAGCTGGCCCGGACGGCGGCCGCCAGGCTCACCGAGGAGCAGCACCGGCAGCTCTACGCGCTGATCGCGCAGGGGCAGGCCATGGCCGCCATCAAGGTCTACCTCGAGGCCACAGGCGAGGGCCTCCGGGCGTCCCGCGACGCCGTCGCGGCGCTGGCAGCCCACCCCCAGCCCTTCCGCGCCCCTGAGCCGGCGCCGGCGGCCGTTCCGGACGACGACGACGTGCCGCAGCGGTTCTCGTACCGCTACCGCGCGATCGCCAGCAAGGGCGATGTCACCCGCGAGGTGAGCAGCAACATGCTCAATGATGAGATTTACGGGAGGATCCGCACCCTGGCCAAGAGCGGCGACACCGAGGCCGCAGCGACCGCCCTGACCCGCCACTCGGATATCTCCATGAAACAGGCCCGGGAATTCATCGCACTGCTCGGCGACTGAACCCCGCGGGGCCCACGCCCGCTCCGGGGCCACCCGCACGGCCGGCGACCCGGCAGGGCTAGAAGTCGAACAAGTCCCCCAGCCAGCCTTCCTTCTTCTTCGGACGGCGGCGGTCATCGTAACGCGGCTGCTCATACCTCGACTGGTCGGGCCGCGGACGGTCGCGGCGGTCATCGTACCGGCGCTCGTCATAGCGGCGGTCATCCGGACGCCGGTCGTCCCGGCGCGGGTCGAAGTTGTACAGCGGCGGCGGAATATGGCCACCCGCCGCAGGTGAAAACTCAGCAGGTGGAAACGCAGCAGGTGGGATCGCTGCCGGCGGCACTGGTGCGGCGGGGACGCCGGCTTTCGGGCCCAACGACTCCGCCGCACGGTCGATGATCTTGTCCAGCTCTCCCCGGTCCAGCCACACCCCGCGGCATTGGGGGCAATAGTCGATCTCCACGCCGCTGCGTTCACTCATGATCAGGTCAATAGAATCCACGGGACACTTCATGTCCCGGACAACGAGCGGGCGGCCGAAAAGGTTCGGACGGCGCTGCGGGCCCGGAAGCCCGGCGCCGGGCAGACCTACCGCTGGGCAGCGATCCCGGCCAGCAGCTGCTCAAACGGCAGGGACTCCAGCGCGGCCGGCTTCTGCTGCGGCCCTGAGTCCTGCAGCAGGGCGACAAACTCCCCCGCCGCCCGGTCCACACGCACCGACAGCGGCGAGCCGCCGTCGTCGTTGTTTCCCCAGTCCTGCGGCCCCGCGAAAACCGCGGTGGCGGCGATCCGGGTGCGCAGGTAAGTGAACAGCGGCCGCATCGCGAAGTCCAGCACCATCTGGTGCCGGTCCGTGCCGGCGGTGGCCCCGATCAGCACGGCCTTGCCTTCGAGCGACTTGGGATCGAGCACGTCGATGAAGGACTTGAAAAGCCCGCTGTAGGACGCGCTGAAAACGGGGCTGACGGCGATCAGGCCATCAGCGGCCTCGACGCGGGCGATCACTTCGGCGAGCCGCGGAGCCGCGTACCCGGTGACAAAGTTGTTGGCGATGTCCACGGCGAGGTCCCGCAACTCCAAGACCTCGATGTCCACGGCGTAGCCGGCCGCGGCTAGCTGCCGCTCGGCCGAGGCCGCCAGCTGGTCCGCGAGCAGGCGGCTTGAGGAGGGGACGCCGAGTCCGGCGGAGATAACGGTGATACGGCGGGTTTCCACGGAGTGCTCCTAAGTTGAATCCTGGTCAGCAACGCGACTACATGCGTTTGCATCTATCTTTAGAAGCGGCGGGCAAGGGGATTTATTCCCGGGCGCCCTCCCCGCCTGACAGGAATCCCGCGCTCTGCAAGACTGCCCTCATGGCTGAAAACAAAACGCAGGCAACGGGCGCGTCGGTTCAGGAGTTCCTGGCCGCCGTCGAGCATCCGGTCCGGCGCGCCGACGGGTTCCGCATGCTGGCGCTGATGTCCGAAATAACGGGCGAACCGGCGCAAATGTGGGGTCCGACGATTGTGGGCTTCGGCCGCTACCACTACAAGTACGCGAGCGGCAGGGAGGGCGATGCCGCGGCGGTCGGCTTCTCCCCCAGGAAATCCAGCCTGTCGCTCTACGGCCTGACATATGGGCCGGAGGCTGCCGAACTCCTCGGCAGGCTGGGCAGGCACAAGCTCGGCGCCGGCTGCCTGTACGTCAACAAGCTCGACGACGTCGACGAGGCCGTGCTCACCCAACTGGTCCGGCTCGGCTACCGGCATGTCACCACGGCGCTGCACCACGCCTAAGGGGATCCGCCCCGCCAAAGCAACGCGGGGTCGCTTCCGGCCCATGACGCCATCCAAAATGGACCGCAAGTGACCTCGTGTTGGGGTTAAAGCGGAAGGCCCCCGCCTTCGGTCCTCAGAGAGGTCCGGAGGCGGGGGCCTTCCAGCAGTTCAGGACTGCAGCCGGTGGGGGCTACTTGCCTGCGACTACGTCGAGTTCGATCACAGCGGAAACGTCGTCGTGCAGACGGACGTTTGCCTGGTAGGAACCGGTCGACTTGATGTGTGCCGGCAATTCAACCTTGCGCTTGTCGATGCGGCCCAGGCCTGCGGCCTCAACAGCGTCGGCCACGTCGCCCTGCTTGACGGTGCCGAACAGGCGTCCGGTTGCGCCAGCCTTGACGACCAGCTTGACCGGCTTGGCGGAGAGTGCAGCAGCCTGCTTCTGAGCGTCTTCCAGGGAAGCGTGCTCGCGGGCAACGCGGGCAGCCTTGATGGACTCAACCTGCTTCTCGCCACCCTTGGACCAGGTCAGGGCGAAGTTGCGGGGCAGCAGGTAGTTACGTGCGTAACCGTCCTTGACCTCGACAACGTCGCCAGCAGCACCGAGACCGGTTACTTCGTGGGTCAGAATGAGCTTTGCCATTTTAGTTAATCCCTTCCTTAGCCGCGGCCAGCGCCGGAGTAAGGCAGCAGAGCAACTTCGCGGGCGTTCTTGATTGCCTGGGCGATCTTGCGCTGTTCCTGCACCGTGACGCCAGTGACGCGACGGGCGCGGATCTTTCCGCGGTCGGAGATGAACTTGCGCAGCAATGCTACGTCCTTGTAGTCGATGACAGTGATGTCAGCGGCCTTCAAGGGGTTGGACTTTGGTTTGGGCTTACGGAGTTCAGCCTTAGCCATCGTGGAGCTCCTATTCGATGGAGCCCGTGGATATTGATCCACGGGATGGTGGTGATCCGGCGCAGTCTGCACCAGGCCGCCTTGCGGCGGCCAGTCGGCTTTCGTTGCCGGACCTTAGATGTTGTTTAGAAGGGAGGTTCGGAATCCGGGCCGTTGCCCCAGCCGCCGCCCGCATTGCTGACCCCGGGCGTGGCCCACGGGTCTTCCTGCGCGGCGGGCTGGTTGCCGCCCCATGTCCCACCGGTGTTGCCGCCCTGGTTTGCACCCTGGCCGCCACCGAATCCACCGCCGCTGTTGCCGCCGCCGAAGCCACCCTGACCACCCTGACCGCCGGAGCGCTGGGTGCGGTTGACCTTGGCGTTGGCGTAGCGCAGGCTCGGGCCGATTTCGTCGACCTCGAGCTCGATAACGGTGCGCTTCTCGCCTTCTTTTGTTTCGTAGGAACGGCTCTTCAAGCGGCCGGAGACGATAACGCGCATGCCCTTGGTCAGGGACTCGGCGACGTTTTCGGCTGCTTCGCGCCAGACCGACGCGCGGAGGAACAGGGTTTCCCCGTCCTTCCACTCATTGGACTGCCGGTCGAAGGTGCGGGGAGTAGAAGCGATGGTGAAATTCGCTACGGCCGAACCGGACGGTGTGAACCTGAGTTCGGGGTCATTGGTGAGGTTACCGATAACCGTGATAGTGGTTTCGCCTGCCATCTACTGCCTCCTTGTGCGTTCCTGCGGGGATAAAGATTGAAGGTTGGCTGCTGAATTACTCAGCAACAACTTTCTGCTCTTCGGGGCGGGTGATCTTGGTGCGCATGATGGTCTCGTTGAGACTCAGCTGGCGGTCAAGTTCCTTGGCGGTAGCCGGCTCGGCGGTGAAGTTCACCACGGCGTAGATACCTTCGGACTTCTTCTGGATTTCGTAAGCCAGGCGACGACGGCCCCAGATGTCAACCTTTTCGATGGTTCCACCATCGTTGGTGATGACGTTCAGGAACTTCTGAAGCGACGGCTCAACGGCACGCTCTTCGACCTCGGGGTCGATGATTACCATCAATTCGTAAGGACGCATATGTGAACCCACCTCCTTTGGGCTAAGCGGTTACGGCATTTCCGTAACAGGAGGTTCATTTGCGGTGTCATGCAATGCCCAGCCGCCGGAACGGAGGCAGGGCGCAGCACAGACTTCAATAGCTTAGTGCATGTGGGCCGGAATCCGCGATTCCGTGCCTCCACCGTACGGCCCCGCGACCTGGCCGGGAATAGCGTCTGCGGCCATGTGGATAACCGCCACACGACCAGCGGTCAGTCGGGGGGCGCATCGGCTGTGCCATGATCTGAAAATGCACACCAACCCCTCGTCAGCCGTGCCGCCACCGCTCCGCCGCAGCCGTCTCCGCTTCGCCGCCATGGTGCTGTTGGGGCTACTCGCCGCCGGGGCGGCCGGAATGTCAGGGCACTGGGTGCAGGCTCCCACGATTGGCTGGTGCGCCGCCGCCTTGACCTACGTCGTCTGGGTCTGGCTGGTTATCGGCCGCCTCGACCCTGCGGACACCCGGTTGCACGCCACAACGGAAGACCCGGCCCGGAGCACGACGGACCTGCTTATCCTGGCCGCCAACGCCGCCAGCCTGGCGGCTGCGGGAGCGGTCATCGTGGATTCGCACAACAACACTGACACCCTCTCCAGGATTGCCGGCGGGCTGCTCGCGGTAGTCTCGGTGGCGCTGTCCTGGACCCTGGTCCAGACGCTGTTCACACTGCGGTACGCGGAGCTGTACTACGGCACGGGCACGAGGGCAGGCTCCCGGGTGGGCGGCATCGACTTCAACCAGAGCCGGCCGCCGCAGTACACCGATTTCGCCTACTTAGCCACGAGTCTGGGCATGACGTACCAGGTATCGGACACCGCGCTGCAGAACCATGGCATCCGGGCCGAGGCCCTCAAGCACAGCCTGCTCTCCTACCTCTTTGGGACCATCATTCTGGCAACCACCATCAACCTCGTAGTCGGCGTCGCCGCGTAGTGCCCGGGAGGCGACCGAACGGTCCGCAAAGTCGGGGCCATGTGGACAATTCTGCGGTCTGACCCAAGTATTTCGGGGTCCGACTACTCGTGTTTAGCTCACCCTGTACTCGATTATCCGGACGCGCTAGTGCTCCCGAAGAAGCCAAGCTACATTGGCATCAGCACAGCCATTTGGTCAGGGCTTACGCTCCATTCCGGAGTTACCCCGGACCTTTGTTTTGCAGAAAGCGTTGGTGTGCGCAGGATGAATATATCGGTTTGGGTTCCTATTCTCTTTTCCAAAAGAAGCGGAAACCTCGACTGATTGGTCTCTTGGGGATGGAATCGGGGCACCAATGGTTTTGTTTGGCCGGGAAAAAGAAATCGCCCGTGTCCTGGCACTGATCCGGAGCCCCCGGGAATCCGCCCTGGCGGTCACGGGGGGCCACGGAAGCGGCAAGTCGTCGCTGCTGGCCGAGATTCCGAATGTGCACGAGTACAAGACGGTGCTCCTGCGCGCCAATCCGTCAGAGTCGACGTGGCCCTTTTCCGGTCTGACAGCCCTGCTCAACGGAATCGACGATCCCGCGCTGGCGGCCCTCACCGACTATGTGGCCACCTCACCGCGCGGAAACCTCGACGCCACAGACCTTTCAACGATGCTCCTCTCCGCTCTCCGGCAATGGTCCGCAGACCGGACTGTCGTGGTTATTGACGACGCCGAGCAACTGGATTCTGCCAGCCAGATCGTTCTCGGATTCCTGGCCCGGCGCCTCGCAGGCACAGGGGTGGTGCTCATTGCCAGCATGCGCGGCGAATCGCCGGAAAGTCCGTTTGCCCGGATGGCCGCACTTCCCTTGGAGAATCTGAGCCTCAGCAACACTGTCAGAATGCTCGAAGCCACGACGCCGGGACAGGTCAGCGAGGCAATGATCCACGCTGTTGCCGCGGCCACCCACGGCAATCCGTTGGCCTCGATCGAGCTCTACGAAGAGCTGACCCGGCGCCAAGTGCAGGGCAAATACGCTCTCCCCATCCCCTTGCACTGGAATGGAAGCTTCGAGCCTGATCTTGCCGCATCGATTTCGGGGCTTTCACCATGTGCGCGACAGGCACTTGATCTCCTTTCTCTTTCTTACCGGAGCAGCGCCGATCTTCTGGAAAAAATACCCGGGGACCTGTGGGCGGGTGTGGATGAAATTGTCTCCGCCGGGATTGCTGTCCGCACCGGTTCGTACCTCAGAATTCAGAATCAAATGCTGCGCGATCATATATTCTCGGCTATGCAACCGGCGGAAAGAACAGCGCATCACCACGCCTTGGCATCGGCTGCCGAAACTGCGGATCGCCAGGCGTGGCCGTGGCATCTGAGCTACACGCCGGCCATGCGCCGCGACACGTCGTTCAGCCTGCTCCGCCATGCCGTGGAGCTGGTGCGGGCGGATGAGACGCAATCCGCGGTCGAATATATCGAGCGGGCCCTCGCCATCAATCCCTGGGAGGCGGAGACGGCTGCCAGGTTGGGCACGGTCGCGGAGGTGCTGTTCAGCAGGGGCGAATTCGTCCACGCGAAACGCTACGTGGACTGGGCGCAACGGATCACGAAGGACCGGGCCCTGACGCTGCGACTCACCGGGCTCGATTTCCAGATGGAGCTGATGAAGGGCAATTCCGTGAGGCCGAGCATGATGATCCGGCTAATCAAGGAATTCGGCCACCATGATCCGGGGCTCTCTGCCTGCCTCCTGTCTATCGGAGCCCTTCACATGGCCGAACGCTGGCAGGTCGAGGACGCCGAGCAATTGTTGGAGCATGCGGAGCAGTTCCTGGGTGAGGCATCCGGCGAAGCCGTGGCCGTGAACCAGCGCGCCCGGCTTCTGGCCGATGCCGTCAAAGGCAGTCTTGAACGGATCTCCCGGGCAGCCGACGGCGGCGCCAACAGTTCCACCGCGTCGCTGCTGCTCAAAGGACGCGCCCTGACGTATGCCGAGAACTACGAAGGAGCCCGCGATCTCTTTTCCCTCGTCCGGAACTTGAGCGCCGCCAGCGACGCGAACTGGAGTGAGACGGCGCGGTACTTCGCGGCCGACAACGAAATCCGCGCCGGAAACTTCCGTTCCGCCATCGCACTGATAGACGAAATTGCCAGTTCCACAACAAGCCAGCAGTATCACCGGGGGCTGCGCAACAATTTCTTCCTCTGGCGGGCCCATTCTGTCGGCGACACCGTTGAGGCCCAAGCTTGCCTCGCTGAGGCCCAAAAGTGTGTCAGCGCCGACGCGCCTCCGCGGTCGGTCGCGCAATTGTTCGCGTGGCAGGGGCATTTTGCGCTGATGCGGGGCGATCTTGAGGAGGCCGGCGCCCTGCTGTCCAGGGCTGCGGAGATTGGCATGGACTTCAGCAACCCCGCCCTTCTGCGCTGCGAGTCGGACCTGGTGGAAGTGCTCGTCAGGTCGGGTCACCGGCGCGAGGCGGCCCGGGCCCTCACCAGGATGGAATACCGATCGGCCGGCCTGAAATCCCGATGGCTGCTGATGGCCGTTTCCCGCTCCCGCGCCTTGGTCGCGGAGGGCGACCACTCCCTGGAGCTCTTCGTTCAGGCCCTGGATTCGTGGCAGAAGAACGATTCCTTGTTCGAGCGGGCCAGGACACTTCTTTGTTACGCCGAACGGTTGGCGACTTCCGGCAGGCAAAAGGACGCCACGAACGCACTGCTGAGGTCGAAGGCGCTTTTCGAAGAGTCGGGCGCCGCGTCCTGGACACAGCATGTGGACGCGATGCTGCTCGGCGACGCCGTGCGGGATGTTCCGGAGTTCCAGAACCCGGCGTTGCCGTTGCTCTCGGACCAGGAGCGCGAACTTGTACAGCTCGTCGCCCGGGGCCGGCGCAACAAAGAGATTGCGGCATCGCTGTTCGTGTCCGTCAGAACGGTTGAAGTGCGCCTCACTGCGATATATCGGAAGCTGGGGGTTCAGTCACGTTCCCAACTGTCGTGCCTCGTGTCTACCAGAGGAACCGTTCCAGCACCGGAGCTGGGCCGCGAGAAGTCCCCGCTGGCTGTTTAGGGTTCTCAACAGCCCCCCGCCCCCGACTGTTCCGCCCGGAGCTGGCTGGGGCGCGCCCGCAGAGGCGGGCCCGAACGCGCCACGTTCGTGGAGTCCACATCCACAATCCCGCAGATCCCGCATACTTCCCCTTCTCGGACCACATGAAGCCCCCGTTTCCGGTTTTTCGCCGCCCTTCGGGGCTAGTTTTTTCCTAGCGCATGAAGTGAACAGCTGAGGCGCGTCGATATGACCGGCATCCGCCGGCGAGATCCGGAACGATTCGGCTTCGGGCCCAAAGGTTGGTCGAGAGAGTAGGTGGGGGGATGACGGTTTGGCCAGTGGTACGTCAGGACAGGCAACCTGGCGGGAGCGATCCGCCCCCAGGCGGGGAGCGCCCGCCTGCATCGGTCGCGGCCACAGCCGCCCCTCACAGGTTCAATCCGGCCGACACCGGCCGGACTGACGGGTCTGTTGCTGCACAACGGACCTACGAACAAAGGCTGGCAGCTTCCGGACCTGACGGAACCCTCGTTCAGAAGCTGTCAGCCGTCGTCGTCCGCGTTGCTGCGGCGGGGGCTCCGCGTTCGTGCGCCGGCGTCCCGGGCAATGGGAGGGAGACCCGGTGAGTGAGCTTTTGCTGATCTCCGCCAGCGGCCTGGCACGTGAGGTTCTGGCCACGGTTCGCAGCAGCGGACGCTATGACGTCGTCGGCTTCCTTGATGACGACGAGGAGATGTCCGGGATCGAAGTGGACGGAGCGCCAGTCCTGGGAACCATCGACGACGCGGTCCGCTTCACGCATGCCTTCCTTCTGGTCTGCATGGATTCCGGCCGTCCCCGGCAGGCCGTGGTGGAACGACTGAGTGCGGTGGATATTGGCACCAACCGCTATGCCACCGTGATTGACCCGACGGTCCGAATGCCGGAAGGATGCCGGATCGGCAGGGGCAGCATCCTGCTGCAAAACGTAACGCTGACGGCCTCGGTCACCCTGGGATCGCACGTGGTGGCCATGCCGGGAGTCACCTTCACGCACGACGACGTCGTGGCGGACTACGCGACGTTTGCCGCCGGCACCTCACTTGGCGGCGGCGTGAGGATAGGCCGTGCGGCCTACCTCGGGATGAACTCCAGCGTGCGTGAAAGTACATCGATAGGTTCGTACTCGACGATCGGCATGGGCGCCGCGGTTCTCGGGGATGTCCCCGACGGCGAAACGTGGGTGGGTGTCCCGGCGCATCCGGTCGACCATGATGCCTTCAACGGAGCGGCGGCCGAGCTGTGAACCGGGGACGGCCAGTTCAATACGCTCTCCGAGAGGCGGTCTAAACACCATGCGCATTCTCGTCTACCCCCACGAGCTGGGTATGGGGGGAAGCCAAATTAATGCACTTGAACTCGCCTCTGCCGTGCGGAACCTCGGCCATGAAGTGTTCGTTTTCGCCGCTACCGGAATTCTGATCGAAAAAGTAAAGGAACTATCACTTCAGTTCATCGAAGCGCCTCCTCGGACGCATGGCGTTGACCCGGCCACGATCCGCAAACTGACGTCCACGGTCCGGAGTCTGGACATAGACCTGGTTCATCCGTATGAGTGGGCTCCCTGCGTGGAAACAGCATTCGGGCCAGCGCTGCGTTACGGCACCACGTCCGTCATGACGGTACTTTCCATGGACGTGCCCGACTTTTTGCCCAGGCACTTTCCGCTCATCGTCGGAACGCAGGGACTCGCAGAAGAGGAGCGCCGGCGGCGAACGAATATCCACGTCATAGAACCACCCATCGACACGGCCTACAACAAACCCGGGGCCACGGCGATGACACGCCAGCAGTTGGATATTCCCGACGATGAGTTCGTCATAACCGTTGTGGGCAGGCTCAGCACCGACCTTGGAAAGCTAGAAGGTGTCCGGACTGCCGTCAGCGTGGTCGATCGCCTAGCCGCCCGCTTCCCCGTCACGTTATTGGTCGCCGGCGATGGGCCCGGGCTCCGGGAGGTCAGGGCGGCCGAGCAAGACATTAACCGCCAGCACGGCCGCAAGGTCATTCGTGTAGCAGGCAACGTGGTGGATCCGCGACCCCTTTACGACGCGGCTGATGTGGTACTGGGAATGGGCAGTTCCGCGCTGCGCGGGATGTCGTACGGGAAGCCTCTGATCGTGCAGGGTACAGCTGGTTTCTGGCGGCTTTCCTGTCCTGAAAATGAAGAGCAATTTCTTATGGACGGATGGTTCGGCCACGGCTCTGGCGGGAACGGTGCCGTTCCACTTGAAGAGGTCCTGGTCCGTTTAATCAACAGCGCCGGGCTTCGGACGTCGCTCGGTGCCTACAATCGGCGGCTGGTTGAGCACAGATTCAGCCTCGAACATGCAGCCCAGCGGCTTGAATCTATTTATCTTCGTGCCGTAAAGGCACCTCAGCAAACCGTGCTGCGAAGCAGATCTCTGATCCGCACCGGATATGAAGTGGCTAAATTTCGCACTGTCGTAAACCTTGAGGCATCAGGTCTGCGCCTCGCCAAAGGGGCACGACAATGAGCCAGCAAAATCTGGGGCGGCAGCTGGGAAGCGGGCTGGCATGGAGCACCATCAATAGTCTGGTTCTCCGGCTGGGGAGCTTCGCCGTCGGAGTAGTCATTGCCCGGATACTCGCCCCAGAACAGTTCGGTGTTTTCGCCGTGGCCCTGACTGTGCAAGCAGTGCTGATGACCCTCGCGGACCTCGGCATGAGCGCAGATTTGATCAGGTCCGCAGATCCCGAACGCATTGCTCCAACCGTTGCAACGCTGGCTCTGGCGTCTGGCACGACGTTGGCCATAACCATGGCCCTATCCGGCCAGGGGGTGGCCGACCTGCTCGGCAGTCCGGACGCTGGACCCGTTATCTCGGTAATGGCCTTCTCCCTTCTGCTGGCTGGCGCCGGAGTTGTGCCCTATGCCTCCCTGCAGCGCCGTTTTGCACAAAAGAAACTGTTCGGGATCGCGGCCGCAGATTTCATCATCGGGACGGCCCTCACAATTGTCTTGATTCTGGCCGGCTGGGGAGTCATGGGTCTGGCGTGCGCACGGATCGTCTCCCAAAGCGCCACTCTCGTACTCCAGTTCGTCCTCTCCGGAGAGAAAGTTCGCTTTGGCTTTGACAGGGCAGTGGCGCCTGCCGTGCTCTCTTTTGGCGTCCCCGTAGCTCTCGCCAACATGCTCTCCTGGGCGTTGTTAAACGTAGACAATGTGGCCATCTCACGGCTCTCGGGTCCAGTGGCTCTTGGCTTCTATTTTCTTGCGTTTAATGTGTCCAACTGGCCGATGAGCGCTGTAGGTCAGGTGGTGCGGTCCGTCTCTATCCCGACGTTTTCACGGCTGGCGACAAGCAGACCGGACCGTAACTTTGCGGTCCTTGTTGGTCCGGTGTGGGCGATATCGCTGCTTGCCGGCCTCCTGCTCTCTGTTCTCGCTCACCCCGTGATTGAACTGGTCTACGGACCAAGTTGGTTGCCTGCCGCTGCAGTCCTGGCTTGGCTCGGGGTCTTTGGCTCGCTACGCACTCTCTTCGATCTTTCCGCTTCCTACCTTCTGGCACGCGGAGCATCGAAGGCGACGCTCCTGGTCCAGATTGCCTGGATCGTGGCGCTCATCCCCGCGGTGGTCCTTGGGCTACGAGCCAACGGCAGCCCGGGAGTCGCAGCTGCACACCTGGCTACGGCTATCCTCGTCGTCTGTCCTGCCTATGCCGTGTCGCTGCAGCGATGCGGTGCTGACCTTCGCGCGGTCGGCGCCAAGCTGTGGCCTCCGGTTGTTGCCGCGCTCCCGGCAGGAGCTGCGTCCATGGCGGTTGAGGCAGTAGTGCCGGGCCCGCTTTGGAGCTTGCTCGCTGGTGGCTCTGTCTGCGCTACTGTCTACGCGCTGATTCTTGCCCGGTGGTTCCGGAGACAAATCCGTGAGGCAAAGCAGTTAACCAACCGACAGGATCCGACGGCGCCAGTAGCAGGCCAGCCGGTTCAGGAACACACCACCACGTTGAAGGAAGTGACATGACGCACCTTGTACCGTTGGTAAACCTTTCGAGGCAGCAGGCACAGATTGCGGACGCCATACGCGAAGGATTCAATCGCGTCATTGCGGAGAGCAGCTTCATACTCGGTCCCCAAGTCACGGCGTTTGAGGAGGCGTGGGCCCGGTACTGCGACGCCGCCGCCGCCGTCGGAGTCGGCAATGGCACGGACGCGATCGAACTTGCGCTCCGTTCCGCGGGTGTCGGTCGAGGAGACGAAGTGATATTGCCGACCAACACCTTCGTGGCAACGGCCGGTGCGGTTGTCCGTGCCGGCGCTGATGTGGTCCTTGCAGATTGTGACGATAACTTTCTCGTGTCGCCCCGGGAGATCGCGCAGAAGGTGACCTCGCGCACCCGGGCCGTACTCGGGGTCCATCTCTATGGCCAGGCTGCCCCCATGGAAATTATCCGGGACGAGATTGGCGACGATGTCGTGCTTATAGAGGACATGGCGCAGGCACAGGGTGCCAGGCGATTCGGGCGTCGTGCCGGGTCTTTGGGAGACATCGCTGCGACGAGCTTCTACCCGGGCAAGAATCTGGGAGCCTACGGCGACGCCGGCGCACTCATGACCAGCTCGGAGGAGTACGCGGAAATGGCCGCGAAACTGCGAAACCATGGCGGAACGCAGCGATACGACCATCCGGAGATCGGCTTCAACTCCCGTTTGGACAGTCTTCAGGCTGTCGTGCTCTCGGCGAAGCTGGATCTTCTTGATGAATGGAACCGTCAGCGTCAGGCTGCCGCGGCTCTCTATGACGAGCTGCTCTCAGATTTTGATGGAGTGATCCCTCCCAAGGTCGCGGCCGGCAACGACCACGTATTCCACCTCTATGTCATCCGCGTGGCGCAGCGTGATCGGGTGATCAATCGGTTGCAGTCGGCGGGAGTAGGTGCCGCAATCCACTATCCGACGCCGGTTCACCTCTTGCCGGCGTATGCGGGCCTGGGCCACAGGGTCGGGGACTTCCCCTGCGCCGAACGTCTGGCTGGCGAAATCCTGTCCCTGCCGATCTATCCCGGGATTACGCACGATGAACAGACGTACGTCGTGGACCAGCTGCGCATTGCCATGGGGCGGTGAGCAGCCGTGACCGCAAGGGCAGCGCAGGTGACTGACAGAATCCGCGTGCGCGCCCGAGAGCATCGTGGCGATCCGCCAACGGTGACAGTGGTGATTTCCTGTTTCAACTACGCCCGGTACCTTCGCCAGGCAGTGCAAAGCGCGGTCAGCCAGGACGGAGTAGCCGTCGACGTCATCATCGTTGACGACGCGTCCACGGATGACAGCCTTCGCGTCGCGCGGGAGTTGTCATCCAGCTGTGGGTCTGTTCAAGTGCTGGCCCATGCGAGCAATCAAGGAGTCGTGAAGACTTTCAACGACGGCGCCAAAGCCGCTTCAGGCGAGTTCCTGGTGCGCCTGGACGCTGATGACTTGCTGACACCGGGGTCCCTCCGGCGAGCTGTGGCTGTCGCCCGGGCCTATCCATCGGTGGGGCTGGTATACGGACACCCTCTCCACTTTTCAGGCGAAGGGCTGCCGTCGCCGCGATCCAGGGCTGCCTCGTGGACGATTTGGCCCGGTCGTTCATGGCTTCTCGACCGTTGCCGCAGCGGGATAAACGTCATCACGTCGCCGGAGGCACTCGTACGACGGTCAGTTCTGGAGGAGATCGGCTACCAAGCGTCGCTTAAGCACACCCACGACATGGAACTATGGTTCCGCATCGCGGCCTTCGCGGACGTTGCCTACATCCACGGCGCGGATCAGGCCTGGCATAGGGAACATAGCGGGAGCCTCTCCGCCCGGGAAGTCGACGTTCTGGTGGACCTGCAGGAACGTCGTGAGGCATTCGATGTCCTGTTCAACGGGCCCGCGGGAAGAATTTCCGAAGCTCCGTTTCTTCGCCAGGCCGCAACTCAGGCACTGGTCAGCGAAGCACTCTCAACCGCACGCCACGAGCGGGACCGCGGCAGCCGGGATTCCCAGCTGCATTCGTCCTGCCTGGATCTGGCCATCCAGCTAGATCCCGGCGTTGCCCGCAGGCCCCTATGGCGGGCTCTCACCAACACGAACCCTAGCAGTTCGACCCAGTGGCTCAGGACGATGGGACTCGCCCGCCGCCTCCGCGGACGGTTCACATCGCAAGTGAGATGGAATCGCTGGCATCGGAACGGAGTCTACTGACATGCGAGGGTTCACCCGTCCGGCTGATGTTTACGAGGATGAGTCCTCCGGCGCGTGTCAGGCCTGCCCTCGGCAGCCTGACGCAGCCGACAGCGGGAGCATTGCCGATGGATTCGCCGCCCGGCCTGGATCGGGCCAGCATGTTCCAGGGCCAAGGATCCGGTGGCGTGAGTGGAGGAGCTATGGAAGCTGAAAGCAGCCAGCTGGTCGTGGTGACGCCCAGCTACGCCAGGGATTACCAACTGTGCCGGGATCTCAATCGCTCAATTGTCGCTTGGATGCCCGAGCACGTTCAGCACCACATCGTGGTACCTCGAAAGGACTTATCGCTTTTCCGAGCGATAGCCAGCAGCAGAACAGTCATCCACGATGTGGGAGAGTTCTTGCCTTCCGACATGCTGAAAATGCCAGCACTTAACCTGTGGGTCAACATCAAACGCCCGTGGCCACCAATACGCGGCTGGATCACTCAGCAGTTGGTAAAACTTTCCACTGCCGCGACCCTCGACGCCGACGCAGTCCTGCTCATAGACTCCGATATGGTCTTAGTCGCCCCCACTGAGTTGGCTTCCTTTCAGCAGGACGGCAAGTTAGCCATGTATCGCAAGCCAGAGGCAGTCCACGACGGATTGCCCAGACATCGCCTGTGGCTCGAATCAGCAAGAAGCCTCCTGGGTCTGGAGCCGCCCGATGCCGGGAATCTAACGGACTACATCTGCTGGCCGTGCATCTGGGACGCCGAGACTGTCCGTGCCATGCTCCAAAGGATCGAGGAAGTCACCGGCATGGCATGGCAGTCGGCTATCGCCGCCCAACTGCACTTCTCCGAAATGATGCTCTACGGAACTTACGTCGATGAAGTTCTGGGCGGGCCGCCGGCAGCAACTTCGCACATGAAGAGCATCAGCTATTCGGACGAAGTGGCCCTGAGTTCGGCCCAACTGAGTGGGTTACTCCGTGCCGGTCCAACCGATGTTCTCGCCGTGATGATTTCAGCCAAGGCTGGTATTCCGGAGGACGTCCGTTCGAATGCGCTGGATGACTATGCCGAATACCTTGCAGAAAGCCACACCAGGTTCGATGGAGGTGCCCCGTGACTCTCTCGTATCGACAAGCCACCGATCTTTTGCGGCTTGTACAGACCCATAGTGCTCGTGGAATCGCCGAGGCAGCATTGAGGCGAACAGCAAATAAGATCAACCAGCGACTCGACTTAGGAGCGGCAGACTTGCCCGTTCGTGTCGAGGACCTTATGGAATCAAGAAACGTTTCCTTGGCCGCCCCCACTTGGCGGGCCGAGTCCGCGCTACGGATCGGATGGGTTTGCGCGCCCCCGGGGCGCGGCTCCGGGGGGCACACGACGCTCTTCAGAATGGTGGAAGAGGCAGAGGCGCGCGGGCACGTCTGCACGCTGCTCCTTTACGACAAGAACTCCGACGATGTGGCGCGCCATGAACAGGTAATCAGGCGGTACTGGCCCCAAATCAGAGCAGAAATTCGAAGTGCCACAGGGCGAATCGAGGGCATCGACGCTCTCGTCGCCAGTTCGTGGGGGACGGCCCATGTGGTCGCCAAGCGGGCTCCTTCGACGGTGAACTGTTTCTACTTCATCCAGGATTACGAACCTTACTTCTACCCACGGGGAGCCTTGTATGCTCTCGCCGAAGACACGTACAGATTCGGGTTCACAAACATTGCCCTGGGGGAGATGGTGGCATCCAGGCTGTTACACGAACTAGGAATCGTGGCGGATACCACCGTTCCGTTCGGCTGCGATACAAGCGACTACAAGCTTCTCCCCCGCGACGCTGCAACAACGCCGCGGGCTGGCATCGTCTACTATGCGAAAAGAACCGTTGACCGGCGGGGATATCTCCTGGCAAGGCTGGCGCTGGAGGACTTTCATCGTCGTCACCCAGAGCAAGAAATTCATATCTTCGGAGACACCGTCTCCGGCTGGCCATTCCCCGTTACGAATCATGGGTCCTTGCGCCCCACCGAGCTAAATGTGCTGTACAACCGGACAATTGCGAGCCTGGCGCTTTCGTTCACCAACATCAGCTTGGTTGCCGAGGAGCTCATGGCTGCGGGGAATGTACCTGTCCTGAACGATCATCCATTCTCCCGGGCCGACCTATCCGCTCCTCACGCAATCTGGGCGCCAGCCACACCCTCAGCAATTGCCGACGGCCTGTCCTCTGCTGTTACCGCCACGGATATCGACGTCCGCGCCCAGCTCCTGGCTGAAACCGTTCGCAAGGACTGGCGCAAACCGTCAACGCGTGTTTGTCAGGAAATCGAACGGGTCTGCAGTCCACCTCCCACTCGTCAGGCCTTGTACGACGCAACAGGGGTGGGCTCATGACCTGGCACCGCCTGGCCCTGACGCGATCTTCTGTCATGGGTCATAGCGATGCCGCCAGCAGACCTATCCTGCCGATTAGGCTCGTAGCCGGGGCAACAAAGGGACGAAGCGTGCCTCTACTTGTTCGAGCGGTTGCCTTCTGCATCTTTTTCTTTCCTTCATCCATGGTGATCAAGCCTGTCGGTGCAGCCGGCACCGTGCCGATGCTCTTGGGAACGCTCATCTTCGTCCTTTGGATCTGCTCTGTACTTTTTGGACTTCACGATCCCGTGGCGTTCCGGCATCCTGGACGAGTCAGTTTGACGGCCTTGTTTCTAGGGATATGCGTCTCCTATTCGGCCCTTTACGCTGGGATCTCCGGTGCCAGCACCGAAGCAGCCCGTTCGTCCGCCGATCGTTGGCTGATCCTTTTGATGGCCACCGCCGGCATAGTCCTCGTTATTGGCGAAGTCGTCCGCACGCTTGACGACGCCATGGTACTCACTCGAGCCCTACTCGCGGGAGCATTGTTCTGCTGCATGGTTGCCGTAGTCCAGTTCTTCCTTCACATCAACCCCATGGAGTGGTTCCAGTACGCCATGCCAGGGTTTAGTTACAACGGTGGGGATACCCCATTTCAGGCACGGGGTGCCCTTTTGCGCGTTGCGGGTAGCACCTTCCACTCCATAGAACTGGCCGTAGTTGCCGCAATGCTTCTGCCGCTGTCCATCTGGCGTTTGATTTACGATCGACAGGGATGGATCGGTTTCAAGTTGCTGGGCACCATGCTCTTGGTATTTGCGCTTGCATCAACAGTCTCGCGATCCGGAGTCCTTGGTCTCATGGTTGGACTCTCGGTATTCATACCCTTCCTTCCAAAAATTCCCCGCACCTGGGCACTACTTGCGTCTCCGGTGGCCCTTGCCGGCCTGTTTCTCAGTGTGCCTGGACTAATCACCACCCTCACTGAGACGGTCACGTCTTCCAACTCGGATCCTTCAATTTCTACCCGGACGAACAACTATCCCCGGGTCGAATCCATGGTGGCGGAGCGACCATGGCTTGGTGCGGGTCCAGGAAATTACCAAGCTGACAGCGCAATCCACATTCTTGATAACGAGTACTTGAACGCGGCCGTGACCCTGGGCCTGGTGGGTCTTCTTGCCGTCACGATCTATCTGCTTGTTCCAGGCGTGACCGCAATAATGGCAGCGCGGGCAGCATCGAACCCCCAACTCAAGTCATTGGCTGGGGCAGTGGGCGCCGGAGCGCTCGTTGCTGGTATATGCTCCCTCACATTCGACTCTCTGTCGTTCCCAGTTTTTGCCCTCACATATCCTGTTCTCGTCGGTTTAGGTGGAGCTGTGTGGATAATGACGAAGACTGAAATCAAAACCAATGTCCCCACCAGCCAAACACGAATCGATGACTTTGAAGCTGACGGACGCAAGCTACTGGGAGGGCAGCCGTGGATCCAATAGCAGTCTTGAAAACACTGTGGCAGCACCGATTCGTTTCTCTACCCGTACTTCTTCTGACGTTCGCGGCGGCAATATACATATTCCAATTTGCTCCCCGGTCCTATGAATCTTCTTCTACTTATGCATTGATAAATCCGGACATACCAACGGCGCAGGAGGTTGAAAAGAAACCGGCACTGGAGCAGCTCAACAAGAAGAACCCGTATCTTCGCTCCTCGGATCCCTCACTAATCGTTCAAGTGCTCCTCACCCGGCTAAGTGACAGTTCCACGGCTGATAGATTGAAAGAACAGGGACTAAGTTCCGACTACACCGTCAGTCGCGGCGTTGGTGGGGTCAATGGATTCCTGGTCGACATCACCGGGACCGCTGAAACTCCGGGAAAGTCATTTGCAACGACTCGAGCCCTGGGGGAAATGCTCGAGAAAGATCTCTACGACGCGCAAAAGATCAATGGTGCTGACGATACTTATCTTTTCACCTCGATCGTCGTGGCGTCTCCTGATAAGGCAACGGAACAATTCTCCAGCAGGCTCCGGTCCGTCATTGCCATATTCCTCGCCGGAGTGGTGCTTATGTTTGGCTCAGTCTCGATCGCCCGCTCGGTCTCGGTGTCTCGCAATCGACGCACGTCCCAGGACGGAGACCTGCCGGATGCCGATAGGAAAAGGAGAGTCCGACGGAAGGCCAAACCCCCGCGGGATTCGGATCCCCAAGAGCCATCCATGAAGAGTGGCCGCCATGAGTTCGCTCCTGAAGCGCCCGGAACCCAACATGAGGACTCGGATGACGGCCAGCGACTCTCCGAGCTCGCAAAATGAACAGGCATCATCTCAGCGGCAATGCACGTCTTGGCTACCTCGTCCCTGAATTCCCGGGACAGACGCACAGCTTCTTCTGGCGAGAGCTCGGCGTGCTGCGGCAGCTTGACGTTTCTCCGGATGTGGTTTCCACACGAAGTCCCGCAGGTCGATTTGCGGGCCAGGAGTGGGCGGCCACGGCGCAGGAGCTCACAACCTACTTGGCTCCATTGTCCATTTCCGCCGTCATGGCAACCGTGGGCGAACTTCTCCGCACGCCGCCGCGACCTCTCGCAGGCGTAATTCGGGTGGCCAGCGCGGCAACCAATGGAGGGGCGCAGCCCAAAGGCCCCGGCGGCCGGTTCCGGGCCTTCACGATCCAACTCGGGTGGGTGCTGATGGGAGCCCGGCTCGCATCAGTCGCACGTGAGAAGGAGTGGGAGCACGTCCACGTGCACTCTTGTGGAAACTCCGCATACGTTGCCATGTATGCAAATTTGCTCAGGGGCTTACCCTACAGCCTGACACTCCACGGACCGCTGAGCGATTACGGAGACAATCAGCGCTTGAAATGGAACCGCGCAGCGTTTGCAATAGTCATCACTGAGGGGTTGCATCGCGAGATTAGGGCGTCACTCGGGTCATCGCTCCCCGGGACCATTGAAGTTACGCCGATGGGTGTTGATGTGCAGGAGTTCAGCAGGGACGAACCCTATGTGCCGTGGTCGGGTGAGGGACCGTTCCGGATATTCTCATGCGGTCGCCTGAATCCCAGCAAAGGCCACGACGTTCTCCTGGGTGCCGTGAAGAAGATGGTGCGGAGCGGCGCGGACGTGCACTTGACAATAGCAGGCGAGGACGACGCCGGAGGGACCGGCTATCGTCAGGACCTCGAACGACTGACGAGAGCGCTTGGCATCGGCGATCGCGTCCGTCTGCTCGGAGCCGTATCAGCGGTGTCGGTCCGGAGTGAACTTAGTCGAGCACATGTGTTCGCCTTGGCCAGCCACGCCGAGCCGCTCGGCGTGGCCATCATGGAAGCGATGTCCATGGGGGTGCCCGTCGTTTCGACGAATGCCGGCGGGGTGGCTGAACTGGTCGAGGACAAGGTCAGCGGTTTGCTCGTCGATCCCGGCAATCCGGACCTGCTGGCAGAAGCAGTGCTCCACGTAATGCGTGGTCCGGCTCTGGCCCGGAACCTCAGCGAAGCGGGACACCGCCGCGTGCAGGCTTCATTCAACTACCGGCGAAGCGGGGAAGTCCTCGCTCACCTGGTTCGTGCAACTAGCTCAGGGAAGGAATCCCCCGAAACGAGCTGGAGGCAAAACGGCAACGCGCGGCTTGGCATGAGGCGCCGCGCCCGTTCCGTGAAATATCCGGTGCTTGCAGAAAATCGCGAACCATCCCACGCTTCGGCGCAAAATGCGGCGGGACAACGAATCCCGCTATTGGAGTCAGGACCGCAAAACATTCAACGGCACACCGAATTTTAGATTCAACCAAAGAATAGTGTGGAGTTCTCATGCCAAAAGTTACTCACCCAAAGCTTTCCAGTAATAAGAGGCACAGCGGCAGCCTCTTCGGAGTGTGGGCGGCCGTCGGCCTTGCGCTGACGGCCACTCTGATCGGCGTAACCACGCCGGGGATGGGTCAAGTAGGATCCGAGCCTAATGCAATCAGTGCCGGCGTCCATGAACGGCCTAACCCGCTCGCAAGCCTCCCGACGATTCCCTGGGAGGGTGGTCCGGCCTACTGGAGCAAGTTCCCAAAGGCAAATGCCGCACGATGGACTGATCCTGGATTCTTCCCGATATCCGTATTCATGGGAAAGCCGGAGCACGCTGCAGAACTGAAGTCCATTGGCATCAACACCTACATGGGGGCCGAACATGACGGCTCCCCGATTTCCATGATTACGAACCAGGGCGTCTTTGTCATTGCGCAGGATGAATGGACGCAAGCCGAAATCGGAAGTGATTCCAACACAGTTGCCTGGTTCATATCCGACGAATGTGATATTGGCCTGGGGTGCACCGGCGCAAATGCGAAAGAAAACCTCGTAGATCAGAGAAATAAGGTAGCTCGGGTTCACGCCTTTGGCGATGGCCGCTTCACAATGGCAAACTATTCGAACGGCGTCTTGGACACCTACTGGGCCCAAGGTTCCATGGCGGAACTAGTGAACCTCGTCGATGTGGCCAGCGTAGACAAGTACGCGTACACGAGTCCTTTTGTTGACAACCAGATGATCCAGTCGCCTCACTGGCCGGTCGGAGCAAATCCGGTGTCGGCCGCTTCATACGGGTGGTTGGCAGATCGGCTCAGGGCCTATCAGAATCCTATCGGGGGCCACCCCAATTGGGTCTTCATCGAGGCGGCCATGCCTCTGCTCAATGATCCCGGATCCCTAACAATCACCCCGGCGCAGATCGAGGGGGCAGTTTGGTCCGCCATTATTCACGAAGCCCGGGGATTGGCCTATTTTCAGCACAATAACGGTTCGACGTGTGGATTTTATTCTTTGGTCCAATGTGATCAGGCCAGGTTAGACCGGATCAAGACGATTAACGCCGGCGTCCAGTCGCTTGCCCCTGTGATCAACACCCAGTCGTATCAATTTAGCTTCAACGATACGACGAATACAATGCTTAAGGCTTATGAAGGATCGGCTTATATCTTTGCGGATATCGGCCTGGGTCAGTCCCCGGGCCTTAAGCACTTCGTCCTCCCGCCGGGAGTCACTGGGTCGACGGTGGAAGTCGTCGGAGAGAACCGGACGCTACCGGTCTCAGGTAACGCATTCAGCGACACCTTTGACAGCGAATATTCTCATCACACCTACAAAGTGTCGTTCTAGCGCGGGGGTATCTGGGAATCGTGGCCTGCCGCGGCGACTCCGCACACAGCGGCCAGCAGCTCATGTCGCTCCCGACGTTCCCGGCTCGCGCGGTGGCACGGGACCGGTCGATGGAACCCGACTCTTCGTGGTGGTGGGGAATTGATTCCGAGCCGTAGATGAAAAGGGGGCCGCGCTCTGAGGTTGCCACCGCCGTCTTCAACGTGCCCGACGACCGTGTCATTTCCGGCAGCCTGCCGACCGATGGACGCGGCCAGGTCATTGTCGAAACCGATGAGTCACCGGGGTGCCGCAGCTGCGTGTCGCGGATTCGAGGGGGAAGGATCGCCCCGTTCAAGGATCCGTGACATCCCCGTCGCCGGTCCCCTGGAGTAACCGGTTCCACGAACCATAAAAGAGTCGGGCGACAAGGATGGTGGACCAGGACACCGGCCAGGTCTTGGACGTGGCCTACGGCCGGCACATCGACAACGCCCAGGCCCAGCGTATGCTCCGCGGGCCGGCTGGCGGAGATATTCGCGGTCGATGACTCCACCGCGGTAAGAGCGGAACTCCAGACCCTCGTTGAAGATTGACGGACGAGCGGGACCAACAAGGTCTACCGAACCGGTGCCGGGTGGAAAGCATCCAGGATCCTCACCGTCAGAGGCGTCAGCACCGGCGACCAGTGCCGTCCGGACGGCGAAGATCCGACCCACAGATCCTGAATAAAGCGACCAGTGGAAGCAATCGTGGACGACCACCGGCGGTGGGGCTGGAGAGTCCCCCACGCCCCAAACCGGAACTCCTCCGCGAATCGAATCCTGGGCTGCCCACACAGCCGGACGCTGAACCACGGCTGAGCGAACATGGTCTCCATTCATCTAGCGGTTGAAGATGACGTCGACCCAGTAGTTGGTGTTGTTGTAGCTGTTGTTGGGGAACGCAGTGGCTCCGTAGCTGTAGACGCCGTTAGAGCCGTCGGTGCCGCTGGCCAGGCCGTGCAGCGGAGGGGTGTCCGCAGCACTGCTGAAGTAGCCTCCATTGGCCGAATAGAACCCGTTCGGGGCCCGGTAGGACACCACATAGGTGGTGTTTGCCGTGATGGCCACCGGGCTGGAGAACGTAGCCTGCTGCCAGCCGGAGGCGGTTTCACCCGAGAACGTCAC